>DATEDA010000035.1:0-45731 GCA_035286595.1 Burkholderiales bacterium | reverse complement strand
CGCTCATGGAGTGGCCGGCGCGCGCGGTTTCGCGCGTGCCGGCCAGCGCCAGCCGATTACTGCTTCGGCCAGATCGGCTTCGCGAGCGCCGAGCCCGGTGGATACACGGTGACCGGCTCGCCGTTCTGCCACTGCACGACGAGCAGCCCGGCGTCGGCGCGCCGACCGTTCGCCTCGAACTTGAGCCGCCCGCCGGGGAAGTACTTGGCGGGGCCAGAGGTCGTATCCATCGCCCGGATCGCCGCCGCGACCTTCTTGCGGTCGGGGGCGCCCGCCTTCTCGAGCGCGTCCTTGAAGATCCACATGTCGCCGTAGGTGGAGATCGAGTCCTGGGTCATCCACGGCTCGCCGGTGCGCTTCTTGAAGTCGGCGATCAGCTGCTCCTGGCCCTTGGCGCCCCAGTTGGCGACGATCGTCATCACGCCTTCGAGCAGGTGCTTGCCCATGACGTTGAGCAGGTCGGGCGCGCCGATGTGCGCGCCGTTCGAGATCACCGGGATGCGGCCGCGTCCCAGGCCCATCTCGGTCAGCTTCTCGAGCACGAGCTTGTCGTCGGGAATGCTCGTCGGCAGCAGCAGCAGGATGTCGGGCCGGGTGTTGCGCACCTTCTGCACGACCGAGGTCGCGTCCGGCAGCGGCGGCGTGAAGATCTCGTCCACGACCACCTTCAGCCCGAGTTTCTCGAGGCCGCCCTCGCGCATCGGCTTCACGAAGCTCACCGGGGAGGCGGTGTTGTCCATGATGATCCCGACCGTCTTCGCCGGCTTCCCGGTCGCCGTCCTCGCCAGCTCGAGCAGCGCGGGCAGCGCGCCCTGCGCCTGCGCGCCCGCGGTGGGCGAGGTCTGGAACACGTACTTGAAGCCGCGCGCGGTGATCTGGTCGGAGTACGACAGCGTCAGCACCGGCAGCTCGGCGCGCTCGGTGACCTCGGTCACGGCGAGCGTGAACGTGGACAGCCACGCGCCCGTGGCCCCGATCACGTCGGACTCCTGGGCGACCAGGCGCTGGGCGGCGTTCTTCGCCTTTTCGGCGTTGTCCCCCGCGTCGACGACGAGAAGCACGAGCTTCGCACCGCCGAGCGCCTTGATGCCGCCGGCCTTGTTGATCTCCTCGATCGCCATGTCGGCGCCCTTCTTCATCAGGTCGCCCTGGCGCGCCCAAGGCCCCGACATCGGCGCGATCATCGCCACCCGGACGTCCTTCACCTGGGCCCACGCCGGGGCGGCCGCCAGCGCAAATCCCGCGCCGGCGAAAACGGCGATCAAGGCTTGGGCCACTCTCCGTCGGTCTGCTCTCATTGGTGCTTCCTCCTTTGTGGACAACGCCGTAGAACCTGCTGACCAACCCTACATCCCGAGATAGGCGCGCTTCACGCGCTCGTCGGCGAGCAGGGTCTCGTGCCGCCCCTCGAGCACGAGCCGACCGGACTCGAGCACGTAGCCATAGTCGCACGAACCGAGCGCCTCGGCGACCCGCTGCTCGACGAGCAGCACCGTGACCCCGGCCTGGCGGTGGATCTCCTCGATCCGGTTGAAGATCTGGTCGGCGAGCACCGGCGCGAGACCCATCGACGGCTCGTCGAGCATCAGCAGCCGCGGCGACGACGCGAGGCCCCGGCCGATTGCGAGCATCTGCTGCTCACCGCCCGAGAGCGTTCCCGCCGGCTGGTTGCGGCGCTCGCTCAGCACCGGGAACAGCGTGAAGATCTGCTCGAGGTTGCGTGCCCACTCGGCCTGCCCACGCTGTGGGACCGCGCCCATCTCCAGGTTCTCCAGCACGGTGAGGGTCTTGAACATCTGCCGGCCCTCGGGAACGTGGGCGATGCCGAGGTGAGCGCGGCGGGCCGCCGGCAACGCGAGGAGGTCCTTACCGTCGAAGGTGATGCGCCCCGCGAGCGGCGGCACCACGCCCGAGATCGCCTTGAAGAGCGTCGTCTTGCCGGCGCCGTTCGGGCCGACGATCGCGACGAACTTCCCCTCGCCGACCGAGATCGAGACGTCGACGAGCGCCTTCAGGCCGCCGTACGCGACGTTGAGCCCCTCAATGCGGAGCATGGGCCATCCATTTCCTGCCCAGATAGGCTTCGATCACCTTCGGGTCGCGGGTGACCTCGTCGGGCTTGCCGCGCGCGAGCACTGCTCCGTGGTCGAGGACGACGAACCGGTCGGCGAGCCGGACCATGGCCTGCATCGTGTGCTCGATGATGACGATCGTCAGGCCCTCGGACGCCAGCGCGTTGATGGTGGCGAGCAGGCGGTCGATCTCCTGGCTACCCAGTCCGGCGAGGGTCTCGTCGAGCAGCAGCAGCTTCGGCCGCGAGGCGAGCGCGCGGGCGAGCTCCATCTCCCGCAGCTCGACCGTCGTCAGGCTGCTCGCAGCCGAATCGGCGCGCGCGGCGAGGCCGGCGCGGGAGAGCGCCTGGCGTGCGGCCGCGACCGCCCGGTCGTCGTCGGCTTCCGCCACGAACGCCCCGACGAGCACGTTGTCGAGCACCGTCATGCGCGGGAACGGCCGCATGATCTGGAACGTTCGGCCGATGCCGCGCCGGCAGATCCGGTTCGGCTTAAGCCCGAGCAGGCGCTCGCCCTCGAACGTCACCTCGCCGGCGTCCGGCCGGATGAAGCCGTTGAGCAGATTGAACAGCGTGGTCTTGCCGGCGCCGTTCGGGCCGATGATCCCGAGCACCTCGCCTTTGCGCACCTCGAAGCTCACGTCCTGGACCGCGCGCAATCCGCCGAAGGCGCGCGAGAGATTGAGCACGCGGAGCACCACCTCGCCGGTCGGCACCCGCCGTTCTGCCGCGCTGGCCGCGACCGGTACGTCGACTGGCACCGGCGCCGCACCGGGAGCGATGCGACGCGCGAACCGGTCGCGGATCCGTGGCAGCACGCCTTCTGGGGCGAGCAGGATCACGAGGACGATTGCGAGACCGAACACCACGCCTTGAATGCCCGGGATCCGGTGGCCGAGCTCGGCGTGCAGGATCTCGGCGAGCGGGATCAGGATGAGCGACCCGATGACCGGCCCCCACACCGTGGCAACGCCGCCGAACAGTGTGACGATGAGCGCCTGCGCCGAGGTCAGCATGCCGAATACCGTCACCGGCGTCACGATCAGCAGGACGACGGCATAGAACCCGCCCGCGGCGGCGGCCATGGCGCCCGAGATCATGATGGCCTTGAGCTTCCAGGCGAGCGTGTCGATGCCCGCCGCCTCGGCCGCGGCCTCGTTCTGCTTGAGCGCGTTGAGCGAGAGCCCGAAGCGGGAGCGCTCGACCTTGAGCGAGACCAGCATCGCCGCGACGAGCAGCGCGAGCGCGATGGCGACGTACGCCCGGTGATCCGCGAACTGCATGAAGGCGGCCGGAGCTTCCCGCTTCATCGGCAGCGACACCTCCTGGTAACCCAGCCACTCGAAGATGTAGAGGAGGGCGAGCGGGTAAGCGAGCATCGCGAGCGCGAAGTAGTGTCCCCGCAGGCGAAACGTCGGGTAACCGATGACGACACCGGCGATCATGCCGACCACCATGCCGATCGGGATGCCGATCCAGGGGGTGATGTCGAGCTTCACGAGCAGCAGCGTCACCGTGTACGCGCCGAGGCCGAAGAACGACGCGTGGCCGAACGAGATGAGGCCGGAGTAGCCGCTGAAGACGTTCCACGACAGGCCCATGATTGCCCAGACGAGAACCAGAGTCAGCATGAGCTGGTAGTACTGGTTCTGCACGATCAGCCCGACGGCGAGGTACGCTGCCGCGAACGCGGCGATCGCGGCGAGCGGTTTGCCCCAGCCCTGCCGGAGTCCGCTCATTGGACTCCCCTCGCGGCTCGCGCGCTCGCGGATTCGCCCTTGGGGCGGCCCCGCGGGCTCATGTCCGCTCCACGTTGCGCCCGAACAGGCCCTCCGGCCGGATCAGGACGATCAGCAGGAAGACGACGAAGATCGCCGCATTCTGGAGCTGCACCGGCAGCACGAGGGTCGAGAGCTGCTGCACCAGCCCGATCGTCAGCCCGCCCCAGAACGCGCCGACGATGCTGCCCATGCCGCCGAGCACGACGCCGGCGTACATGATGATCACGAAGTCGAGCCCGACGTACGGCTGGAACGGGTAGTAGGTCGCGACCAGGCCGCCCGCGACCGCGGTGATCGCGCAGCCGAGCGCGAAGGCGATGCTGTGCGCGCGATCGACGTCGATGCCCATGTAGGTCGCGGCCTCGGGATTGTCGGCGGCGGCGCGGAGCGTCTTGCCGATCCGCGTCCGGCCGATGAACCGGTACAGCGCGACGGCGATCGCCACCGAGACCAGGAACGCGACGCTCCGCGCCTTGTTCAGGAATATCGAGACGTGGTCGCCGATGAACGGCCCGATCTCCCACGCGGTCGTCGAGAGGGGCGTGCGCACGGTCTGCGGCATCGAGCCGAAGAAGATGAGGCCCGCGTTGGCGACGACCAGCGACACGCCGAGCGTGAGGATGAGCTGCGGGTAATGGCCCTCGCCCTCGCTGCCCACGACCCGGATCCCCGTCACCCGCATCAGGAGATAGCGGTGCATCAGCAGGCCGGCGAAGTAGAGCACGACCCCGGCGATCAGGGCGCCGACGATCGGGCCGATGTACGACCCGAGCATCACGCCCAGGTTGAGCCCGGTGAACGCGTAGAGGGTCGCGTACATCCCGAGCATGAGGAACTCGCCCTGGGCGAAGTTGATGACGCGCATGACGCCGAAGATCAGGCCGAGGCCGACGCACATCAGCGCGTAGATGCTGCCGACGAGGAGCCCGGCCGTGAGCACCTGCAGGACGTTCTCGAGGACGACGGCGAAATCGTTCATGTCGCAGGCCGGAAGCGCGGCAGGGGGATGCCTTCCCGCGCCTCGTCGAAGTCGATCATCACCGGCAACCCGACCTTGAGCCGATCGTTCGGCAGGCCGACGAGCTTCGCGGTCAGGCGCGGTCCTTCCTCGAGCTCGACCTGCACGACGTTGTAGGGGATGTCGGCGGCGAACGCCGGAAACCACGCCTTGTAAACGACGGTCCAGGTCGAGACCGTTCCGCGGCCGCTCGCCGGGCGCCACTCGAGTCGGTCCGTGAAGCAGAACGGGCACACTGGCCCGGGCGGCAGATGCGGTTTGCCGCAGGCCGCGCAGTACGGCAGGACGAGCTTCCGCTCCCGCAGCGCATCCCAGAACGGCTGGTTGTCGGGCGTGATTCGGGGCAGTGGCTTCGTGTGCTCGCTCATCGTGAGCTCCGGAATATCACCGAGTCTCCCCAGGCGGTGCCCCACTGCAGATGCCGCGCGTTCGGGATCTGGCGCTCGCCGGCGGCGCCGCGCAGCTGCCGCACGATCTCGAGGATCGAGTTCCAGCCGCCGACGTGCGCCTCCGAGAGCAGCCCGCCCGAGGTGTTCATCGGCAGCTCGCCGCCGAGCTCGATTCGCCCGTTCTGCACCCAGCCCGCGGCCTCGCCCGGTCCGCAGAAGCCGAAGCGCTCGAGCACGAACAGCACGACCGGGGAGAATGCGTCGTAGGTATAGAGCCCGGCGACGTCTTTGCGCTCGATCCCCGCCATCCGATAGACGGCGAGATCGCGTTCGGGCGGCGGCTCCCGCCGCGTCGGCTGCTGGTTGATCCCCAGGCTGCGCGGCGCGAAGATGAATTCGTCGCGGCCCGATCGCAGCCCCTGCATCCCGGCGATGTACACCGGGGCCTTCTTCAGGTCGCGCGCACGCTCCGCGGAAGTCACGAGCACGACCGCGGCGCCGTCGGTGATGAGACAGCAGTCGTAGAGCCGCAGCGGGTCCACGACCATGCGCGCGGCCTGGTGCTCGGCGAGCGTGAGCGGTTTCTTCATCACCGCGTGCGGGCTCTTCAGCGCGTGCTTGCGGAACGCGATCGGCACCGCGGCGAGCTGGGCGCTCGTGGCACCGTAGAGCGCCATGTAGCGCTGCATCGCCAGCGCCGCCCCGCCCGCCGGCGCCGTGAGCCCGTAAGGGGGCGATTCGCCGTGCGTCCCGCCGTCCTCGCGCGTGCCCTCGGCATCGCCCGGGCCGCCGAGGATCTGCCGCTCGCGGGTAAAGCTGATCGCGGTCACGCACGCGACGACGCTCGCGAGGCCGCAGGCGACCGCCATCGCCGCCTGCTGCAGCGCGCTCGTCACGAAGCGGCCGTGCAGCCAGGTCTGGCTCACCCAGCGGAGGCTCAGCCCGTACGCCTCGGCAACGCGGTCGTAGTCGACGCCGAGCGGCCAGCCGAGGTGGATCGCGACGCCGTCGACATCCGCGCGCGTGAGGCCGGCGTCGTCGAGCGCGGCGTTCAGGGCCTTCGCCCCGAGCTTGAGTTGGCTGTCGGGCAGGAAGCGGCCGAACTCGCTTCGCCCGATGCCGACGATCGCCGTCTGGTCGCGGATGGAGTAGACCACGCGCTATCCGTTGGGCCGCAACAGGATGCGACCGGCGGCACGGCCGGCTTCGACCAGCGCGTGCGCCTCGCCAGCCTGCTCGAGCGGCAGCGACCGGCCCACGATCGCCTTCACCTGCCCGCGTTGCATCAGCGCGAGCACGTCCTCGAGCTGGTTCCGCGAGGTGCTGGTGACCGAGTACATCGACTGGTTCTTGAGGAAGAGCTGCGCCGGGTTGAACGGCACGAACTGGCCCGTGAGCTGTCCGATCAGGATCCAGCGCCCGGCGACGCCGAGACTGCGGCGCATCGGCTCGAAGAGCGGCGTGCCGACGTTGTCGATCAGCACGTCGACGCCGCGGCCCGCGGTGAGCTTCTTCACTTCGGGCGAGAAGTCCTCCCCGCGCGCGTGGACGACGACGTGGTGTGCGCCCATCTTCCGGATGAGATCGGCCTTGTCCGGAGAGGTCGTCTGCGCGATCACGTAGGCGCCGGCGAGGCGCGCGATCTGCACCGCGTGCACCCCCAGCCCGCCGCCTGCGCCGGTGACGAGCGCCGTCTCCCCCATCTGCAGCTTCCCGACGTCGCGCACGCCGTTGAGGAGCGTCCCGATCGCGCACGCCGCGATCGAGGCCTCGGCGAGCGGCACGCCCTCGGGAACGAGCGCGACGTTGTCGTCGCCGACCGCCACGTGCTCGGCGTAGCCGCCGACCAGGCCCCAGTCGCCGAGGAACTTCCGGTCGGGGCACAGCGTCTCGCGACCGCTGCGGCAAAACCGGCACGCGCCGCAGATGTAGTAGCGCTGCGCGGTCGCCACGCGATCGCCCGCTTTGAATCGGGATACCTCGCGCCCGACCTCGACCACGGTGCCGGAGATCTCGTGCCCGAGCACGCACGGCAGCTTCACGCCGGCCTTCAGGGTGCCGTTGCGCGTCAGCACGTCGTGGAAGCAGACGCCGCAGGCCGCCACCTTGATGACCACGTCTCGCGGCCCGGCCACCGGCTCCGGAATCTGCTCGACCTTCATCGCATCGAGCCCGCCCGGCTGTCGCACCACCATTGCCTTCATTTCGACTCCTGAACGAACTTCACCAGGGTGACCTCGGGCGTGACCGCATCGAAGTGCGCCCGCACGCGCATCCCGGACTTGATCCGATCGCGGGGAACGTCGACCAGGTTGCTGAAGAGCCGCACGCCCTCGTCGAGCCGGACCTGCACGACGGCGTACGGGACCTCGCGCTCAAATCCCGGCCAGTAGGCCTTGTGGAACGTGCAGAACGACTCGACGACGCCGGCGCCGGAAGTCGCGACCCACTCGCTCCGCTCCCCACGGCACCGGGCACAGTACCGCGCCGCCGGAAGGCGATGCCGGCCGCAGTCGAGACAGCACTGGAGCATCAGCACCCTGCGCTTCGCGCCGTCCCAGAATGGGCGGTTCGCGGCATCCTCCGGCGGCAGCGGCTTCGCGGAGTCGCTCATCGCGCGTCCTTGCCGTAGATCATCGACGTGATGACCGGGGCCGCAGTCACGTACTGGATGAGCTCGGCGCCCGCGACCTGGCGCGCGCCGCATTCGCCGCGCAGCTGGCGCACCGCCTCCACGTTGAGCGCCCAGCCCTGCATGTAAGACTCGGAGAGATGGCCGCCGCTCGTGTTCGTCGGGAGCGCGCCGCCGAGCTGGAGCTTGCCGTCGGCCACCCACGGCCCGCTCTCCCCGACCGGGCAGAACCCGAACCCTTCGAGCGAGAACAGCACCGTCGGCGTGAAGTTGTCGTAGATCATCAACGCGTCCATGTCGGCGGGTCCGACGCCAGCCATCGGGTACACCTCTGCGGCGACCGACTGGATCGGCCGGCGCCAGAAATCGTCGGGCGGGAAAGTCGAGCCGGCGAACTCGGAGGCTTGCGCGAAGCCGCGGAGGTACACGGGCGGCTTGCGCAGATCGCGCGCCCGCTCGGCGGTGGTAAGGATCATCGCCACGCCGCCGTCGTTGATCAGGCAGTAGTCGAGGAGGCGCAGCGGCTCGCAGATGAACCGCGCCGCGAGATACTCCTCGAGCGTGAACGGCGTGCGCATGACGGCGTCCGGGTTGAGGCTCGCGTGCTTGCGGAACGCCATCGCAACCGCGCCGAGCTGCGCGGGGGTTGTGCCGTATTGCTCCATGTGTCGGCGCATCATCAGCGCGTGGAACGCGCCGGGCGAAGTCATGCCATAGGGAAACCACAGCCCAGCGCCCCCGCTGCCGTACGCGTCCGACGCGCCGCCGTAGTGATCGCCGGCCGAGCGACCGTTGTTGCCGTACACAAGCGCGACCGTCTCCGCCATTCCCGCGGCGATCACCGCGGCCGCGGTCTGGATGCAGATGCCGGAGAACCGGCCCTGCCCGGGAGTGATCGTCGTGTACCGCGGATTGAGGCCGGTGATCTCGCCGAAGCGCTGGTAGTCGGGAATGCGGTTGACGATGAGCCCGTCGATGTCGTCGAAGCCGAGGCCGCAGTCGGCGAGCGCTTCCTTGAGCGCCCAGACGCCGAGATCGTAGGCATCGTGCTCCGGCAGCTTCCCGTAGCGCGTCGTCCCCACGCCGGCGACCGCCACGCGCCCCGCGAGGTCCTTGTTCGGCATGTCCTCGCGCCCTCCGCGCTCAGCCGTTGAATCTCGGCTCGGGAAGCCCGTGCACGCCGGGCTCGAGCGCGAACACGCCGCCCGCATGGGGCTGCGCCGCGAGCGCTTCGCCTGCGAGATCCATGCGCGCGCTGGTCACGTACAGTGTCGTGAGATCCGGTCCGCCAAACATGCAGCTCGTCGGCCGCTGGACCGGCAGCCGGATGCTGCGCTCGAGCGTGCCGTCGGGCGCATAGCGGTTGACGCACCAGCGATCGAACTGCGCGCTCCACACGTGGCCCTCGGCGTCCACGGTCATGCCGTCCGGGCCGCCGTGTCCCGCGGCGACTTCCACGAAGACGCGCCGGTTCGCGACCCGTCCCGCCGCGGGATCGAAGTCGTAGCGGTAGATCCGCCGCGACGGCGTATCGGTGAAATACATCGTGCGGCCGTCGGGGCTCCAGCCGATGCCGTTTGAGATGGTGAAGCCCCGGTCCACGGCGGCGACGCGGAATCCCGGCTCGACCCGGTAGAGCTGCCCGATCGCACTCCCGAGCCTGCGGTCGAGCGTGCCGGTCCAGAAGCGGCCCGCGCGATCCGCCTTGCCGTCGTTGAACCGCTCGTCGCCCAGATCCAGCCCCGGGACGTCGAGCCAGCGGATTTCGCCGCCTGGCTCGTCCAGGGTGGCGAGGCCGGCCCGGAAAGCGATCAGGAATCCGCCGTCATTGCGCAGCGCGAACGAGCCCGGAGGCCTCGGCAGCGCCCAATGGTCGACCGCGCCGGAGCGCGGATCGAAGCGCCACAGCGCGGGGCTCGAGATGTCGATCCACCAGAGGACCTGCTCGCGCGGACACCAGACCGGGCCTTCGCCGAGCACGTTCTTGCAGTCGACGACGCAGGTCGCCTCGACGGGGCGCACGGACAATCCTCCTTTGCGGCGCCGCCCGCTTGACCGTCGCGCGGCGTTTTCTTGTTCGCTATGATGCTAGCGCCGAATCGGGCCGGGGACAACGCGAATGGGTGATGCACGAGCCGGGTGGGCTGAGGCCCACGGGACCACCGCGATGGCGCGCTTGATCGCGCGCTGGGTCCGCGAGGTCGACGCAACGGCGCTCGACGCGCCCGTCGTCGACAAGGCGAAGGTGTGCCTGCTCGACCTGATCGGCATCGCGGCCCAGGCGACCGATCTACCGTGGAGCCGTCAAGCGGTCGAATTCGCCGCGGCAATGGGTGGCGACCAGGCAACGCTCGTCGGATCGCCTGCGCGGGCGAGCGCCGCGGAGGCCGCGTTCGCGAACGCGACGACGGCGCACGGCCTCGTCCAGGAGGACATGCACACGCGGAGCGTCTCGCACATCGGCGTCGTCGTCTGGCCGACGCTGCTCGCGCTCGCGGAACACCAGCGCTCGACCGGCGCCGATCTCATCGCCGCCGCCGCCGCCGGCTATCAGGTGACGGGCCGGCTGGGTCACGCGGTGATCGACAAGGACGTCGCGCGGCGGTTTCGTCCGACGGGCCTCTTTGGCGCCACCGGCGCCGCGGCTGCGGGCGCGCGCCTGCTGCGGCTCTCCGAGGACGAGATGACGAGCGCCATCGCGCTTGCGGCGAACACCGCCGGCGGATTCAACGAGTGGGCGCACACCGGCGGCGACGAGATGTTCTTCCACCCCGGATTCGCCGCCCGCAACGCGGTGACTTCGGTGCTGCTCGCTCGTGCGGGCGCCCGGGCATCCGAGTCGGCGCTCGACGGCCGCGCCGGGTTCTACGCCGCCTACGGCCGCGAGCCCGGGGCAACGCTCGAGCTCGACGGCGACTGGGAGATCCTCGCCGTCTATCACAAGCCCGCGCCGGCGTGCAATTTCGCGCAGACCCCCGCGCAGGCCGCGGCTGCCGTGCGCCACGCGAACGCAATCGCGCCGCGCGAGATCGAGCAGGTCGTCGTGCGGAGCTTCCCGGAGGCGATCGCGTATCCGGGCTGCGACCATGCCGGTCCGTACGGCTCGTCGCTTCAGGCGAAGATGAGCATCCAGCTCGCGGTCGCAGCCGTGCTCGTGCACGGCCGCCTCGACGAGGCGTTCTACCGGAGCTATGACCGCGACGAGACCGTGGCGAGCCTCGCGCGGCGCGTGCGTCTCGAGAACGACGCCGAGTTCGCGGCCGGATTCCCGCAGCGCCAGGGCGCCGAGGTCATCGTCTCGCTCCAGAACGGGCGAAGCGTCCGCCATCGTCTCGCCGCGCTCGCGCCGCTCGACGCCGCCGGCGTCCGGGCGCGCACCCGGGCGGCGCTCTCGCGCCTGTTCGATCCGGCACGCGCGCAGCGCGTGGACCACGAGATCGATAAGATCCTCGGCTGCCCGGACGCTGCGCGCATCGCGCGCCTGCTCGCCCGCGACGATTGAGGGAGCCGGCTCGGGAATGGCGACGATGCCAGCCAGCCGGACCGTCCCCGACCTGATCGACGAGCTGGCACGGCGCTTCCCGCAGCGCGAGGCGCTGGTCGGTTCCGGCCAGCGCTACACCTACCGGCAGCTCCGCACCGAAGTGCGCCGCGTCGCGCGCGCCTTGCATGCCCTCGGCGTGCGCCGCGGCGACAAGGTCGCGATCCTGATGGGCAACCGCCCCGAGTGGGTCGTCGTCGATCTCGCGATCACGGCGCTCGGCGGCGTCATGGTCGGCGTCAACACCTGGGCGACCGCCCGGGAGCTCGAGTACATCCTCGGGCACTCGGACGCGACGGTCCTGATCGCGGCCGATCGCTTCCTGAGGTACGACTACGGCGCGATGCTCAAGGCGCTCGAGCCGCACGCGGAACGCCTGCCGTTGCTCGGCCGCATCGTCTGCGTCGGCGGCGAGCCGCCCGCCGGCTGGCTCCGGTATGCCGATCTTGCCGCGCTCGCCGAGCAGGTCCCGGAGCGGGAGATCGAGCTCGCGCAGCGGGCGATCTCGCCCGGCGACATCGCCTACCTGCTCTACACCTCGGGCTCGACCTCGACGCCGAAGGGCGTGCAGCTCCAGCATTTCGCGCTCATCGAGAACATGTGGCAGATCGGCGAGCGCCAGCGCGTCACCGAGCGCGACCGCCTGTGGCTCGCGGTGTCGCTCTTCTGGGGCCTCGGCTGCGAGAACGCCCTGTTCAACGTCCTGACCCACGGCGGCTGCGTGGTGCTGCAGGAGCACTTCGACGCGGGCGCGGCGCTCGAGCTGATCGAGCGGGAGCGCTGCACGCTTTTCTATGGAACGCCCAACATGGGGCAGGCGCTCTACGAGCATCCGGACCGAGCGCGGCGCGATCTCGCGAGCCTGCGCGGCGGGGCGACCATCGGCACGCCCGAGCAGATCCAGCGGGTCGTCGACCTCGGCGCGCGCGAGATCTGCAACATCTACGGCCTCACGGAAACCTACGGGAACTGCAACGTCACCGACGCCCCCGACCCGCTGGAGAAACGGCTGACGAACGTCGGACGACCGCTCGCTGGCGTCGATCAGCGGATCGTCGATCCCGAGACCGGTCGGCAACTACCGCCCGGAGAGGTTGGCGAGATTCGCGTGAAGGGGTACGTGACCATCGGCTACTACAAGGACCCGGAGCGCACCGCCGAGTCGTTCGACGAGCGCGGCTATTTCAAGACCGGCGACCTCGGCTGGGCGGATACCGACGGTTGTCTCCACTTTCGCGGCCGGATCAAGGAAATGGTCAAGACCGGCGGGATCAACGTTGCGCCGGTCGAGGTCGAAGAGGTGCTCATGACGCATCCGGGCGTCCATCTCGCCTTCGTCACCGGGGTCCCGGACCCGGCACGCGACGAAGTGCTCGCCGCGGTGATCGTGCCCAAGCCGGGAGCGACGCTCTCCGAGGAGTTGCTGTGCGCGTTTTGCCGCGAGACGCTCGCAGCCTACAAGGTGCCGCGGCTGATCCGGTTCGCCGACGAGCGGGAGCTGCCGCTCACGACGACCGGGAAGGTGCAGAAGAACCGGCTCGCGGCGACGTTCTTTCCCGATCCCAAGCGGCCGAGCTGATGCGGGAGGCCGCTAAACTACGCTGCTACGATCGCTGCGACGCAGCCTCCGGAGACCCTCACGCATGAGTACGGTTCGCATGACGCTCGCCTGCTGGGACTACGACCGCACGCGCGCGCTCGCCGACGGCAGCGTCCGGCCGGAAGGCATCGATCTCGTCTACTTGCCGCTCCCGGTCGAGGAGACCTTCTTCCGCATGCTCCGCGGCCGCGAGTTCGATTGCTCCGAGATGTCGCTGTCGTCGTACGTGATGTCGCTCGGCCGCGACGACCGGCCGTTCGTGGCGATCCCGGTGTTCCCCTCGCGCGTCTTCCGGCACGCGTCCATTTTCGTCTCGGCGAAGAGCGGGATCGAGCGCCCCGAGGCGCTCGCCGGCCGGCGGGTCGGCAGCCCCGAGTACCAGATGACCGCGCCGGTCTGGATCCGCGGCATTCTCGCCGATGACTACGGCGTCCCGGTCACGGGCGTCCAGCACTTCACCGGCGGTGAGGAGGAGCCCGGGCGCACCGAGAAGCTCAAGCTCGACCTGCCACCGTCGATCCAGGTCACGCCGATCGGGCCCACGCAGACGCTCGCGCAGATGCTCGCGGACGGCGAGATCGACGCGCTCTACACCGCCCGCACGCCGTCCACCTTTCATGCGCGACCGGACGCCGTCCGCAGATTGTTCGAGGACTACGTCGCCGTCGAGCGCGAGTACTTCCGCCGGACGCGGATCTTCCCGATCATGCACACCGTCGTGATCCGCCGTGACGTCTACGAGCAGCATCGCTGGTGCGCCCAGAGCCTGTACAAGGCGTTCGTCCAGGCGCAGCGCGAGACCTATCGCGACCTCGACGAAACCGCGGCGCTGAAGGCGATGCTGCCCTGGCTGACGGCGCACGTCGCCGACGCGAAGCGCGAGCTCGGCCCCGACTGGTGGGCGTACGGACTCGAGCCGAACCGGCACGTGCTCGACACCTTCCTGCGCTATCACCATGAGCAGGGCCTTTCGAAGCGGCGGCTCGCGCCGGAGGAACTGTTCGCGCCGGAAACGCTCGAAGCGTTCAGGATCTGACGGCACCGGCGCCGCGCGACTAGAATACGCGTGGCGGTGTCCGCCGCCACCGACGGCGGTTGAGGAATGCCAGTCACCTTCGACGGCAAGCTCGTTGTCGCCATCTCCTCGCGCGCGCTCTTCGACCTCGAGGAGTCGAACCGCGTGTTCGAGCAGCAGGGCGTCGAGGCGTACTACGAGTACCAGCTCGGGCACGAAGACGAGATCCTCGCGCCCGGCGTCGCGTTCGAGCTGGTGAAGAAGCTGCTCGCGCTGAACGTCCTGCCGCCGGTGCGGCCACGCGTCGAGGTGATCCTGCTCTCGCGCAACACGGCGGACACGGGTCTGAGGATCATGCACTCGATTGAACACTACCGGCTCGACATCACGCGTGCGGCATTCACCGGCGGCGAGAGCACCTACCCCTATGTCCCCGCGTTCGACGCGCATCTGTTCCTCTCGGCGAACGGCGAGGACGTGCGCAAAGCGCTCGACGCCGGGCACGCCGCGGCCCAGATCCTGCCTGCGAACGTCGGCCAGAACGTCGGTCGGACCGCCGAGCTCCGCATCGCGTTCGACGGCGACGCGGTGCTGTTCTCGGACGAGGCCGAGCGGGTCTACAAGCGCGACGGCCTCGACGCCTTCACCACCGCGGAGGTGAGCGCCGCGCGCGCGCCGCTCTCGGGCGGGCCCTTCAAGAGCTTCCTCGCCGCCCTGCACCGGATCCAGTCGGAGTACCCGGCCGAGAGCTCGCCGATCCGCACCGCGCTCGTGACCGCGCGGAGCGCACCGGCGCACGAGCGCGTCGTACGGACGCTCCGTGCCTGGGACATCCGCATTGACGAAGCCCTGTTCCTGGGCGGGCTCGACAAGGGGCCGTTCCTGAAGGCGTTCGCGGCCGACATCTTCTTCGACGACCAGCGCGGTCACGTCGAGTCCGCGCGCAAGTACGTCGCCGCCGGCCACGTGCCGTTCGGCGTGGCCAACGAGTGAGGTGAAATGAAAGCTCTCAAGTGGATCGCGTGGATCGTCGGCGGCCTGATCCTGCTCTTGATCGTCGTGGTCGCGATCGTCGCGGCGACGTTCGACCCCAACGAGTACAAGCCGCAGATCGTGAACCTGGTGAAGGAGCGCACCGGCCGCACGCTCACGATGGACGGCAAGATCGGGCTCACTTTCTTCCCGAAGATCGGCGCCGAGGTCGAGCGGGTCGCGCTCTCCGAGCCGAACGGCACCAGGCCGTTCGCCAAGGTCGAGCAGGCACGGGTCGCGCTCGCGCTGCTGCCGCTCTTGTCGAAGCAGGTGATCGTCGACCGGGTGATCTTGTCGGGCCTCGCGGTCGACCTCGTGCGCTACAAGGATGGCCGGACCAATTTCGACGATCTCACCGGGCAGGCGGCGAAGCCGGAGCCGCCGGCGCCGAAGCCGGCCGAGACCCCGGCTGGACCGCCGCTCGCGATCGACGTCGGCGGGATCGAGCTCCGGAACGCCGCCATCGGCTGGCGCGACGAACGCGACGGCACCGACGTGCGCCTCTCGAACGTTCGCCTCCGGACCGGCCGCATCGCGAGCGGCGTCCCGGGCCGGCTCGAGCTCGCGGCGAAGATCGAGGGCGCGCAGCCGCAGGCGAACCTCCAGGTCGACCTCGAGACCGGCTATCGGCTCAACTTCGAGACCCAGGCGGTCGCGCTGTCGGCGCTCGAGCTCAAGGCGGCCGGCGACGCGCCGGGTCTCGCCGGCTTCGACGCCCGCCTCACCGGCGAGATGGTCGACTTCGACCCGGCGGCGAAGCGGGTCAACCTCGCCGGCGTCGAGCTCGCCGCCAAGTCGAAGGACGGGCTCAACGCGAAGTTCTCGATTCCGCGCCTGCAATTGGCGCCGGAGAAGGCCGAGAGCAAGGCGATCACCGGCGAGGTCAAGCTCGTGAAGCCCCAGTCGACCATCGACGCCAAGCTCGCGCTCTCGGCGCTGGAGGCGAGGGGCGCCGAGATCCGGTTCGCGCGCTTCGACGTCGACCTCGACGCCAAGCAGGCGAACCTCGCGATCCAGGGCAAGCTCGGCACGCCGGTGATGCTGAACCTCGATGCCCGGACCGTGCAGCTGCCCGGCATCGCCGGCGACCTGACGGTCAGCGGGCCCGACATTCCGGGCAAGCACCTGAAGGCGGCGGTGCAGGGCGGCGCGCGCGCGGACTGGGGCAAGCGCAACGCGAACGCGGAGCTGGCGCTGAAGGTCGACGAGTCGAACATCCAGGCGAAGGTCGGTGTCACGAACTGGGCGCAGCCGGCGATCCAGTTCGACGTGCTCGCCGACCGCCTGAACGTGGACCGCTATTTCCCGCCGGCGAAGCCGGGGGCCGCACCGGGCGGCGCGAAGAGCGCCGGAGGCGGGGCGGCGGTGGAGAAGCCGATCGACCTTTCGGCGCTGAAGCCGCTGAACGCCACCGGCAACGTCAGGATCGGCGCGCTGCAGGTCCAGAACATCAAGGCCGAGCAGGTGAACGCGGCCATCAAGGCGTCCGGCGGACGGCTCGACGTCAGTCCGATGTCGGCGCGCCTCTATGACGGGACGCTCGCCGGCACCGCCGCCGTGAACGCCAACGACAACCGGTTCGCCGTCAAGCAGCAGCTGACCGGGGTCAGCGTGGGCCCGCTGCTCCGCGACGTGGCCAACCAGGATCTCCTCGAAGGCCGGGGCAATGTCGCGCTCGACGTCACCACGGCGGGGGCGACCGTCACTGCGCTCAAGAAGGCGCTCGGCGGCACGGCGAACCTCGCCCTGAAGGACGGCGCGGTCAAGGGCGTCGACATTCCGGGCGCGATCCGGACGGCGCAGGCGATGCTCGGGTCGAAGCGCGCCCTCGAACAGCAGGCACAGAGCGGCAGGAAGACCGACTTCACCGAGCTCACCGGGAGCTTCGTCATCAAGAACGGCGTCGCCCACAACGACGATCTCCAGGGGAAATCGCCGCTGCTGCGGCTCGGCGGCGCCGGCGACATCGACATCGGCGCCGGCGCGATGAACTACACGGTGAAGGCGTCCGTCGTCGCGACCTCCACCGGCCAGGGGGGCAAGGACCTCGCGCGCGTTGCCGGCGTGACCGTGCCGGTGCACATCGCCGGGCCGTTCGAGAGCCTCAAGTACACGGTCGACGTCGGCGCGCTCGCCGCGGGGGCGGCCCAGGACGCGCTGGGCCGCGAGCTCGAGCGGCGGCTCGGCGGCGGCAAGGCCGGCCAGAGCCAGGCGCAGCCCGGTGCGGGCGGCGTCGAGGACGCGTTGCGCGGGCTCTTCGGCCGCAAGAAGTGAGCGCGTTCGCGCGCGCGATCATCCGCTGGCAGCGGCGTCACGGCCGGCACGACCTGCCCTGGCAGGGCGCGCGCGATCCGTACGCCATCTGGCTCGCGGAGATCATGCTCCAGCAGACGCAGGTCGCGGCGGTGGTGCCGTACTACCTGCGCTTCCGCAGCCGCTTTCCCGACATCGCGAGCCTGGCGGCAGCGGACGAGGACGAGGTGCTGCGGCTCTGGAGCGGGCTCGGCTACTACTCGCGGGCGCGCAACCTGCATCGCGCCGCCGGGCTCATCGTCGAGCGGCACGGCGGCGAGTTTCCGCGCGCGCTGCGCGAGATCGAAGCGCTGCCGGGCATCGGCCGGTCCACGGCGGCGGCGATCGCCGGGTTCGCGTTCGGCGCGCGCGCGGCCATCCTCGACGGCAACGTGAAGCGCGTGCTCGCGCGCCATTTCGTCGTCGAAGGCTTTCCCGGCGCCGCCACGGTCGAGCGCGAGCTGTGGCGCCGCGCCGAGTCGCTGGTGCCGGCGCGCGACAACGCGGCGTACATTCAGGGGCTGATGGACCTCGGTGCGACGCTGTGCACGGCGCGGAATCCGCAGTGCCCGCGTTGCCCGGTGCGAGCGACGTGCGGAGCCCGCGCCGCGAACCGCGTTGCCGAGCTGCCGACGCCGCGCCCGCGGCGCCGCGTGCCCACGCGGCGGACGACGATGCTCATCCTGCGCCGCGGCGGCGAAATCCTGCTGGAGAAACGTCCGTCGGTAGGCGTGTGGGGCGGCCTGTGGAGCTTCCCGGAGGTCGGTCGCGGCGACGACTCCGCGGCGGCGAGCGCGCGGCGCCACGGCTGCGAGCTCGCGGGCCTCGCACGGCTCGGCGGCTTGCGGCACGGGTTCACGCACTTCACCCTGGAGATCACGCCGCTCCTCGCCACCGTCCAGCGCCTGCGCCCCGGTGTGGCGCAGCCGGGCGCGGTCTGGTTGCCGATCGAGGAGGCGCTCGGCGCCGCGGTGCCGGTGCCGGTGAGAAAGCTCCTGACGGTGCTCGGCCGGTCAGGCGCGGCCGCCCACCAACCCGCGCTGTTCGAGGAAGCGGTAGAGGATCTCTAGCCGGGTGAGCGCACCGTCGAGCTCGAGCAGCTTCTGCTTGGCGGGGAGCGGCACCGGCAGGATCTCCGACAGCCGGTAGCCGACCCACGAGGCGCTGCCGAACTCGTGCGGCTCGGCGAACACGGCCTCGCTCTTGTCGGCCACCACGAGCCGGAGCAGGTCGGGCAGCGCGGTGAACTGCGCCGGCACGTCCGCGTCCGTCTCGTCGGGCAGGAGCTCGACGCGCGCCCGGAGGAGGCCTTGGCCGGCGACGCTCGAGTCGAGGACGCGGAAGCGTCGCCCCCCGCGCGTGCGCAGCTGCAGCAGCCCGAGCTGCTGCATGTCCCAGTGCGTGATGTACGCGAGGCAGCCGACGCCTTCCGGCTTCGCCGGCGTGCCGACCTCGGCCCCCTCGCGGATGAGACACACGCCGAAGGGCTGGTCGTGCTTCAGGCACTCGCGCGTCATGTCCATGTAGCGCGTCTCGAAGACGCGCAGGGGCAGCACGCCGCCCGGGAAGAGCACGGTGTTCAGGGGGAACAGCGGCAGATCGTCGAGCGCCGGCTCGGCCATGGTGGGATTTTAGGCCTTCGGATCCCGACCCCGGCGTGCGGAAATCCCGGTTGCCGCGTGCGCCGCCGCCGCCTCCCTCATCGCGCCGCGGGCAGCTGCCGATGCCGCACCAGCACCGGCGCCTGGCCCTGGAAGCGTCGGGCGAGCCGTTCGGCAAAGTACACCGAGCGATGCTGGCCGCCGGTGCAGCCGAGCGCGACGGTCAGGTAGGCGCGGTTGTCGCGCACGAACGCCGGCAGCCAGCGCTCGATGTAGTCGCCGATGTCGCCGAGCATCCGCTGCGCCTCGGGCAGCGCATCGAGGAATCGCACGACCGGCTCGTCGAGGCCGGTGAGCGGGCGCAGCTTCGGGTCGTAGAACGGGTTCGGCAGGCTGCGCACGTCGAACACGAAGTCGGCGTCGAGCGGGATGCCCTGCTTGAAGCCGAACGACTCGAAGGCGAGCGTCATGCCGGTGCGGTCGAGCTGGACGAGGTCCTTGATCCAGCCGCGCAGCGCGTTCGGCGCGAGGTCGCTCGTGTCGATGCGCTGGCCGAGCTCGCCGACTTCCTGCAGCGCGTCGCGCTCGCGCGCGATGGCCTCGTCGAGGGTCGCGTTGGCGTCGCCCAGCGGGTGGCGGCGGCGGGTCTCGGAGAAGCGCTTGATCAGGGTTTCGTTCTTGGCGTCGAGGAACAGGAGCCGAACGTCGACGCCGCGCGCTTTCAGCGCGCGCGCCGACGCGGGGAGCTCGGCGAGCGCGGCCCCGCTGCGGGCGTCGACGGTGACCGCGACGCGCTCGTAGCCCGCCTGGGCGAGGAAGTCGATGGTCTCGGCGAGCAGCTTCGCCGGCAGGTTGTCGACGCAATAGAAGCTCGCGTCCTCTAGGACGTTCAGTGCGACGCTCTTGCCGGAGCCGGAGAGGCCGCTGATGATCACCAGCTGCATGACCGCTGCAGCATAGCGCGGGCGGGCCGCTGCCACCAACAAGAAAGCCCGCGCGAAACGCGCGCGGGTGGGACGGGCCGGGCGACGCTCAGCCGCTCAAGCACTTGCTCATGAACGCCTTGCGATCGTCGCCCTTAAGATTCTTGGCACCCGCTTCCTTGTTGCAGGCGGTCATCTTGTCCTGCTGCGTCATCTGGCCCCCGCCCTTGAGACACGTGCTCATGAACTTGTCGCGCTCGTCGCCTTTCACACCCTTGGCGCTCGCCTGCTTGTTGCAATCGCCCATCCGCTTCTGCTGCTCGGTCAGCTCCTTCTTCGGCTCGCCCTTCTTGACTTCACCCTTCGGCTGCTGCTGCGCATAGACGGGCACCGCGCAGACGGCGGCGGCGAATAGGCAGGCGATCAGCTGCTTCATCTTTTCCTCCTTGCGGTTGTGATTGTCATCGGCCCTGCTTCAACGCGCGCCGTCCGTCCCTGTCGACGCTGGTGGAGCCGGCGCGGCGTCCTTCTCCATCTCGGCCCGCTGGCGCCGGACGAACTCCTCGGTCGAGTTGTAGCCCCGGAGCTGCAGGATGTGGTTGCGGACCGCGGCCTCGATCAGCACCGCGAGGTTGCGTCCGACCGCCACCGGGATCACCACCTTCGGCACGGTGACGCCGAGGATGTCTTCCGAGAGCGCGTGCAGCGGGAGCCGCTCGGCGGGCGGGGCCGCAGCCGGGGTCGGCCGCTCGAGATGCACGACGAGACGCAGGCCCATCTTGGGCCGCACGGCGGTCTCGCCGAAGATCGTGCGGATGTTGAGCACGCCCAGCCCGCGCACTTCGAGGAAGTCCTTGAGCAGCGGCGGGCAGCGCCCCTCGAGCGTGTCCGAGCCGATGTGCGAGATCTCGACCACGTCGTCGGCGACGAGGCCGTGGCCGCGGCTGATCAGCTCCAGCCCGAGCTCGCTCTTGCCGACCCCGGAGTCGCCCGTGATGAGCACGCCCAGCCCCAGCACGTCCATGAATACGCCGTGCCGGGTCGTACTGTCGGCGAGCGTCTTCGAGAGATGGCGGCGGAGCTTGTCGATCAGGAGCGCGGCGGGCAACGGCGACGAGAACACCGCGATCCCGCGCGCCTCGGCGACTTCCAGCAGCCGCGGATGCCCCGGCACGCCGTCGGCAAGGATCACGGCCGCGGGCGAGGCCGCCAGACCCAGCTCGAGCAACCGCTCGAGCCGCGGCCCCTGGAGCGCGGTGACGTGGGCCTGCTCGTGCCGCCCGACGACCTGGATGCGGTTCGGGTGGATGAGGTTCAGGTGGCCGACGAACGCGGCCGACTCGGTCGCATCCTGGCGGATGACGGCTCCGCCGCCCGCCTTGCCACAGATCCACGAGAGCTGGAGCTTCTCGCGGTTCGTCTCATACAGCCGCGCGACGCTGGTCTGCAACATAGGGTTGCCACGCCGTGATCTGCTGATGGAGCGCCGCTGCGTCGGCAGCCGTGGAGAGGCTCTGGCGGAACTCCCGGTCGCTCAGCATTTGCGCGAGCTCGGACAGGATCTCGAGATGCTGCTCCGTCGCCTGCTCGGGCACGAGCAGCACGAAGATCAGATTGACCGGCCGCCCGTCCGGCGCGTCGAAGGGCACCGGGGCCT
Organism: Burkholderiales bacterium; assembly: GCA_035286595.1. Lineage (GTDB taxonomy): Bacteria > Pseudomonadota > Gammaproteobacteria > Burkholderiales > SG8-39 > DATEDA01. The sequence goes on along the minus strand of DATEDA010000035.1, from coordinate 24,179 downwards.
TGAGCCTGAGGAACGCACCCACCGGCTCGCGCAGACCCTTGATCCGGCCATGGGGGATTGCGACACCCTGCCCGAGACCCGTCGAGCCGAGCCGCTCGCGGGCGAAGAGGCTGTCGAAGACGAGGCTGCGGGCGACGCCCTGGTGATTCTCGAAGAGCAGCCCGACCTGCTCGAACATCCGCTTCTTGCTGCTCACCTCCACGTCGAGGACGATGTTGGATGGCGGCAGCAGCTTGGCGATCAGGTTCATGCAACGGCCCGGAAATGGGAACGCGACGCTATCTTACTGCAGCGCGGCACCGCCGGTTGCGGCTGAAAGGATGTTTTACAAAGCGGGCCGGCCGCCGCGCCTACCCCTCTTCCGGGTGGTGCTTGAGCGCGTCGTGGGGCTTCGCGTAGGCCCGGTCCTTGTACTTGATCAGTTTGCGGTCGAGCTTGTCGGCGAGGACGTCGATGGCAGCGTACAGGTCGGCGTCCGCGTGCTCGACGTAGATGTCCTGGCCGCGCACGTGGACGTTCGCCTCCGCCTTCTGGCGGAGCTTCTCGACCGAGAGGATCACCACTGTCGCCGTCACGTGGTCACAGTGTCGCATCACGCGCTCGAGCTTCGCCTCGACGTAGCTGCGGATCGCGGGCGTGACGACGACATGATGGCCGGTGACGGTCAGGTTCATCGCGACCTCCTTGGGGGCAGGGTGGCTGAACGGCGGGGCCGGGGAGCCGCGCGTCCAAGTTCGACCGGGGTCCGACGGGAGAGGTTGCAACGTTCGCGTCGAACGGGCGAGGTCAGTCGCCCCTTTACAGCGACTTCCTCAGGTTGACGGGCGGGATGTGCAGCGACTCCCGGTACTTGGCGATGGTGCGCCGCGCGACGACGATCCCCTGCTGACCGAGGATCTGGGAGATCTTCGAATCGGACAGCGGCTTCTTCGCGTCCTCGGCGGCGACGAGCTGCTTGATGAGCGCGCGGATCGCCGTGGCCGAGCAGGCGCCGCCGGTCTCGGTCGCGACGTGGCTGCCGAAGAAGTACTTGAGCTCGAAGATCCCCCGTGGCGTCGCCATGAACTTCTGCGTGGTGACGCGCGACACCGTCGACTCGTGCAACCCCAGCGCGTCGGCGATCTCGCGGAGCACCAGCGGCCGCATCGCGACCTCGCCGTGATCGAAGAAGTGCCGCTGGCGGTCGACGATCGACTGCGACACCCGCTGGATGGTCTCGAAGCGCTGCTGGACGTTCTTGATGAGCCAGCGCGCCTCCTGCAGCTGCGAGGTGAGCTGTCCCCCCTGGCCGCGGTTCGACTGGAGGATGTCGGCGTAGACCCGGTTGATGCGGAGCTTCGGCATCGCGTCGGGATTGAGGCTCGCGCTCCACACGCCCTTCACTTTGCGCACCACCACGTCGGCCACGACGTAGCGCGTCTCGAGGGCCGAATACGCTGCGCCCGGCCGCGGGTTGAGGCTCTGGATGAGCCGGTGCGCCGTCCGGAGCACCGCCTCGTCGCAACCGACCAGCTTCTTGAGCTTCGCGAAATCGCGCGCCGCGAGCAGCTGCAGGTGCTCGCGCACGATCCTGAGCGCGATCGGGAGCGCCGGCGTCGACTCGGTCAGCGCGACGAGCTGCAGCTCGAGGCACTCGGCGGGCGAGCGGGCGCCCACGCCGGTCGGGTCGAGATTCTGGAGATGCTTGAGCGCGATCGCGAGCTCGTCGGGGTCGACGGCGAGCTCCGCGGGCAGCATGGCCGCGATCTCCTCGAGCGGCTGCGTGAGGTAGCCGTCGTCGTCGAGCGCGTCGACGAGGAGCGCGATGAGGCTGCGGTCGCGGTCCGGCAACGCCATGAGCGAGAGCTGCTGGAGCAGATGCTCGCGCAGGCTCGGGGACTCGGCGGCGAGCTGCGGATACTCCGCCTCGTCGGAATCGTCGCGCGCCGGGCTCGAGCCGCCCGTCTCGAGGTACCAGTCGTCGGCCGTGGGACGCAGATCATCCTCGGGTGGCGGCGCCGCCTCCGGCGGCGCCGTGTCGACCGTGACGGTCGAAACCGTAGACGCGCCGTTCAGTCGCGCCGCCGGCGCGCCGTCCTCATCGCCTTCGTCGCGCTCGAGCAGCGGGTTCTCCGCGAGGAAGCGCTCGAGCTCCTGGTTGAGCTCCAGCGTCGAGAGCTGGAGGAGCCGGATCGATTGCTGCAGCTGCGGCGTCAGCGTGAGGTGCTGAGTGAGCTTGAGCTGCAGGGTCTGCTTCATGCGGGGCGGTCAGGGGTGGTGGACTCGGGCGCGTCCCGGTTCGTTGGTCAGGCGATCTCCGCCAGTTCCTCCCTCGCGCGCCGGGGGCGCGCGTCAGAGGCGGAAGTGCTCGCCTAGATAAACACGTCTAACGTTTTCATTATAAACAATCTCTTCCGGCTTGCCGGCGGCCAGCACCGACCCTTCGTTAATTATGTACGCTTGATCGCAAATTCCCAGGGTTTCCCGGACGTTATGGTCGGTGATCAGGACGCCGATCCCGCGCTCTTTGAGGAACCGGATGATCCGCTGGATGTCGAGGACGGCGATCGGATCGACCCCCGCAAACGGCTCGTCGAGGAGGATGAACGCAGGACGAGTCGCGAGCGCCCGTGCGATCTCGACCCGCCGCCGCTCGCCGCCGGAGAGCGACAGGGCGGTCGCATCGCGCAGGTGCGCGACGTGGAGCTCCTCGAGCAGCTCCTCGAGCCGCGTCGCGATCTCGTCCTCCGACAGGTTCATCAGCTCGAGCACTGCCCGCACGTTCTCCTGCACGGTCAGGCGCCGGAACACCGAGGCCTCCTGCGGCAGGTACGACAGCCCGAGCCGCGCGCGGCGGTGAATCGGCAGCCGCGTGATATCTCGCTCGTCGATGAAGATCCGGCCGCCGTCGGCGGCGACCAGGCCCACGATCATGTAGAAGCAGGTGGTCTTGCCGGCGCCGTTCGGCCCGAGCAACCCCACGACCTCGCCGCTCGCGACGTCGAGCGAGACGTCGCGCACGACGGTGCGCTTCTTGTAGCGCTTGTTCAGGGCTGCGGTGCGCAACCGGCTCGTCCTGGCGCCGGCGCGCGACCCGGCGAGCGTCCCGCGAAGGAGCGGCTCGTTCATTGACGGGGGCTGTCGAGGCCGGGCGCGCCCTTGAGCTCGAGCGGCGCGTCGCGGCGCGCCGCCCCCTCATCGCGTTTTTTCGGCTGGATCACCGCGCGCACGCGCTCATCGCGCGCCGGCTGCGCCTGGGTGTCCTTCGCGCCCTGTACGCGGTACACCTCGCCGCGCTGGTCGTACGAGATGTAGTTCCCGCGCACTTCGTCCTTGTCGCGGGCGACGCGCGCCTGGTCGAAGAGCTCCACCCGCTGGGCCCGGCCGTCGTACTCGATCCGCTTCGCCTGACCCTCGATCCACTCGTCCGCGCCGTCGCGCTTCTCGCGAAAGGTCGCCGGGTTGCCGACGGCGACGCCGAACTGGAAGCCGTCCTTGTCCTGGCGGACCGTGATCCGGTCCGCGCGCAGCGTGAACGTGCCCTGGGTCATCACCACCCGCCCATCGAACTCCACCGTCTGCTTCGCGTCGTCCGCCAGCATCCGATCGGCCTCGATGTTGAGCGGCTTGTCGCGGTCCGCGCGCTCGGCGTGCGCCGCCCCCGCCAGCGCGGCGGCGAGGGCGAGGACCAGGACACGCCGCCGCGGGCTCATCCGCGCTCGCGGTCCAGCGTGCCGGTCACGCGCGCCTTCAGCGTGAACTGGCGGGTCTTGTTGTTGTACTCCATGCCGACGCCGGCGAGGCGTGAGCGCCCCTCGGTGATCACGACCGACTCGGGCGTGACGGCGAGTTCCTCCTTCGGAAACACCTGGAGGTACGCGGTCTCCATCCGGAGCTCGGCCCGTGCGCCGGTTGTCTCGCGGATTACGACCACGTTGCCGTAGAGCCGGACCTCCTCGCCGTCCTTCGTCACGGTGCCGCGCTCGGCGGTGATGCGAACCGGCGGCCCCTCGCCGGGGAGCTGCAGGAGGCGCGGCTCCTCGAGTTCGGTGGTCTCGTCATCCGGGTAGTGCACCATCCGCTTCGCGATCAGTCTCCACTCCGGGCGCCCGGACTTGTCGAGGGTGGTCGCCGTGAAGCGCTCGACGATGAAGTCGGGATTGTGGAGCGACGGGTCGGGTCGGCCGCCGGCCGGTGCATTCACCGCGCGCTCGAGCCAGAGGGTGAGCATCGCGAGCCCCGCCGCGAGCCCGAGCGTGAAGAGCGTGTTCGCGCGCGCTCTCACGCGAGATGTCTCCCGATCGCCGCGTCGAGCGCGCCCTGCGCCGACAGGATGAGCTCGCAGATCTCGCGCGCGGCGCCGCGGCCGGCCGGCTTGCGGCTCACGTAGTGCACGCGGGCCCGGACGGCCTCCGGGGCCTCGGGCACCGTCGCCGCCAGCCCGCAGCGCGTGAGGAGCGGCAGGTCCGGGAGATCGTCGCCCATGTATCCGCACGCGCTCATCGCGATCCCGAGCCGCGCGCGCAGGTCCTCGAGCACCGCGAGCTTGTCATCGGCCCCCTGGAAGACGTGCGGGATCCCGAGCTCCGCCCCGCGCCTCGCCACCAGCCGGGATTGCCGCGCCGTGATGAGCGCGACCGCCACGCCGGTCGACTGCAGGAGCTTCATCCCGAGCCCGTCGAGCGTGTGAAAGCCCTTGACCTCCTCGCCGCCGTCGGTGAGATACAGCACCCCGTCGGTCAGCACCCCGTCGACGTCGAACGCCATGAGCCGCACCTGCCGGGCACGTTCGGTCGCCTCGCTCACTCGGCTACCCTCGCGGCTCGCCCGCCCGGCGGGCCCATCGGACTACCCTCGCGCTCCGCGCTCGGGGTTCGCCCTTGGGGCGGCCCGGCGGGCTCACAGGACCTTCGCCCGGAAGAGGTCGTGGATGTTGAGCGCACCGACCAGCCGCCCGTCGCCGTCCACCACCGGGAGCTGCGTCGTCTTGTACTTCTCCATCAGCTCCACGGCCTCGGCCGCCAGCGCCTCCGGATGGATGCTGCGCGGGTTGCGCGTCATCGCCGCGTCGATCCGCGTCGCGTGCACGTCGGTGCCGCGCTCGAGACTGCGTCGCAGGTCGCCGTCGGTGAAGATCCCGACGATGCGCCGCGTCGAGTCGACGACCGCCGTCATCCCCATGCGCTTGCGCGAGATCTCGAGCACCGCCTCGGCGAGCGCCGCGCCTTCGGCGACCGCCGGGACGTCGTCGCCGGTGCGCATCACGTCGCGCACGTGGGTGAGCAGGCGCCGGCCGAGCGCGCCGCCCGGGTGCGAGCGGGCGAAGTCCTCGTGGCCGAAGCCGCGTGCGTCGAGCGCCGCGATCGCGAGCGCATCGCCGAGCGCCAGCGCCGCCGTCGTGCTCGCGGTCGGCGCGAGATTCAGCGGGCACGCCTCCTTCTCGACGCCGGCGTCGAGCACGACGTCGGCGAGGCTCGCGAGCGTCGAGGACGGCGCGCCGGTGAGCGCGATCAGGCGCGCCCCGAGGCGCTTGACGAGCGGGAGGATCGTGGTGAGCTCGTCGCTCTCGCCGGAGTACGAGATCGCGATCACGACATCGTCATGGGCGATCATGCCGAGGTCGCCGTGGATCGCCTCGCCGGGATGCACGAAGAACGCGGGCGTGCCGGTGCTCGCGAGCGTCGAGGCGACCTTGCGGCCGACCTGCCCCGACTTGCCGATGCCGGTGACGACGACGCGCCCGCGGCACTCAAGGATCAGGCGCACCGCCGCGAGGAAGCGCTCGTCGAGACGCGACGCGAGCGCGGCGACGGCCGCGGCCTCGATCTCGAGCACCTCGCGCGCGAGCGCCAAGGCGCCGTCGGACACGACCGGTTGGTCCGTCGTCGAGGGTGTCGCTATCATCCGGAAAAGTATAGAAGCTATCGACTGCAAGCGCTACCGACCACGACCCTATGAGCCACGCGCTCGAACTCGTCCTCCTCCTGCTCGCGAGCGCGGTGCTGGTCGTGGTGGTGTTCCGCACCCTCAACCTGCCGCCGCTCCTCGGCTATCTGATCGTCGGCGTCGCGATCGGGCCGCACGCGCTCGGCTGGATCCCGGAAGACCGCCGCACCGCCTATCTCGGCGAGTTCGGGGTGGTATTCCTGATGTTCACCATCGGTCTCGAGTTCAGCCTGCCGCGGCTCATGCAGATGCGGCGGGTCGTGCTGGGCTTGGGCGGCCTCCAGGTCCTCGCGACCACCGCGCTCTTCATGAGCCTGCTGGTCGTCGCGGGCACGTCGTGGCCGGCGGCCTTCGCCCTGGGCGCCGCACTGGCCATGTCCTCGACGGCGATCGTGGTGCGGATGCTCGCGGAGCGGATGCAGACCGAGACGCCGCATGGCCGCGAGGCGATCGGCGTGCTGCTCGCGCAGGACCTGGCCGTCGTGCCGCTGCTCGTCGCCCTGCCCGCGCTGGCGCCGCCCGGGGGCGAACTGGCCTCGGCGTTGGGGCTCGCGGCGATCAAGGCGGCGGTGATTCTCGCCGTCGTGCTCTGGCTCGGCCAGAAGCTGATGCGGCCCTGGTTCAACGTCGTGGCGCGGCGGCGCTCGCACGAGCTCTTCATCATCAACGTGCTGTTCATCACCCTGGGGCTCGCCTACCTCACCGAGCTCGCCGGCCTCTCGCTCGCGCTCGGCGCGTTCGTCGCGGGGATGCTCATCTCGGAGACGCAGTATCGCCATCAGGTCGAGGAGGACATCAAGCCGTTTCGCGAAGTGCTGCTCGGGCTGTTCTTCATCACCGTCGGGGCCCAGCTCGACCTGCGGGTCGTGGTGGCGCACTTCTGGTGGGTGGCTGCCATGTTTCTCGTGCCGCTCGCCGCAAAGTTCGCGATCGTCGCCGGCCTGTCGCGGCTGTTCGGCTCGACACCGGGGACGGCGCTGCGGAGCGGGCTTGCGCTCGCGCAGGCCGGGGAGTTCGGACTCGTGCTGATCGCGCGCGGGACCGAGCTCGAGCTCCTCGATGCGACGCTGGTGCAGGCGGCGATCGCGGGCATCCTCCTGTCGATGTTCGCGGCGCCGTTCCTCATCCAGCACAGCGACCGCATCGTCCTCCGGCTGTCGAGCTCGGAGTGGATGCTGCGCTCGCTCCAGCTCCATCAGGTCGCGGTGCGGAGCATCGCGACCGAACGCCACGTCTTGCTCTGCGGCTACGGTCGCACGGGGCAGAGCCTCGCCCGCTTCCTCGAGCAGGGGGGCATCAGCTACGTCGCCCTCGACCTCGATCCGGAGCGGGTACGGGAGGCGGCGGCCGCCGGCGACACGGTGGTCTTCGGCGACGCCTCACGCCGCGAGACGCTGGTCGCGGCCGGCGTGAACCGTGCGGCGGTGCTCGTCGTGACCTACATCGACCTTCCGTCGGCGCTCAAGGTGCTCGGCCACGCGCACGAGGTGAACCCGGCGCTGCCGGTGATCGTGCGCACCCGCGACGACAGCGGCCTCGAGCGGCTCGAGGAGGCGGGCGCCGCGGAGGTCGTCCCCGACACCTTCGAATCGAGCCTGATGCTCGCTTCGCACGCGATGCTCATGGTCGGCGTGCCGGTGCGGCGCGTCGTCGGGCTGATCCGTGGGGTTCGCGAGCAGCGTTATCGGCTGCTGCGCGGCTTCTATCGCGGGTCATCCGACGACGCGGCCGACCTCGACGAGGCGAACCAGCCGCGGCTCCATACGGTGAGCCTGGAGGCCGGCGCGTATGCCGTCGGCCGGACGCTCGCGGAGCTCGACCTCGGTCGCCCCGGCGTGGAGATCACCGCGGTGCGGCGACGCGGGATCCGCGCGGACGAGCCCGGCCCGGAGACGCGCTTCGAGGCCGGGGACGTGCTGGTGCTGCTCGGCCGCCCCGACGCGCTCGACGCGGCGGAGGCGAGGCTGCTGCAGGGCTGAGGCGCGACGCCCCGCGATTGGGGCGCGCTCAGTCGAGCCGCCGGCAGAGGATGTACGCGTCGCTGTCGGCGGTCGTGAACGCCGTGATCGTGGCGTTGGCGTCGGCGATCGGCTGATTGTCCGCGCTCTGCTTCGCGGCGCGGATCAGCCCGCGGCGCGGGTCGCCGTCGTCGAGCACGTTCTCCACGCCGATCGCGGTCTCGCCGGGAAGATTGGCAGCGCACACCGCGAGGCGTGGGAAACCGAGCGGCGCCCACTGGACCCCGATCACCCCGGAGTAGTGATTCAGCGGCTGTGCAACGGGCGTGACCGGCGTAGGCGGCGCGATGATGAGCTCCGCGAGCCGCAGGTGCCACCAGAAATTCAGGGACTCGCCGGATGCGGCGTCAACGGTGAGCGCGGTCATTGGGTCGCCCGCCGGCGGTGGCGCCTGATACAAGCCGCTGATCTGGCCGTCGCCAGTGCCGTTCTTCGATTTGCCGACCCATCGGCTCGCGGCGCGCGGATCATCGCCCGGAAGCGCTCCGTATCGATCCTGATAGTTGAGGACCGCGACCTTGAGGCCCTCGAACTGGTTGGCCACGAACTTGATCCGCGACTGCGTGAGGATACCGTCGCCGAGGAGCAGGAGGCCCATGAGGAGGCCGATGACGAAGAGCACGATCGCGACTTCCGCCAGCGTGAAGCCATGCTGAGAGTCGCCGGGCCCGGCCGGCCGCCGCGGCCCGGGAAACGGGGTAGGGATTGCCATCTCCTCTTTGCTCAGGGTGACGCGCTGCTCGCGTCCCCGGGGTGCTTGTGATGATTTGTTGGACCCCTGCCGGCAACGCCGACGCCCCCGGGGCGCGGGAAAAGTACCGCGCCCCGCACGCACGGGCCATCAATCCATGCGCGGCAGTGTTGGCTAGTTCACGAATTCTTCACGCGTGCCCGCGCCGAGGTGGGCGCGCGCGTCGGGTTCACAACGCCGCGCGAGCGCGGTGCGCGATCTTGACGGAACGGCGACAGCGATCCGCAGCGCGCTGGGTGCGCAAACGCGTCGGGCGAGCCGCAAATGACAAAGCCCGCTGGTGCTCGTCGCGCCAGCGGGCTTCGCTTGCAGCGGACTTAGTAGGCTGCGCTACACGCCTCGGCAGAGGAGGTATTGGTTGGCGCCCGTTTCCGCGTAAGCGGGATAGGGCCCTGCCGGAATTGCGGGGTTGGAGGTGAGTTGCAAGGCGGCGCGGAGGCTACCGGTTGTGGAGCTCTGGTCGTCGGTCGCAGTGTCCACCGCGATCGCGATCTTGTCGGGAACGTTCGCGGTACAGACGATCAGGCCTGCGAGCCCCATCGTCGGCGCGCCTAGACCGGTCTGCGCGCCGATCATCCCGCTCACCGCGTTGGTCGGCTGATTCGAGGCAACGTTGGACGGGGTCGTTGCTCCGGGGATGAAGCCCGATTGCCGGAGATGCCACCAAAAGAGCCGAGATTCAGGCTCCACAGCGTTGGTGGTCGGAAGGTTGTAGGCCCCGTCGACGGTGCCGTCACCCGGCGAGGACGGCACCGCGTTCGCACCGAGCGCCCACCGCGCCTGTGCGCCCGCATCATCCCCGGGGATCGCCCGGTAGCGGTCCTGGTACGAGGCGTAGGCCGCCGTGATGCCGTTGAAGTCGTTGATCACGTTCTTGATCCGGGCCTGGGTGATCATCTCCTGGCCCTTCAGGATTCCGCCCAGAAGCAGGCCGATGATCACGAGGACGATCGCGATCTCGACCAGGGTGAAACCCGCCTGCCGAGTAGTGGTTCGCATTGTCTGCTCCTTGGTGCCTGGCCCGGGCTCGCCGGGCAAGTGCAGGGACAAGAGCAAACTCGATGCCAGGCCGATTTGACGGTTTGTGACGGAAATCACGGGTTTTCCGGGGGGGTCTCGGGGGTCGGACGTCGGGAAACTGCCAAATCCGTCACGCCCTCGACAACCCCAGACCCGGCTCCCCAGACCGGGGGTGCCGTTCCGCCAAGGGGTTAGGGCCGTTTCTGCCGTTTTTCCGCCTCGATGCGCTCCTCCAGGAGCTGGAGGCGCCGCTCGAGAAGCTCCAGATCGCGCTGATCCTTGACCTGGCCGCTCGCAATCAGGCCGCCGATCAGCAGCCGTGCGGCCTCCAGCTCGTTCATGTCCTCGAGAATGAAGGGCTCCATCTGCCGGACCCAGGGCGGGGCATCGGGGGTCGTCGTGTGCTGCTGCAGCGCAACAGCATACTTCCGGGCGAGCGGGAGATCCTTGAGCTGGTGCTTGGCGATGATCGTGGCGTGCGCGAGCCAGGGCCAGCGGCGGTTGGGATCCTTCAGGTACTCGGCGTACACGAACTCCAGCATCCGCCGTTGCTTGGCCGGATCGGGGACCTCGGCGTAGAGCCGGCTCGCTGACATCAGCGGGTATTGCCCGGCCGGATCGAGCTCGAGAATCCGACGTAGCCAGCCCTCGAGGTGCTCGTAGTTGAGGTCCCGGTACGGGATGCGCGTCCCGGCCTGGTAGTCGAAGGCTTGGAGATAGAGCATGAGGAGCCTTGCGAGCGCGATCGGCTCGCCGACCGCGGCGAGGCGCAGCGCCTCGACGCTCGGCGGCGGTCCCAGATCCTCGGCCTTCGCCGTCGGCTTGGGGTGCGAGGACGCAAACAGCACCTGTAGCACCAGCGCGACCGCGAGGAGCCCGATGAGCCAGCGAGGTACGTCGGCAAGCGGGCGTTCGCGCACGATCAGAGGTTCTGCCGGTGGAGGTCGAACTGCGCTGCGGCCACCAGGAGGACCGTGTACACCGCCGTCTGGACGAGCACGCTCGTGATCGCGCCGGCCGTCGGCGGCCCGGCGACGAGCCAGCTTACCTGGGTCATCTCGTCGAGCCGCGGCAGGACGAGCGCGATCGCTTGCACGATCCAGGTCGCTGCGCGGTCCGTCCAGGCGACCGACGCCCCGGCCGCCGTGGCGATGATCTGCAGGGCCGCGATCGAGCGGGCGAGCACGTAGAAGCCCAGCACCGCGGCGAGCGCGGGGACGACGTGGGTGAGCGTGATGACGCAGAACAGGCTCATGGCCGTGACGATGACCAGTTCGCAGGCGAGGGAGAGCCCCCACAGCGGGGCACCGGCTACGGGCGCGAGCCAGGCCACGGGCACGGTCAAGATGGCCGCCAGCAGCACGGCAGCCGTCGAGAAACCGACGAACTTGCCGAACAGGTACGCCGCGCGCGGCCAGGGCTGGGCGAGCATCAGCTCGAGCACCTTGTCGTTCACCTCCCGGACCATGCTCATGACGACGAACGCCGCAGTCAGGAAGACGCCGGCGCCGCGCAGGAGTGCGGCGATGATGGCCACCTGGATCCCGGCCGTCTCGATGATTGCGACCTGTTGGAGGAAGCCGGCGATCCCGAAGCTCAGCGCGAGCAGCACCGCGACGAGCCAGAGCATCCGGCTGCGGAGGGCCTCCAGCAGGGTGGCCCGCGCGATCGGGGCGATGATTCTTGTCATGTCCGGCACCGTTTCCCGCTTGCCACTGGCACGAATCCTGCCGTTAAATCAAGCCTAATGTCCGCGATTCCTGAAGACAAGGCGTCTTCGGCGCGCGCCGGCCTCGCACCGAAGGCGGCCGGCCGCGCCCTGCGCCTCCTCGTCATCGCGATGCTCGGGTCGCTGCACGTCGCGGCGATGGTCGGCGTCGAGGACATCTGGGCGCGGGGCCTCATGATGGCCCATCTCGGCCTGTTCCTGGTCTGGCAGCCGTTCATGCAGGGCGGTCAGCGGCTGAAGGTGAGCGAGGTCGTGCTCATCGCCCTGATCACGATCGCGATCCTCGGCTTCATGAACTGGTGGATGCTCGGCCTGTGGGTGGCGGTCCTCTCCGGGATCGTCGGGGGGAAGGTGTTCCTCTTCCAGGCGCGCTGGCTGCGGCTGTTCTACCTGACGGTGTTCTCCTACCTGGTCGCGCTCCTGCTGCTGTGGGTCGTCCCGAACGGGTTCCCGAACGCGCCGCTCCAGGCGGAGATCATGCTCCTCGCGCAGTACGGCCTGCCGGTGGCGTTCGCGGTCATGCTCGCGATGCCGGTGGAATCGGACACCGCGGAGCCGCAGATCGTCGACTTCTTCTACGCGAGCATGATCTTCCTGCTGCTGGCCGCGCTCGTGCTGGGAAGCTTCGCGTTCATGACCACCGCGAAGATGAACTACGCGCTGTCGCTCACCTACAGCCTGCTCGTCATCGCGGCGGTGCTCATGTTCATGAGCTTCGCGTGGAACCCGCGGGCGGGGTTCTCGGGGATGCAGATGGTGTTCTCGCGCTACCTGCTCTCGATCGGGCTGCCGTTCGAGCAGTGGCTGCACTTCCTCGCCGAGCTCTCCCGCAGCGAGTCGCGGCCGGAGCAGTTCATCAAGGAGGCGTGCGCCGGCCTCGCCCGTTTACCCTGGGTCACCGGCGGGACCTGGACCTCCGGCGCGGGAACGGGCGAGTTCGGCGCCTCCTCGAAGCACACCGTCGACTATATCGGGCGCGAGGTCAGCATCCGGCTCTACAGCCGGCATCGGCCGAGCCCGTCGCTCGTCTGGCACTTCAATCTGCTCGGCCAGCTGCTCGGCCAGTTCTACGTCGCCAAGCAGCGCGAGCTCAAGCTGCAGCAGCAGACCTACGTCCAGGCGCTCCACGAGACCGGCGCGCGCATGACCCACGACGTGAAGAACCTGCTCCAGACGCTGAACGTGCTGTGCGCGGCGGCGGAGCGCGACCCGGAGGGCGATCCCTCGACGCTGCAGGCGCTCATGCGGCGCCACCTGCCGACGGTGCTCCAGCGGCTGCAGCACACGCTCGACAAGCTGCAGCGCCCGCAGATGGACAGCGGCCGCTTCATCCAGGCCGACGCCTGGTGGGAGTCGCTGCAGAGAACCTACCAGCTGCGCGGCGCGCAGTTCGCCGGGCGGGGCGTTGAAGGCGGCGTCCTGCTGCCGAAGGATCTCTTCGACAGCGCGGCGGACAACATGCTCCAGAACGCCCTGGAGAAGCGCAAGCTCGATCCGAGCCTCGCGGTGAACGTGAGCCTCGAATGCGGCGACCACGTCGTCCTCACCGTGCAGGACACCGGCCGAGCGGTGCCGCGCGCCGCGCTCGCCGGCCTGCTGAAGGGGCCGGTGCCGTCCGAGACCGGGTACGGGATCGGGTTGTACCAGGTGGCGCGCCAGGCCGAGCTCTCGGGCTTCAGTTTCCGCCTGGTGCGGAATGACCCCGGGGACGTGTGCTTCGAGCTTCGCGGCGAGATCCGCCGCGGCGGCCCGGCGCTTCGCGACGAGCGGCGCGCGGCGGCGACGGGCGCTCAGAGCTGACCGGCCCCCGATCGGGGGGTCATGCCGCCGCCTCCTGGGCGGCGGCAGCCTTGCGACCCTGCAGCGCGTAGACCGTCGTGTCGCCCTTGCCCTTGAGATAGATCGTCCGGGGCGGGTCGAAGTCGAACTTGTTCCGCAAGCGGCGGTAGGTAGTCACGTCGACCTGAATCGAGCCGGGCACGCTCTCGGCGGTGATCCGGCTCGCGATGTTGACGGTGTCGCCCCACAGATCGTAGATGAACTTCTTCTTGCCGACGACGCCGGCGACCACCGGTCCGGTCCCGATCCCCATGCGGATCTCGAGGCGATGGTCGTTGATGACGAGGTCCGTCGCCAGCAGCGCCCGCATCTCGAGCGCCATCGTCGCGAGCGCCTCGGAGTAGTTGATCGTCGACTCGTCGTTGAGGCCGCCGGCGACCATGTAGGCGTCGCCGATGGTCTTGATCTTCTCCAGTCCGTGCTTCTCGGCGAGCGCGTCGAACGACGAGAACACCTTGTTCAGCATCGCGAAGATCTGGCTGGGCGAGAGCCCTTCGGCGAGGGTCGTGAAGTTCACGATGTCGGCGAACATCACGGTCACGTCGGCGAAGCCGTCGGCGATCGTGCCGTCCTCGGCCTTCAGCCGCTCGGCCACCGGCCCCGGCAGGATGTTCAGCAGCAGCCGCTCCGAGCGCTCCTGCTCGAGCTGGAGCAGGCGGTGCGCCTCCTCGATGCGGGCCTTCGACTTCTCGCGCTCCACCGCGGCGTAGCGCAGCAGGAAGTAGACGATGCTCGAGATCGCGATGAAGTTGAGCGCGAAGAACACGACGATCGTCTTGGGCGGGACCGCGGGCGGCGCAACCCCCTCCGAGAACAGGTAGTAGTCGGCCCCGGCTGCGGTCGCGATCAGCGTGATGTACGCGACGAACCAGGGAACCGACTCGCGCGGGCTGTAGAGCAGGATCGCTCCGACCGGGGCGAGCAGGCCCCACAGCACGAAACCGCTCGCGGTGATGAAGTCGCCGAGCGTCCACTGCAGGACGAACGGGAAGAAGAGGAAGAGGCACAGCTGCAGGACCCGGAACAGGTCGAAGTTCCGCGTCACCAGGTAGAGCACCAGCGTGCCCAGCGAAACGAGCTGGTAGCCGACCGGGACCGAGGTGTCGATCTTCAGGCCCAGCCACTGGTACAGCGCGAGCCAGAGCACCGGGGCCGCGGTCGTCAGCCCCATCGCGAACATCAGCAGCGACTTCTTGAGCTTGACGTCGTCCGAGTCGCCGGGCTCGATGCCGGCGGTCCTCAGGCGCCTCCACAGTTCGCTGACGGTGCTCATCGAGTTCGTTCTTGTCGTCGCCGCTGGCGCCGCCGGGCGGCTTCGCATTCCACCGGCATAAGCCGCCATTCTACGATGCCCCGCCAGGGCGAACCGGCGGGAGCGCCGCCCGGATGCGAACGACTTGGCGTCGGGACGACCCTGCCGCCGGGCCGGGTGTGGAACTATTTCTCAGATCGCGCCGCCGGCGATCAGGCGGTTGTACAGGATGTTCGGCGAGATCCAGATCACGAGGTCGTCGAAGCCGGCCGCCGGGGCCGGGTTGAACGGGGTCGGAGGTCGGGCGACGAAGATCCGGTCGGCGTTGCCGTTCTCCACCTCGTCCACACCGACGCCGGCCGCGACCGCGTTCTTGCCCGTCGAATACACGATTGCCGGTGTCAGAAAGCTCGGCACCGGGGGCGGCCCGGGACCGCACGCGGGCGTAGCCGGCACGGCTCCGGCGCTGGTCGTGCACACCATGAGGTCGGGAGCGATCGGCGGGGCCGCGAGGATGTTGCTCCTCATTTCGCCGGGGGCGGTGAAGAGCATGATGGTGTTCGCTGGCGGCGTCGGCGAGAAGACCTGCGTGACGGAATAGCGGATCGGCTGAAGCCAGCTGTCCAGCAGGAGACCGAAGTTGGGGCTCGCGGGATTGGTCTCGATCGGGCCGATCCCGAGCGTCGCCGCCGGCACGAACCCGTTGGGGCTCGAACAGCGGCCATGAGCGGGTACGGGGCCGGGCGGCGCGAGGATGATGGCGCCGCAGGCCCCGGCACCGCCGTTCGTGCAGAAGCTCTCTATGGCGTTGCCCGCGCCGGCAGCCGGGCAAGGTAGGCGGCCGTTGCGCAGCGCGAAGCCGATGAGCGCTTCGCGCGCCTGATCCAGCGTCCGCTGGGTGTCGGTGATCTCGCGCGCTTCGGTCTGCGCCGAGAGCGTCATGACCGTTCCCCCGATCAGCAGGGCAACGATCACGAACACGATCGCCAGCTCGGCGAGCGTGAAGCCGCGCTGGCGCGCCATGTGGGGCGTGGGGCTCACGGCGTGACGACGGCGATCTTGTCGTTGAAGGTCAGCGAGCGCAGCCCGCGCGCGAACACGGAGAACGATGGCGGCGACGGATCGGCCTCGTTGAACAGCGGCGACGTGGCATTCTCCACCTCGAAGTAGCTGGCGATGGCCCACGGCCGCGCGCCCCCGGCGAGATTGCGGCCGGCGAGCACGAGCACCGATCGCGCCGCGGTCGGCGGGCCACCCGCGCCCTGCACGGTGATCCCCGGAGCGCAGGCCCCGGGCCCATTCAGCCGGCAGCCGTCCGTGACCGAGTAGTAAGCGAGTCGATACCACTGGTTGGCTGCGAACCAACCAAGCGTGGCGTCCGCGGGGTCCACCGCCGGGCTGAAGCGGGGCGCCGGAAAGGTGATCGTCACCGTCGCCGGGCCGGCAGGGGGCGCGGGGAGATTCAGGTTGAAGAAGACGTCCGCGTGACCGGTGGTCTGCAAGGCATTCGAGAGACCGAGGACGGGGGGCGTCGCCAACGGGCCGGAGAGGTCGCTGACCGTTACCGCGAAGGCGGCCGCGCTGTTGAACGGCAGGGCGAGGCTCCTCGCGACGTTGTTCAACGTCCCGCCGACGGTCGCGCTCATCGCCCCGCCGTCGTAGGTGAACGAGCAGCGCCAGCGCACGTCGTCCGACGGGTCGGGGGGCGGGCCGGGCGGACCGTTGTCCACGACGATGACCCAGTTGCAGCTCGCCGGCGTGATCGGCGTGACGATGTCCCCGAGGCCGAAGCCAACCTTGGCCGCGCCGAACGCGCCCGCCTGCCATCCGACCCACCCGTTCGCGAGATCCTTCGTCCAGAGCGCATCGTAGTAGGCCACCGGCAGCAGACCGTTGATGTGGCCGTCCCGGCCGAAGTACATGCTCTGCGGACGATCCGGGGTGGTCGGCGGGCCGACCGGCGGAACGGGCGTGAGGTCGTCGTACGGCGCCGCGAAGGGATGGATCCCCCACGCGGCGACGTACTCCTGGATCCTGGGCACGATCTCGGTTTCGAGCCGCCTCGCGACGACGTTCTCGACCGCGTCGAACAGCTCCTGGTGCGTGACCGTCACGAACTGGTCGTTGAACGGCCCGAGCGGGCAGGCAGGCGCGGCCTGCTCGCAGCGCTGTGCGGCGACGAAATTGCCGCCGGCGTCGAGGTCGCTGTTCGCGCCCTCGAGGTATTGCACGACGTCGTTGACGCCCGCACCGCTCCGGTTCTGACCGGCCCCGGCGAGCGTCTGGCCGGGCGCGAAGATGATGGCGACCACGCCGGCGGCGGGCGTGACGCCGGCGACCGCGAGCAGGCCCAAGGTGTCGCTGTTCACGACCTGCGATCCGTCATTGCGGAAGTTGGGCGAGATGACGTACCACAGGCGCTCAGCGCTCGCGTCGCGAAGGTCTGGAAGGCCGAGCGTGACCCACGGCAGGCGGCCGATCTGGCGCCCGGTGTCGGGACAGGTGAATCCGCCGTGAATGCCGCCGGGGATCGCTTCGTTGTTGTTGCCGTAGAACCCGGCGCCGCCCGCGATCCCGTTGTTGTTGAGGTCCGGGCAGGGCAGGGCGCCGGGCCGCGCGGGACGCGTGGCCGCGTATGCGATCAGCGCTTCCTTGGCCTGCTTGAGCGCGACAGTGGTCACATCGTCGCGCTTCTGTTGCAGCTCCGCCGTCGCCGTGTTGACGCCGGAGAGCAGTGCATACAGCGAGCCCATCACGAGGATGACCAGCAGCAGGACCGCGACGACACCTGCTTGGGCGGTCCGACGGGTGCGCATGGGTACTCGCATGATTGCCTGTTCCGGCCGTCCTAGCGCGCCGGGGAACCCTGGATCCGGATCTCCCCGCCCTGCAGCGGATCCGTCACCGTGCCGCGCGATCGGTCGAGCGTCTCCCCGACCTTGACCGAACGGCCTTGCACCCCGACCCGCGCGGGGTCGCGGCTCCGATACGTGTCGTCGTGCGCAACCCCATTGATCCACGTGGTCGTCTTGCCGCCGGACCGCGTCACCTGGCCGTTCACGGTGACGAGGCTTTCGGCCGCCGGTGCCTCCCGGTCCACGATGTTGCTGGCGCGCCGCCGGTCGAGCTCCTGGCGCTCCTGGGGCGTGAAGAAGAGCCGGCCGAGGTCGTCGGCGAGCGCCGGCACGGGGAACGCGATCGACGCCGCCGCGCAGAGCGCGGCGAACGCGGGCCGGGCGACGTGGATAAGCCGATCGGAATCGCGGAGGTTGGTCATCCCTTGCTCGCTCGTTTGTCGCGGATCGTCACCAGGTCCAGCTCGCAGACTGCGCGCAGGCGCGGCGCGAGCCCGCGAC
This sequence comes from Burkholderiales bacterium, assembly GCA_035286595.1. Classification (GTDB taxonomy): domain Bacteria; phylum Pseudomonadota; class Gammaproteobacteria; order Burkholderiales; family SG8-39; genus DATEDA01. Next base: position 6,289 of record DATEDA010000035.1, on the reverse strand, counting down.
CCTTGCCCGCCTCCGCGGTGCGCTCGATGTTGCACGCCTTCACGACGACCAGCGCGCTCAGCGCGCTGCGGAGATCGCCGATGAAGCGGAACAGATCCTCCTCGTGCAGGAGCGCCAGGTCGAGTTTCATCGGGCTCGCGAGGAACTCCACCTCGCCGCCGCCCGTGATCCCGGGGTACTCGGCCGGGCGCTGCGGGCCGATGGCGTACTTGACCTCCGCGAGCTTGCGCGCGGCCTTGATCGCGTTGATCCGATCGACCCAGTCGAGACGCCGCTCTTCGCCGACCACCCCGCGATCGACGAGCTTCCGGTATTCCACGATCCGCTCCCTGATCTCGCGGGCTTCGTCGTTCGCGCGCACGAGCTTGTTCTGTTCCGCCCCCCGCTCCGCTCTGGCCGCCTGTTGGTCGGCCTGCGCCGAGGCGAGCAGCTGGCTCGCGACCGCCAGCGCCACGCCGCCGGCGGCGATCAAGGCGATCGCCACGAGCGCCGGACCGACGAGGCGGTGACCCGTTTTCGGCGGCAGTTTCATAGGCTCAGCTTGCGCGCGATGATGACGGTGAACGGCGGGACCTTTTCGGCGTCGGCGCCGATGTCCCCGCTCAGGCTGCTCTGGGAGCCGGTGTCGAACGGCAGCTTGACCTGGAGCACCTCCGCGCCCGGGTGCGTCCGGAGACGACCCACGAACTCGTCGACGGCACCGTTCATCCGCCGGTAGTCGGAGGATTGGACCCCCACCACCTTTCCGGTGACCTCGGCGACCTCGTAGAGCTCCCTCGCCTGGGGCGCAGCGGTGGGCGGTCGCGCCGGCGCGCTGCGGGGCCGCCCGGGGTCGGCGTCGCGAATGCGCTCCCTCGGGTTCGCGGCGAGCTCCCAGCGGATCCGCTCCAGCTGGATGGTCGGCGACGCATCGAGCGATTGCGAGAGCGCGGCGGCGAGCCGGTCGGGCGCCGAGGTCTGCTTGGTGAGGCTGTCGTACCGCTGCATCGTCGCCCGGAGGTTGTCGGTCGTCGTCGGAAGCTGCGGGAACGCTTTCGTAACGCGCTGGTACTCGTCCGCCGCCGCCTTGGCGCGCTGGCGGTCGACCTCGACCTGCTCCTCCAGGCCGTGGCGTTGCGTGAGCAGGATGCCCGCGTAGCCCAGCGCGAGCAGGCACATGACCGCGCCGCCGGCGACGAGGCCGACCCGCAGCTGGTGCAGCCGGAAGTGCTGGCGCAGATTGTCGCCGGCGTACTGCACCGCGGGGGGGCGTTGCGCGAGGAGGTGCAGAAAAAGCACCTCCGCGCCGGCGCCTTCCGGGTACTCCTTCAAGCCGATCGCGCGCGCCGCCTCGCCGAGCTCGATCACCCCTGCCCGGACCTGGGGCATGTTGGGCCCGGCGGCCTGGACGCGACGTTTCTCCCCGGACGGGGCGATGAGCACTGCGTCGATCGCTCCGCCCTCCCGCGCGACGACGCGCATCGCCGTCAGGTACTGATAGACGCGCGTGGTCTCGCGGTCGAAGGCGTCCGCGACGCGAGCCGGGTCGGCGGCATCGGCCGCCTCGAGCGGGCCGAGACGGCTGAATCGGATCTTCCCGCTCTCGACGTAGGTCTGCCTCAGGCCCGCCTGCTGGAGGGAGACGAGCAGCAGCGGCGCCTTCTTCGACCCGAGCTTGGCCGCGAGCTGCGGCGCGAGCAGCGCGACCGAGTACACCCCGGCGACCGCCGCCTCCTGCTCGCGCAGCGCGGCGAGCCAGGGCTGAAACTGGGCGTTGTTCGTGAACGAGCTGAAGAGAATCCGCTCGTCGCGTCGCTGCGTCTTCTCGTAGCCGAGCGACAGCGCCACCGACAGGCTGGTGTCGCGGTAGCGTTGCGCGAGCTTGCGGGCGATGAGTGCCCGGCGATCGCTGCCGCGGACGAACGGCACGTTCTCCTGATGGAAGTCCTCCTCGACGATGTCGACCAGCACGTAGAACAGGCTCGCCGGCGCGCCGCGCAGCTGGGCGGCGAAGGCGTGCGCCCCGTCCTCGTTGTTGGCGTAGGACGATTCGACGACGAGTCGGCCATGCGCCCACCGGTACAGGAGCACGCGGGTGGCGGTGAAATAGAGGAGGCGTTTCTGCATCTCAGAACTTCAGCTTGCTGATCGTGTCGTAGATCGGCCCGAGCACCGAGAGCATCACCCAGCCGAGCAGGATGCCCATCACGACGGTGAGCGTCGGCTCGATCATCACCTGGATCTTGCCGATGCCTTCGCGGACCTCGCGGTTGAAGAAGTAGCTCACGTTGAGGAGCGCGGTGTCGAGCGCCCCGGTGCTCTCGCCCACGCGCAGCATCCGGACCACGAGCGGGGGGAACATCCCGACGTCCTGGAACGCCGCCGTGACGTTCTTGCCGTCGGCGATCTCCTGTCCGACCGCGCGCAGGCCTTCCTGGATCACCTGGTTGCCCGCGATCTCCTCCGAGCTGCGGATCGCATCGAGAATGGTGATGCCCGACGAGTACATCAGGGCGAACACGCTCGCGAACCGCGAGAGGATGATCTTGCGCAGGATGGGCCCGACCACCGGCACGCGCAGCTTGAACGCGTCGATCCGGTACCGGAGCACGGGGTTGGTCTGCGCCGCGATCTTCAGGCCGAAGTAGGTGGCGATCGGCGCCAGGATCACGAACCACCAGTAGGCCACGAGGAAGTTCGACACCGCGATCAGCGCGCGGGTGTGCATCGGGAGGGTCTGCCCCATGTTCTTGATGAGCGAGACCATCTGGGGGACCAGGTAGATCATCAGGAACAGCGTCACCGCGAGCACGACCCCGCCCACGAACGCCGGGTACATCAGGAGCTTCTTGGTCTGCGCGGAGAGCTCGTCCTCCCACTTGAGGTTCTCGGTGAGGCTGCGCAGCACCTCCGGCAGCCGCCCGGTGTCTTCGCCGGCCTTGATGAGGGCCCGGAAGACCGGGTTGAACACCTCGGGGTAGTTCGCGAGCGCGCCGGAGAGGTTCTGCCCGCCCCCGATTCCCTCGATCAGGCCCGACATGATTTCGCGAAAGCGCGGGTTCTCGACGCTGTCGCGGAGATCGGTGAGCCCCTCCACGAGCGGCACGCCCGCGGAGGTCAGCTGCTCGAGGTGGAAGCAGAAATTGATGAGATCCGGACGCTTGATCGCGCGGCCGAACGCGACCGCCCGCTTGGTCGGCCCGCCGACGACGAGGTCGAGCCCCATCCGCTTGAGGCGCAGCTCGAGGTCGACGACGTTCAGCGCGTCGATCTGGCCGAGCATGGCCTTCCCGTTCGCGTCGATCGCCTTGTAGTTGAAGAGCGCCATGGGGGTGGCCGGATGGCCGGATCGCAAGCATAACGCTTTGGCCCGGCGAGGAAAACTCGACAGTTTGCGGGCCCGTGACGAAGATCACCCCCCTGCCAAGGGGGGGCAGGCGCGGGGTCGAGCCGCGAGCGCCCCGGCGGCGGGTGCGAGCCGGGGGGGCTACATCCGGTCGGTTAGGTCGACGACCCGCATCAGCTCGTCGACCGACGTCGAGCCGTCGAGCACGCGCCGCGCGCCGTCATCGGCGAGGGTGCGAAAGCCCTTGGCGAGGGCGGCCTTGAGGAGCTCGCGGGCGGTCGCGCGGCTCGCCATCAGCTCGTCGATCTCCCCGTCGACCTTCAGCAGCTCCATGATCGCGAGCCGGCCGCGGTAGCCCTGGTAGTCGCAGTGGTCGCAGCCGACCGCCCGGTACAGCGTCGGCGGCTTCGCATCGGGCTTGACCCCGAGCAGCTTGCAGTCGGCGCCGTTCGCGACGTAGGGCTGGCGGCAGTGGCGGCAGACCTTGCGCACCAGGCGCTGCGCCACCACCCCGATGATGTTGCCGGCCATGATCTCGGGCGAGAGCCCGATGTCGACCAGGCGCGGGATCGCCCCGAGCGCCGAGTTCGTGTGTAGCGTCGAGTAGACCTGGTGGCCGGTCATCGCGGCGCGGAAGGCCATCTGCGCGGTGTCCTCGTCGCGGATCTCGCCGACCAGGATCACATCCGGGTCCTGCCGCATGAGCGAGCGGATGCCGTTCGCAAAGTCGAGCTTTGCCGCCTCGTTGACCGAGGTCTGGCGGATCAGCGTCATCGGGTACTCGACCGGATCCTCCAGGGTCATCACGTTGATCCCGTCGTGGTTGATGTGGTTCAGGATCGAGTAGAGGGACGTCGTCTTGCCGCTGCCCGTCGGCCCGGTCACGAGGATGATGCCCTCGGGACGCTGGATCATCTTCTTCAGCATCGTGAGCGCCTCGGGCTGCAGCCCGAGCTGGTCGAGCGGCACGATGCCCTTCTGCCGGTCGAGGATCCGCAGCACGATGTTCTCGCCGTGGGTGGTGATCTGCGAGGCCACCCGGAAGTCGACCTGGCGGCCGGTGAGCGAGAGCGAGATCCGGCCGTCCTGCGGCGCGCGGGTCTCGGCGATGTTCATCTTCGCCATCACCTTGATGCGCACCGCCATCGCCGGCCAGTAGGTCTTGTGCAGGCTCCGGATCTGCCGCAGCACCCCGTCGATCCGGTAGCGGATCCGGAGGAAGTTCTGCTCCGGCTCGAAGTGGATGTCGGAGGAGGCGCGCTCCACCGCATCCGCGAGCAGCGCCGAGATGAGGCGCACGACCGGCTGCGAGTACTCGTCCCCGCTTGCCTGCAGGCTCTGGTAGTCGATTTCGCCGGTCTCGATCTCGTGCAGGATGCCGTCGATCGAGAGCTCGTGACCGTAGAACTGCTCGATCGCGCGGATGATCTCCTGCTCGCCGGCGAGCCTGAGCTCGATCTCGAACTCGCCGCGCAGCTGCGCCCGCACCTGGTCGAGGGCGACGATGTTGTTCGTGTCCGAGATCGCGAGGATCAGGCGCTTGCGCTCCTTGTCGAGCGCGACCGGGAAGAGGTTGTGCCGCTTGGCGAACTCGCGCGGCACGATCCGGATTCCCCCGGAATCCACGACGATCTGGCCGAGGTCAACCGACTGCAGCCCGAGCTTCTCGGACAGCGCGTCGCGCAGCGTCGCCTCGGAGACGAAGCCGAGCTGCACCAGGAGCTTGCCGACCGGCTGGCGCGACTTCAGCTGCTCGAGCAGCGCGATCCGCAGCTGATCCTCGGTGAGGATCCCCTGGGAAATCAGAATCTGCCCGATGTGCCGCTTGGCCTGCGGCGATGCCGGAGAATTCATCGAACGGGTGGAGCCCGTCAGCGCGTGAGTTCGCGGATTCTTGCTTCGACTTGCGCGCTATTGAATCCCACCGCGCGCTTTCCGGCAAGCACCAGGGCCCGCTGGTAGTACTCGAGCGCGAGCTTTGGCTGGTGCAGCTGGTCCAGGCTCACCGCCAGGTTGTAGGCGTAGTCGGCGTTTTCGGGGTCGCCCGAGAACGCCTTGAAATAGGCCGCCTGCGCGTCCGACCACCGCGCCTGGACTGCGTACAGGTTGCCGAGCGCATAGTGGAGCTGCGTGGAATCGGGGTACTGCACGAGCAGATTTTTCAGGCGGCTCTCGGCTTGCACGGGGTCGGCCTGCCCGCGCAGGGCGATGATGCCGGCCTGCGCGTACGGGTCCCGCGGGTCGAGCTCGAGGACCCTGAAGTAGCGTGCCTCGGCGCTTTCGTAGTCCTGGTTGCGCGCGTCGATCGTCGCGAGGCCCAGCAACGCGTCCCGGTCGAGCGGGTTCGCGGCCAGCACGCGGAGATATTCCTCCCTGGCCTGGGCCAGGTTGCCGCTCGCCAGGGCCTGCCATGCCCGTTCGAGCCCCGGCTCCACTCGCGGCTCAACTCGGCTGACCTTGATGGAGGGCCCGGCCGGGGCGGCGCGCGGCGCGGGCGCCGTCTCGGCGAGCGCACCCGGCGCGCGCGTCTCACGCGGGGTCGCCTCGCTGGCCCGCGGAGCACGGGCGGCTCCGGTCGATGGGGCGGGTTGCGGCGCGGCCGGGACCGTCGCACCCGAGGGCATTGCCGGCCCCGAGCTGGCCCCGGCGGGGGTCGGGGCGGGGGTCGGGGCGGGGGTGGCCGGGACGGCGGAGGGCTGGGTCGCCGGTACGGCTGGAGCCGCAGGCGCGGCTGCGATCGGAGTCGGTTTGGCGCCGGCGCCGGTGTAGAAGGACGGTCGCGGCGCGTAGATCTGGAAGAGGAAGTACCCGATCACCGCGAGGGCCCCGACGCCGAGCGCACCCACCGCGATGAAGAACGGGCGGCGGGGGTTGTAGTCCATGTCCTTGGCTTCGAAGAGCTGTCGCGCCGAAAGGCGATCCTGTTCCTCGGGCTCGGGCGTGGTCGGGCTGCGCCCGACCCGT
>DATEDA010000034.1:0-43891 GCA_035286595.1 Burkholderiales bacterium | reverse complement strand
CGACAACACGCGGCTCGCCACCAATGTCGTTCCGCTCGCAATGCCGTACGCGGTGATGCTCGAGCGCTACCGCGCGCTCTACGCGCGGTTGGTGAGCGACGGCGGCATCGCGGAACGCGTCCGGAACAAGCTCCGCCACATGCCGCGGCCGGTCTACCGCGGCGAGTACCGGCTCTGGCAGCGGGTCGGGATCGTCGCACGGCTGCTCGCGCGCGGTGTACTCCCGGGCGGCTGGTCGCGAGTCGCGGCGTTCGCCCGCTCCCTGCCGTGGCGCGCGCCGCGGCAGCTGCCGCTGGCGATCGTCGACTGGATCGCCGGGCTCGCGATGCGCGAATACGCCGTGCGCCGCCTCGGCGTCGGGCCGGCGTCCGCACCGGCCACCGTGGCGCGGTGGACCCGTTCGATCGAGCGCGCGGCCGCGGCGTACATCCGTACCGGCGAGGTTCGCATATCCCTCCTCGCCGATCCGCTGCGGCTCACGGTACGCCTCGAAGGGCTGGTCGACCGCGAGTTCTTTCGCAGCACCGTGCGCCCCGTCGAGCGCTTCCTGCGCCGCACACCCGCCTCGCTCGCGCTGCGCGTCGAGGAGCTGCGCGAGAGCGCGATCCCCGAGATCGAGCGCTGGCTCGCGCGGCTCGCGCGGTACGGGGACCGGGTGTCGGTGTCGGTCGCCGAGCGCCGGCGCAGCGTCCTGCAGGTCGACTCTTCCGTGTTCGACCTCGTGCTCGAGCCGGACGGCGACCCGGCGACCACCCGCGGAGCGTGACGGGCGAAGAGGGGGACGATGAGGCCGGGCCTGCAATACGACCGTAGCGGAGCGGCTGATCCGGCCCCGGCAAGCGCCTTCCCTGACCTCGGTCAAAGAACTTCCGGCGGAAAGGAGTAAGGATGATGTACTCCAAGCCAACTGGAGGAACCCATGGATCTCCTTACTCTGGCGATGGCAGCGGCCGTGTTCGCGACCGTCTATTCCTTCGCGGCCGGGATCTCCGCGATGGCCGTCGACGGGCAGGTCGGCCATCACACCAGCCTGCAGTGGATGGCCAGGCGGGTCGCGTTCCAGGCCGTAGCGGTCCTGTTCATTCTGATCGCACTGCTGGCCTGACGGTCGGGCGGCGTCCCCCGGGGCGCGGACGACCGGTCTTCGTCAGTCACTCGATCGCCGCCCGAACGGTTGCGCGTAAGTATTGCCGGTCAGCCGAGCGGCGCGAAAGTCTCGTGGGCACGAGAGCACCGGCCCCGGCGCACCGCGAAAGGAGCGCGTCGACATGGCACATGTGGTGATCGTGGGAGCCGGCCTCGGGGGCATGCCGATGGCCTACGAGATGAAGGCGCTCCTGCGCAAGCAGGACAAGGTGACCGTCGTCGGCAACGGGCCGAACTTCCACTTCGTGCCGTCGAACCCGTGGGTCGCCGTCGGCTGGCGAGCGCGCAAGGACATCGAGTTCCCGGCTGCGCCGTACCTCGAGAAGCGCGGGATCGGGTACGACGCTCGCGGCGCGAAGCGCCTCCACCCCGAACGGAACCAGATCGAGCTCGGCGACGGCACGCTGCTCGATTACGATTACCTTGCGATCGCCACCGGCCCCAAGCTCGCGTTCGAGGAGGTGGAGGGGCTCGGGCCGAACGGTCACAGCCAGTCGGTGTGCCACGTCGACCACGCGGACCGTGCGGCGGCCGCCTGGGCCGGATTCGTGAAAGACCCCGGTCCGATCGTCGTCGGCGCGGTGCAGGGCGCGTCCTGCTTCGGCCCGGCCTACGAGTTCGCCTTCATCATGGAGACGGATCTCCGCAGGCGCCGGATCCGCGACCGGGTGCCGATGACCTTCGTCACGGCCGAGCCCTACATCGGCCACCTCGGCCTGGGAGGCGTCGGCGACTCGAAGGGGATGCTCGAGTCGGCGATGCGGGACAGGCACATCAAGTGGATCGTCAACGCGAAGGTGACGAAAGTGGAGGCAGGCAAGATGCACGTCGTCGAGCACGACGAGGACGGAAGACCGAAGCGGGAGCACGTGCTGCCGTTCAAGTACTCGATGATGCTGCCCGCGTTCAAGGGCATTGATGCGGTGTTCGGGATCGACGGCCTCGTCAATCCGCGCGGCTTTGTCCTGGTCGACGAGTACCAGCGGAATCCACGGTACCCGAACGTCTATGCGGTGGGTGTCGCCGTCGCCATCCCGCCGGTCGAGGCGACGCCGGTGCCGACCGGTGCGCCCAAGACCGGCTACATGATCGAGTCGATGGCGACTGCGACCGTGCACAACATCCGCGACGCGATCGACGGGCGCGCGCCGTCGCACAAGGCGACCTGGAACGCGGTCTGCCTCGCCGACCTCGGCGATACCGGGATCGCCTTCGTGGCGCTGCCGCAGATCCCGCCGCGCAACGTCAACTGGGTGAGCGAGGGAAAGTGGGTCCACCTCGCCAAGGTCGCGTTCGAGAAGTACTTCGTGCGCAAGATGAAAAAAGGCGTCTCCGAGCCGATCTACGAGAAGTACGTCTTGAAGGCGCTCGGGATCACCAAGCTCAAGGCGCCAGCCTGAACGGCCGTCCCCAGCGCCTACGCGGGGGTGGGCTCCGGACGCCGGACGGCCTGGGTGAGAACGGCACGTGCTCCGTCCATGTCGGACGACCGACCCGTGGCGACGAGGCATGCAGCCGCGTGCTCGACGATGGGAGCCGGGATCGGCACCTCGCCCGCGAGCGCCCGCTTGATCCAGCGCGCGGTCGACGCGGCATCGATCGACTCGGGTAACGGCGTGTTTTCCCCCACCGCCGCAGCGGGGACGATCACCTCCGCAAGCCCGTCGTGCAGCCATTCGATCTGCTGGACCTTGCGGGCGTTCGCGACCGGTTCGCCCTCGGTGCCGCGCATGAGGAGCGCGGCTTCTTCGCTCGCGGCGAAGAACGCCCGCATCCGGTCGAAGTACTCGGGGTGGGTGAGGCTCACCACGCGCAGGCAAGGGCCGTCGACCGGCTCGAGGATCTTGGCCACGGTGTGCGGGCTGCCGCGCACGCCGAGGCGCGCGCGAAGGTTGGCGAGGCGTGCGAGACCGGGAGCGAGCAGTTCCACGGGCACGAATGCGGCGCGGCTCGCGGCAAGCGCGGCTGCGGCCTCGGCAAGCGATGCGCACGGGGCTCGTCCGAGCTCCGCGAGCACCGCGGCGCTCGTCACCCGCCCGTAATCCTCCAGCAGGCCGTGGGCGACGACGGGCACGCCCGCCCGTTCGAGGACGAGCGCGAGCAGCGGCAGCAGGTTGGGCAGCTTCCGCGCACCGTTATAGCTGGGGAGAACGACCGTCGTTCCGCGCTTCGGGTCGACCGCGATCCGCCGCCCGCGCTCCGCGATCGCGCGGTGGAAGCCGGCGAGCTCTCCCGGCGACTCGCCCTTGATGCGCAGCGCGAGACTGATCGCGCCGAGCTCCAGGTCGGGCACCTCGCCGTCGAGCATTGCGGCGTACAGGGCATGCGCCTGGGCCTCGTCCAGGTCCCGCGCGCCGTGCGCGCCCCGGCCGATCTCCTTGATGAGCCGCTTTAGCTCGAGCGCCATCAGTGGCTCGTCCCCTCGGAGCGGGTGATCTTGTTGTGGACGTTGTACTTGCCCATCGGCTTCTTCATCGGGAGGCGCTTCACCTCCCTGAAGGTGGCCGCGTCGTACACGACGAGCGCGCCGTCCACCTCCCACACCGAGACCAGCGCATAACGCCCGTCGCGCGTGAACTCGACGTGCGCGGCGGTCTTGCCGGGCTGCGGCGTGACCGAGCCGACGACCTCGAGCGTGCGCTTGTCGATGATCTGCAGGGTGTCCCTGGCGGCACTCATCATCGCGTCGACCCACGCGTACGGCGTCGCTTCGTGGCTGCGCATGAAGAAGCCCGGGCCGGAGGTCGGGATCTGCTTCACCACCTTCCAGCTCTGCACGTCGATCACGCTGACGATCCCCTGCTTCAGGTTCGGCGTGGCCATCACCGTGCGGCCCTCGCGCTGCCAGCTGATCCCGGAGCCGAGATGCGGCAGACCCGGTAACGGCACCGTCTCGATCCGCCGCCGCGCGTCGAGGTTCACGACCTGGCCTTGCCCGCCGTCGCGCGAGGCTCCGATGAGGTACGCGTACCCGGGAGCGAAGAAGAAGTCGTCGAGGACGTCGTCGAGCGGCGCGCGGCGCGGGTTGAGTTTGCCGGGGATGGCGATGCCTTCCTTCATCTTGTAGTCGTGGACGAGGCCGTCGTAGATCGGCTCGGCCCGGTCGTGGTACGAGATCTCCCAGAGCTCAGGCACGTCCTTGAGCGCGGCGACGAAGCTCTTGCGGGGCGCCGCGTCGTAGACGGCCGACACGCGCGACGACCTGCCGTTCCGGTCCTTCACCTCCAGCACCTTGATCACCGCGAGGTCGGCCGCATCCAGCACGACGAGCGTGTGCGGCAGGTAGTTCCCCACCAGCACGTAGCGGCCGTCGCTCGAGACCGCGGCGTTGCGGGTGTTCAATCCCGCCCGAATCTCGGCCACCGGCGCCAGGCGCCACAGGTCGTACTTGGAGATCCAGCCGTCGCGCGAGGCGAAGTAGACGTAGCGTCCGTCGGGCGAGAACTTCGGCCCGCCGTGCAGCGCGTACCGGCTCGGGAACCGCGCGAGCGGCTCGAACCGGTCGCCGTCGAGGATCGTGACGTGGTGATCGCCCGCCTCGACGACGACGAACAGGTTGAGCGGATCGGCGGCGAACCGCGGCCGGTCGGCTGCTGAGGGGGGCGGCACATGCTCGATCCGCGAGGCGCGGATCTCGTCCATGCCCCAGACCGGAGGCCTGGCCGGGCCCGCGTAGACGTAGTCGGCGAGCGCCCTGATCTCCTCGGCCGACAGCTTGTCGGCGAAGCCGGGCATCTGCGTTGCGACCCGGCCGTTCGCGATCGTATCGATCGCTGCGGGCTTGCGCAGCCGTTCGAGGTTGGAGGGCAGCAGCGCGGGCCCCATGCCGCCGAGCCGATCAGCGCCGTGGCACGCCGCACAGTGCTCGGCGTAGAGCTCCACCGGGCCGGCCGCGGCCGGCGCGACCACCACCGCGGCGAGTGCGAGCGTGGCGAGCGCCCTCATCGCGCGGCGGCCTCCGCGCCGCGCCACCGCGAGTACGGCGTCAGCTTGACCCGCTCGCGCGCCGCGGTCGCGCCGATCTCGTCGTCGTCGAGATAGCAGCCGGGATCCTCCTCCCAGGGATCGCCCGTCAGGCTGCGCGCGCGGGTGCGCGTGTTGCCGCCGCAGATCGCGAAGAAGCGGCACTCGGCGCAGCGCCCCTTGATCGTCCGCGGCCGCGCTCGCAGGCCCCTCAGGATCGGATCGGAGAGGTCCTGCCAGATCACCGAGAACGGGCGCTCGCGGACGTTGCCGAGGGAATAGTCCCACCAGTAGGTGTCCGGGTGGACGTTGCCGAGGTTGTCGATGTTCGCGACGTTCACGCCCGAGGCGTTGCCGCCCCATTGCTCGAGCTTCGCGCGGAGGTGCTCCGCCCGCTCCGGGAACCGCGCGCTCGCCCACATCAGGAAGTACGGGCCGTCGGCGTCGTTGTTCCCGGTCACGAACTCCTTCTCCGGAGCGCGCAAGGCCGCGTCGAAGACGAGGTCGAGCGCTTGGCGGGTCGTCGCAAAGTATGCGTCCTGCTTCCGGTTCACGTTCCCGCGGCCGGCGTAGTTGAGGTGCGAGAGGTAGAACTTGTCGATCCGCTCGGTGTCCGCGAGATCGAGCAGATACGGCAGATCGGCCGCGTTGCCCTCCGTGAGCGTGAAGCGCAAGCCCACCTTCACGCCGGCATCGCGGCAAGCCCGGGCGGCGCCGAGCGACTCGTCGAACGCGCCGCGCTTCCGCCGGAAGGCGTCGTGGGTCTCGCGCCGGCCGTCGAGGCTGATGCCGACGTAGTCGAACCCGACGGCCGCGATCCGGCCGACGAGCGCGTCGTCGATCAGGGTCCCGTTCGTCGACAGCCCGACGTAGAACCCCAGCGACTTCACGCGCAGGGCGATGTCGAGGACGTCGGGGCGGAGCAGGGGCTCGCCGCCCGAGAGGATCAGCACCGGCACCCGGAACGCCCGCAGATCGTCCATCACCGCGAACGCCTCGGCGGTCGTGAGCTCGCCGGGAAAGTCGCGGTCGACCGAGACCGAGTAGCAATGGCGGCAGGCGAGGTTGCAGCGCCGGATCAGATTCCAGATCACCACCGGGCCCGGCGCATCCCTCCGCGGTCCGACCGGCGTCGGCGCGACGATCTCGCGCACGAACTGGCTCACCCTAAACACCGCGTCGGCCCTCGAGCCGCATGCCGGTCTTCTTGAGGATGCGGGTGCTGAACAGGATGTCGTACGATCGTGCGGCGCCGCCGAGCAGGTCGGCGATCGTCGCGACGCGCTCGGCGACTTCGAGCCGCGTTGCCGCGTGGACCATCGCGAAGAGGTTGTACGGCCAGTCGGGCAGCACGCGCGGGCGGCGGTAACAGTGCGAGACGAACGCCAGCGCGCCGACCTGCTGCCCGAGCTCGTCCACCCGCGGATCGTCGACGTCCCAGACCGACATGCCGTTCGCGCGGTAGCCGAGCGCGTAGTGATCCGGCACCGCGGCGATGCGGCGGATCACGCCCCTCTCCAGGAGCCGCCGCATCCGCCGCATGATCTCCTCGGGCGAGATGTCTAGCCGGTCGGCAATCGCGTAGTAGGGACGCGGGACGAGCGGGAGCCCACCCTGCGTCGCGACGAGGATGCGCCGGTCGACGGGGTCGAGGCCGTTCCGCTCCATCGCGGCGACCGTCATCGCGCCGCCCCCGCGTCGAGCTTCAGGCGCAGGTAGTACTCGCGCCGCTTCGGCAGGTCGAGCGCGCGATAGCCCGTCTCGTGCTCGATCGCCTTCAGCACCTCGCCGATGCCCTCCGGGCGCTCGGCCGCGACGACGAACCACATGTTGAACCGGTGCTCGCGCCGGTAGTTGTGCGCCACCTCGGGATGCGCGTTGACGAGCCCGGCGACGCGCTCGAAGTCGTGCGCCGGCACGCTCATCGCGGCGAGCGTGAACGCGCCGCCGAGCGCCTCGGCGTCGATCATCGGGCCGAAGCGCGTGAGCAGCCCGTCGTCGACGAGCCGCTGCAGCCGCCCGCACACCTCGGCCTCGGGAATGCCCAGCTCGGCGGCGATGGCGGCGAACGGGCGCTCCACGACTTCGACGCCCTCTTGCAGGCGGTTCACGAGCACCCGATCGAGCTCATCCATGGGCGGCCTCCGCGAGCGACGCGACCGTCGCCCCGGTCTGCTTGAAGCGGGTGCGGCTGAAGAGGACCGCGTGCGGGAATCGGTCGAGGCCGAGCGCGCGACCGAGCGCCTCGATCCGCGTCGCCACCCGATCGCGGTCGACGCCGTGAACCATGCAGTACAGGTTGTACGGCCACTGCGGCAGGTGCCGCTCGCGACGGTATGCGAGCGTGACGCCGTCGCTCGCCGCCAGCGCCCGCCCGAATCGCGGCGCGAACGCGTCGGGCACGTCCCAGACCGCCATCGCGTTCGCGCGATACCCGAGCTCGTGATGGCGCACGATCACGCCGAGGCGCCGGACCAGCCCCTCCGTCTGCCATGCCGCGAGGCGCTCGATCACCGCCCGTTCTTCGCCGCCCGCCCGCGCGGCCAATGCGGCGTACGGCCGCGAGATGAAGGGAAGCCCGTACTCCAGCGCCGCAACGAGGCGGCGGCCCGCCGGATCGAGGACCGCGCGCTCGGGCGCACGCGGCTCACGGGCCTCGCGGGTCCCCCGTTCGCCGAGCGGGAAACCGAGGTCGATGTGGTACTCCTCCACCAGCGGCAGCGAGAGCACTTCGATCCCGGCGGTCCCCGCGATGCCTTGGAGCGTGGCGTTGAGGCGTTGCTCGTCCAGCGCAGCGGCGACGAACCAGACGTTGTAGTGATGCTCGCGCTCGTAGTTGTGATTCACCTCGCGGCAGCTCGACACGAGGCGCGCGACCTCGGCGAGCCGCTCCGCCGGCACCGCCATGGCGGCGAGCGTCGACGCGCCGATCGCGCCCGGCCGGAAGACCGCACCGATGCGGCTCACCGCGCCGTCGGCCTGGAGCCGCGCGAGCGTTGCGATCACGTCCTGCTCCGACACGCCGAGCGTCTCGGCGAGGACCGCATACGGCTGCGGCACGAGCGGGAAGCGCCGCTGGAAGTCGTTGAGCAGCCTGAACTCGAGCGGGGTCATCTACATCCCGATGCGCTTTGCCCGCCAGGTGAAAAAGATCCCGCTCGGGCTCTGCGCCGGAATCTCCGCGATCCGCGCGAAGCTTGCCGTGTCATAGATGACGACCCGGTCATCGTCGCGCGCCGAGATCCAGACCTCGTCGCCCGCCCCGCTGAACTCCATGTGGAGCACCGCCTTGCCCGGCCGGAGCGTCTGCACGATCGCGAGCCGCTCAACGTCGATCACCTGCACGGTGTCGTTGCGCGGGAGCGCGAAGTTGACCCAGACCTGCCCGCCGTCAGGCCGCGCCATCACGAACACCGGCTGGCCGTGCGCCGGGATGCGCACCACCTCGCGCCAGCCCGCGCGCTCGACCACCAGCACCTCGTGGCGTCCGATCGCGGGCAGGAACGCATACGGCCCCGCGACCGCCCAGCCGCGCAGGTGCGGCATCTTGTAGACGGGAAGCTTCTCCTGTCCGCGTCCGTAGTCCGCCAGAATCCGGCGCGCGCCAGCCTCAACGTCCGCGAGGTCGACGAGCGCGAGGCCGTCCTCGCCGAACAGCCCAGCGATGTAGTGCCGCCCATCGGGAGTGATCAGCGCGTCGTAGGGCTCGCGACCGATGTTCGCGAGCTTGCGCACGCGCGGGCGCCGCGGGTCCGCGACGTCGGCGATCCAGATCTCGCTGGCCTCGAACAGGCTGAACACGAACCGGTTGCCGGGCGCGTCGGCGATCCCGACGACCTTTGCGCGCTTACCGTCATTGCCGTAGGTGGCAGGGATCTCGCTCAGCAGCTCCAGCGTCTGCGCGTCGAACAGCTTCACGCCGCCCGGCTCGTAGTTCGCCACCGCGACGAGCCGTCCGTCCCGGGAGATCGCGCCGCCGATCGAGTTCCCCGCCTGGACGACCCGGGCGACGACCTTGGCCGATGCCAGCTCGATTTTCGTCAGGCCGCCATCGCGCCCGAACACGTACGCGAACCGCCCGTCGCCCGAGTAGACAAGCGACGCGTGCGAGAGATCGCCCAGCCCATCGATCCGCGCGAGGCTGGCGCGCTTCGCGTTGTCGACGAGCTGGAGGCTGCCGGTGGCGCGCTCGACCACGAGGCCGAGCTCGGCGTGCGCGGCCTCGATGAGCGCCGCGACCGCAGCGATCGCCGCGACTGCCGCGATCGTGACCGTTCTAGCGCTCATGGAGCGTTCCCTCCTGCAATTGGCGCACGATCCACTCGGCCTCGGCGCTGGTGACGAACTCGCGCCACGGCGGCATCGGTGTGCCGGGACGCCCGTAGAGGACGGTCGCGACGAGGCTCCTCGGCGGCTTGTCGCGCAGCGCGGCGCGCGTGAGCGCCGGCCCGAGGCCGCCCTTTAGCATCATGCCGTGGCAGGAGCCGCAGTCCTGGCGCACGAGGCTCACGAGCTGCGCGCGTCGCGCTGCCTCCGGCGCATCGCCGGCGAGCGCCGCCGGCGCAAGCGACGCCCCGGCGACAAGCAGTGCAGCCCCCACGCGGACGTTCATGCCTGCCATCGTCGCCCGAGGACATCGCAGGGTGGTTGATCCACCTCAAGAAGGAAACGGGCGGGGCGTTCGCCCCGCCCGTCCACCTCCGCCCCCTGCCCTACTTCGTCAGGATCCAGGCGATGAGCGCCTTGAGATCCGCGTCGCTGATCTTCTCGGGCGGGTTCGGCGGCATGGGGATCTGGCCGAACGCGCCGACCCCGCCCTTGCGCACCTTCTGGAACATCTCTGCCGCCGCGCCGGGTACCGCCTTTTCCTTCTTCGCGACGTCCTTGTACGACGGGCCCACGCCCTTCCGGTCGATCGAGTGGCAGGCGTCGCACCCCGCCTTCTTCATCACCTCGGCCGCTTTCTTGTCGTCGAACGTCTGCGCCGGCGCCGCGCCGGCGATCGCGAGCGCTGCTGCGCCCGCCAGGAATGCAACCTTCCGTCTCATCGGGTGCTCCGCGTGTCAGTAAATGTCGTGCGTGGTGTTGTAGACGTTGAAGTGCCCCGTCGGCGTCACCAGCCGTGGATCCTTGATCACCGTCTTCAGCTTGCGCGTCTTGTCGTCCACGACCACGAGCGCCGACTGCTGGTTCTTGGCGCTCCAGACCGCGAACCACACCTCGTCGCCCGCCTTGTTGTACTCGGGCTGGACGACCCGCTTCGCGCCCTCGCCGAGCTGCGCCCACTCCGCGATCGGCAGGATGTCGGGCTTCCTGTCGAGGTTCGCGATGTCGAACACCGCGATCGACTGCGCGATCTTCGCGTCCGGGTTGAGCGGCGTGTCGACCCACAGGTTCTTCGACTTCGGGTGGGTCTTGATGAACAGGTTTCCGCCACCCTGGCCGTCGAGCATCTGCACCACCTTCCAGGCGTGCTCCTTCCGCTTCACGGGGTCGGTGCCGATGAGCGCGATCTTCTCGCTGCCGAGATGGCCGGTCGCCCAGACCGGCCCGTATTTCGGGTGCACGAAGTTCGCACCGCGACCCGGATGCGGGATCCGGTCGACGTCGACCAGCTTCGCGAGCTTGCCCTCCTTCGTGTCGACCACGGCAATCTTGTTCGACTCGTTGGCGGCGACGAGGAAGTAGCGCTTGGTCGCGTCCCAGCCGCCGTCGTGCAGGAACTTCGCCGCCTCGATCTCGGTGGTCTTGAGGTTGCCGAGATCGCGGTAGTCGACGAGCAGGACCTTGCCCGTCTCCTTCACGTTGATCACGAACTCCGGCTTGGTGTGGCTGCCGACGATCGAGGCGACGCGCGGCTCCGGGTGGTACTCCTGGTCGCCCACGGTCATCCCCCGCGTGCCGACGATCCGGAGCGGCTCGAGCGTGTCGCCCTTCATGATCACGTACTGTGGCGGCCAGTAGGAGCCGGCGACCGCGTACCGGTCCTCCCAGCCCTTCGCACGCGAGGTCTCGACCGAGCGCGCCTCCAGCCCGATGCGGATCTCGGCGACGTTGTCCGGCTTCGCCATCCACAGGTCGATGAGGTTCAGCCGGCCGTCGCGGCCGATCGTGTAGACGTAGCGCTTGGAGGCCGAGGTCCGCGAGATGTGCACCGCGTATCCGGTCTTCACGATATTGATGATCTGCTTCGTGTCGCCGTCGATCAGCGCGACCTCGCCCGTGTCCCGCAGCGTGGTCGCGAAGATGTTATCGGTGTTGTACTTGTTCTCCTTCTGCCTCGGCCGCTTCTCGGGCGGGACGATGATCTTCCAGGTCTGCTTCATCTGCGGCATGCCCCACTCCGGCGGCTGGGGAGGCGTCTGCTGGATGTAGCGCGCCATCATGTCGACTTCCTGGGCGGTCAGCTCGCCGGCCGTCCCCCAGTTCGGCATGCCCGCGGGCGAGCCGTAGTTGATGAACACCTTCAGGTACTCGGTGCCGCGCGGGATCGTGATGTCGGGCGTGAGCGGCTTTCCGGTCGCACCCTTGCGCAGCACGCCGTGGCAGCCGGCGCAGCGCTCGAAGTAGACCTGGCGGGCGCGGTCGAACTCCGCCTTGTTCATCTGCGGCGCCTTCGGGTTGATGTCCTGATACATCTCGACTTCGGCGAGCGGCGAGCCGCCGGCCTGGTAGCGGATCTCGGGTTCAGTCACCGGCGCGCGCTCCGGCTTGGTCGGCTGCGCGAATGCCGCGCTCACGAGCGCGAGCGAGGTCGCGGCCAGCGTGCGGATGACCCCCTGCAGCGTCGTTGATTCCATCGCGTGCTCCTTGCAGCGAATGATTGAAGGATCCTCGGTTCGCGAGAGGATGCCCGCCAGTCGCCGAACCGACTTTGATGATTATCAAAGCCCCTCCGCAGGCCCCCTTCTAGAGTGTGGCCATTGCAACAAGGCCGCCGAGAAATGTCGCGGAATCGCTGGGAGCCCCGAGCGCGCCACCGCTGCGAGGTGTCGCTCGAGGAGCGCGGCACGCGCGTACGCTCCGCACGTGAGCCGCGCGGCGATGCGAGCCGGACCGCATGGCCGTTCGGCGGCGCGCGCGGCATCGTCTATCTCGTCGGTGCCGGGCCGGGCGACCCCGACCTGTTGACGCTGCGCGCGGCGCGGCTGATGCGATCGGTCGATGCGGTCGTGTACGACTACCTCGTGAGCGACGCGGTGCTCGCGCTCGTCGATCCCCGGGCCGAGCGCATCTACGCCGGCAAGCGGCAGGGCTGCCACGCGCTCGCCCAGGACGAGATCAACAAGCTCCTCGTCGCGCTCGCACGGCGGGGCAGGCGCGTGCTGCGATTGAAAGGCGGCGACCCGTTCGTCTTCGGACGCGGCGGCGAGGAGTGCGAGTTCCTGGCCGAGCACGGCGTGCCGTTCGAGGTCGTGCCGGGCGTGACCTCGGCAAGCGGCGCTTCCTGCTACGCGGGAATCCCCCTCACCCATCGCGAGCACGCCCGGGCGGTGGTGTTCGCCACCGGGCACCGGAAGGACGGCTCGTCGGATCTCGACTGGGAGACGCTCGCGCGTCCGCACCAGACCGTCGTGATCTACATGGGCCTCACGCGGCTGGCCGAGATCTGTCGCGAGCTGATCGCACGCGGCGCGAGCCCGAGCCTGCCTGCGGCCGTGGTCGAACGGGCGACCACCGAGCGCCAGCGCGTGGTGACGGGCACGCTGCGCGATCTGCCCGGGCTCGCCGCGCGCGCCGGCGTCAGGCCGCCCAGCCTGGTGATCGTCGGCGAGGTGGTGCGCTTGCGCGAGGCGCTCGGTGCATTTGACGCCGACGCGAAGCGCCTCGCGTCCCGCCTCGAGTTCGCGCACGCATAACGCGGCAGCGCGCCAGACGCGCTGCGCGGCAGTTGCGACGACCCGAGCCCTACTAGCGCGGGCCCCGCGTCGCGCGCATTTGCGCTACTTGGCCAGCTCCTTGATCGTCTCAACGATCTCCGGATTGGCGAGGGTGGACACGTCGCCAGGATCCTGCCGATTTGAGATCGCCGCGAGCACGCGGCGCATGATCTTTCCCGAGCGGGTCTTGGGCATATCCGGAACGATGATGACTCGGCGCGGCCGCGCGATTGCGCCAATCTCGGAAACCACCGCTGCCGAGACCTTGTTCGCGAGCTCCACGGAAGCCGCCAGTCCCGGCTTCAACGAGACATAGAGGTCGGGCACCTTGCCCTTGATCTCGTCGGCGACCGGGACCACCGCCGCCTCGACGACCTCGGGCACGACGAGCGCGGCCGACTCGATTTCCTTGGTGCCGAGGCGATGGCCGGCGACGTTGATCACGTCATCGATGCGGCCGAGGATCCGGTAGTAACCGTCCGCTGCCTGCACCGCGCCATCGCCAGCCATGTAAGGCCAGTCGCGCCAGTCCTTGCTGTTCGAATCACGGCAATAGCGCGAGTAGTACTGGCGCACATAGCGATCCGGGTCCTTCCAGATGGTCTGGAAAGCGCCGGGCCAGGGGTTGCGGATGCAGATGTTGCCCGCCCTGCCCGAGCCGCTCGGAAGCTCCTTTGCCTCGTCGTCGTAGATCACCGGGTGAATGCCCGGGATCCCGGGTCCCGTGCTGCCGGGCTTCATCTTGTGGATCGCCGGCACCGTGCTGCAAAGGAATCCGCCATTCTCGGTCTGCCACCAGGTGTCCACGATCACCGCCTCGCCCTTGCCGACCATCTTGTGGTACCACTTCCAGACTGCGGGCTCGATCGGCTCGCCCACGGTCGTCATGTGCTTGAAGCGGTAGTTGTACTTCGCGGGCTCGTCGGGTCCGTCGCGCCGCAGCGCGCGGATCGCCGTGGGCGACGTGTGGAAGATGTTGACGTCGAGGTCTTCGGCGATGCGCCAGGGCCGTCCGGCGTCCGGATGGGTCGGCACCCCTTCGTACACCACCGAAGAAGCGGCGAGCGCAAGCGGGCCGTAGACGATGTAGGAATGGCCTGTGATCCAGCCGATGTCTGCCATGCACCAGTACACGTCCTCGGGGTGGATGTCCTGGATGTGCTTCGATGTCCAGGTGACGTAGGCGAGGTAGCCGCCGATGGAGTGTTGGCAGCCTTTGGGCCGCCCCGTGGTGCCGCTCGTGTACATGAGGAACAGCGGCGCCTCGGCCGGCATCTGCACGGGCTCGACACGCTTGCCACGGAACTTCTTGAGGAGGTCGTTGATGATGACGTCGCGTCCCTCCACGAGCGGCGTTGGGCTCGAGTACTTGCCCGGGTAGCGCTGCCAGATCAGAACCTTGTCGACCTGATGGCCGTCGCTGGCGGCCCCGATGATCGCGGTGTCGGCTTTTTCCTTGTGATCAAGCAGCTTGCCGGCGCGGTGATAGGCGTCCATGGTGATCAACAAGCGGCTCTCGGAATCCGAGACGCGGTCGGCGCAGGCCTTGCCGCTGAATCCGCTGAACACCTGCGAGTGAATCACACCGAGCCGCGCGCAGGCGAGCATGGTGATCGGCAGCTCCGCCACCATCGGCATGTGCAAGGTCACGCGGTCGCCCGCCTTCAGGCCGCAGAAGTCGCGCAACAGGGCGGCGAACTCGTTGACGCGTACGAAGAGGTCCTGATAGGTGAGGTGCTGTACCGCCTCGTGCTCCGGCTCGGGCACGAAATGGATCGCCGTCTTGTTCTTGTGCCTGGCGATGTGGCGATCCACGCAGTTGTAGCACGCGTTGATCTTGCCGCCCACGAACCAGCGCCAGAACGGGGGATTGCTGGCGTCGAGCGTCGTCTCCCAGTGCTTGTACCAGTCGAGCAAGTCCGCGAACTCCTTGAAGCACTCGGGGAACTTGTCGAGGGAAAAGCGCCCGAACACGCCCGCGTCCGTCAAATTGGCCTGCGCAATGAAGCGGTTCGACGGCGCGAAGTAGTCCTCCTCCGGCCAATGCACCGCGATCTGCGCCTCGGAGACATCGGCAGTCTGCTGCGCCGCGGCAGGGCGCGGCGACTTGCCTTCTGACATGACGGTTCCTCCTTGATTTTCCGGGATTCCGATGCAGGCACTCCCGGGACCACCCGCGGCAACGGCGCGGCGGCGCGCACTCACCGGGCACCCAACCGAAGCGTTGATTTGGAAGCGAAATACTAACCCCGCTGAGACTTGCTTGCGGGGCAGTCGTGACCTAGATTTTCATCAGGGCAGCAGGAAGGAAGGAGGATCCGTCATGGAACTTCTCGTGGAACGCGCGGATGTTTGGGCGGCGACCATCCCAGACCGACCCGGCGGCCTTGCGGAGGTGTTGACGACTTTGCGCGAAGCGGGGGCAGACCTGCAGTTCATCATTGCCCGGCGCGCCCCGGAAGCCCCCGGGAAGGGAGTGGTGTTCGTCACGCCGCTGCAGGGTGACAGGGAAATCCGGGCGGCCGCACAAGTGGGTTTCAACGTTGCCCAAAGCCTTCACTCCGTTCGGGTCATGGGCCCGGACCGGCCCGGCATCGCCGCGGAGTTGGCGCAGAAGCTTGCTGACGGGGGAATCAACCTCCGCGGGTTCTCGGCCTCCGTGATCGGCGCGCAGTTTGTGGCCCACATGGCGGTGGACTCGCTGGACGATGTCAATAAGGTGATAGAAATCCTGGAGAAGGCCTGAAGCGCTCGGTCGAGCGGCAGGGACCTACTGGTGGGCCTGGGACGGCGGCGCGGGGCCGCGCCGGTAAGATAGCGGCCTTCCGGCGGGCGCGGCGCCCGCTCCCACCAGGAGACACCGCGGTGCTCGCGGCATCGGGGCTTGAATGCGTGCGCGGAGAACGAACGCTGTTCTCCGGCCTCTCGTTCGCGGTTGCGCCGGGCGCGGGCTTGCTCGTCCAGGGGGCGAACGGCGCCGGAAAGACGAGCCTGCTGCGGATCGCCGTCGGGCTCGCACCGCCGGCGCAGGGCCACGTCACCTGGGACGGGCGACCGATCCGTACCCTCGGCGAGGCGTATCGCCGCGAGGTCCTCTACTGCGGGCACCCGAACGCGCTGAAGGACGACCTGACCGCGGTCGAGAACGTCCGCGCGGCCGCGGCGCTCGCGGGACGTTCGATCACGACCGCGGCGGCGCGCGGAGCACTCGCGCAGGTCGGGGTGGCGGCGGCCGCAGAGCTCCCGGTGCGCAGCCTTTCGCAGGGGCAGAAGCGGCGCGCCGCGCTCGCGCGTCTCGCGCTCGGCGGGGCAAGGCTGTGGGTGCTCGACGAGCCGCTCGCCGCGCTCGATGCCAGCGGCGTGGAATGGCTCGCGGCTGCGATCGACGCGCATCTCGCCGCCGGCGGGATGGCGCTCGTCACGAGCCACCAGTCGCTCGCCACGCGCGGCGCGCTCGCGACGCTCAAGCTCGGCGCATGAGCGGCGGCGCCCTCGCAGCGGCGATCGGCGTCCTGCGCCGCGACCTGTTGCTCGCGATGCGGCGCAAGTCCGACGCGCTCGCCCCGGTGTTCTTCTTCGTCGTCGTCGCGAGCCTCTTCCCCCTTGGCATCGGGCCGGAGCCCGACCTCCTGCGGCGGATCGGGCCGGGCGTGCTCTGGGTGGGCGCGCTGCTCGCCACGATGCTCTCGCTCGCACGGCTGTTCGCCTCCGACTACGACGACGGCACGCTCGAGCAGATGGCGCTCTCGCCCGAGCCGTTCGTCGGGCTCGTGGCGGCCAAAGTGACCGCGCACTGGCTCGTGACAGGCCTCCCGCTCGTGGTGGTGTCGCCGGTGCTCGCGCTGCAGTACGGCCTGCCCGCGGATACAATCGCGGTCCTCGCGGCATCGCTCGTGCTCGGCACCCCGGTCCTGAGCCTCGTCGGCGCGATCGGCGCGGCGCTGACGCTGGGGGTGCGCGGCGGCGGGCTGCTCGTCGCGCTGCTCGTCCTCCCGCTGTACGTGCCGGCGCTCGTCTTCGGCGCCGGAGCGGTGGATGCGAACCTGGCGGGAACCGGCGCCGAGGCGCACCTGTCGCTCCTCGGGGCCTGCCTCGTGATCGCCGCGTTCTTCGCGCCGTGGGCGATCGCCGCGGCGCTGCGGATCGCGCTGGAATGAGATGAGTCAACGGATCGTCAACTGGTTCAGGTTTTCATCCCCGCAGAGCTTCTATCCGCTGGCGGGGGGGATGGTGCCGTGGTTCGCCGCCGCGGCCGCGGTCCTCGCCGCGATCGGGCTCTACATCGCCTTCTTCGTCGCGCCGACCGATTTCCAGCAGGGCGAGGCGTACCGGATCATCTTCGTGCACGTGCCGGCGTCCTGGATGTCGATGTTCATCTATCTCGTGATGGCCGGCTGGGCAGGCATCGGGCTCGTGCTCAACTCGCGGCTCTCGGGCATGATGGCGAGCGCGCTCGCGCCGACCGGCGCGCTGTTCGCGTTCCTGTCGCTGTGGACCGGTGCGCTCTGGGGCCGCCCCACCTGGGGTACCTACTGGGTCTGGGACGCCCGCCTCACCTCCGAGCTGATCCTGTTCTTCCTCTACCTCGGCTTCATGGCGCTGCAGGCGGCAATCGACGATGCGCGCCGTGCGGACAAGGCGGGCGCGGTGCTCGCGCTCGTGGGCGTCGTCAACATCCCGATCATCTACTTCTCGGTGAAATGGTGGAACACGCTGCACCAAGGGGCGTCGGTGAGCCTCACCAGGGCGCCGACGATGGCGACGATCATGTTCACCGGCATGATCGTGATGGTTTTCGCGTTCTGGGCGTACAGCATCGCGGTGTCCCTCGTGCGGGTCCGCGCGATCATCCTCGAGCGCGAGCGGCACGCGGGCTGGGTCCACGAGCTCGCTGGGGTAGCGCCATGAGCTGGGGGAGCGCCGCGGAGTTCTTCGCGATGGGCGGCTACGCGCCGTTCGTCTGGGGCAGCTTCGCCGTCGTCGCGCTCTGCATGATCGTCGAGCCGCTCGTCGTTCGCGCGCGCCGCCGCCGCGCGCTCGACGCGCTGAAGCGCGCGAGCCTCGCCGCACGTCAGGTCGGACATGAAGCCGCGGCATAAGCGCCTGGTGCTCATCGCCGCGGGGCTCGGCGCAATCGCGATCGCGGCGGCGCTCGTGCTGAACGCCTTCCGCTCCAATCTCGTGTTCTTCTTCAGCCCGTCGCAGATCGCCGCGGGCGAGGCGCCGAAGGATCGCGCGTTCCGCGTCGGCGGCATGGTCGAGGCCGGCAGCCTGAAGCGGCAGGCCGACGGGCTCACGCTGCAGTTCGTGGTCACCGACACCGCAAAGAGCGTGCCGGTCGTCTACAAGGGCATCCTGCCCGACCTGTTCCGCGAGGGTAAAGGCATCGTCGCCGAGGGCCGGCTGGGCCCGGACGGCGTGTTCCGCGCCGAGCAGGTGCTCGCCAAGCACGACGAGAACTACATGCCGCCGGAAGCCGCGCATGCGGTCGAGCAGGCGCAAAAAGCCCAGAGGAGCTTCAAGCAATGATCCCGGAAATCGGACAGCTCGCGCTCATCCTCGCCGCGCTGCTCGCGCTGGCGCAAGGCACGCTGCCGATCGTCGGCGCGGCGCAGCGCACCCCGGCGTGGATGGCGCTCGCCCGGCCAGCGGCGCAGGGGCAGTTCCTGTTCGTCGCGATCGCGTTCGCCTGCCTCGCCTGGTCGTTCGTCACCAGCGACTTCTCGGTGCTCAACGTCGCCTCGAACTCCAACTCGCAGCTTCCCCTGCCCTATCGGTTCGCCGCGACTTGGGGCTCGCACGAAGGGTCGCTGCTTCTCTGGGTGCTGATGCTCGCCGGCTGGACCGTGGCGGTGACGTTCTTCAGCCGCCATCTGCCGGACGCGATGGTGGCGCGCGTGCTCGGCGTGATGGGGCTCATCAGCCTCGGGTTCCTGCTCTTCATGCTGATCACGTCGAACCCGTTCGACCGGATCTTCCCGCCGCCGCCCGACGGGCGCGACCTCAACCCCCTCCTCCAGGATCCCGGGATGGTGATCCATCCGCCGATGCTCTACATGGGCTACGTGGGGTTCTCGGTGGCGTTCGCGTTCGCGATTGCGGCGCTGCTCGGCGGGCGGCTCGATTCCACTTGGGCGCGCTGGTCGCGACCCTGGACCACCGCCGCATGGTGCTTTCTCACCGTCGGGGTCATGCTCGGCAGCTGGTGGGCGTACTACGAGCTCGGCTGGGGCGGCTGGTGGTTCTGGGACCCGGTGGAGAACGCGTCCTTCATGCCGTGGCTCGTCGGCACCGCGCTCATCCACTCGCTCGCCGTGACCGAGAAGCGCGGGGCGTTCCGGAGCTGGACGGTGCTGCTCGCGATCTGCACCTTCTCGCTGTCGCTGCTCGGGACGTTCCTCGTGCGCTCGGGCGTGCTGACCTCGGTGCACGCGTTCGCCACCGACCCGAAGCGCGGCGTGTTCATCCTCGCGTTCCTCACGCTCGTGATCGGCGGCTCGCTCGCGCTGTACGCGAGCCGCGCGCACCGCGTCGGGGCGGGCGGCGATTTCGAGCCGGTGTCGCGCGAGTCGATGCTGCTCGCGAACAACGTGCTGCTCCTCGTCGCCGCGGGGTCGGTGCTTCTCGGCACGCTGTATCCGCTGTTCCTCGACGCGCTCGCCCTGGGCAAGATCTCGGTTGGCCCGCCCTACTTCGAAGCGGTCTTCGTGCCGCTCATGGCGCCGCTCGCGTTCCTGATGGGGATCGGCCCGATCGCGCGCTGGAAGCAGGCGAGCCTGCCGGACCTCTGGTCGCGCCTGCGGTGGGCGCTCGGAGTGGCGGCTGCGACCGCGCTCGTGTTCCCCGCCGCCGCGGGTCGATGGTCGCCGCTCGTGAGCCTCGGCCTCGGCCTCGCGGTCTGGATCGTCGCGGCCACGGTGGTCGGCGCGATGGAGCGGATCCGCAACGCTCGCGGCAGCCTCGCGGCGCGGTTCGCCCAGCAGCCGCGGGCCTGGTGGGGGATGACCCTCGCCCACCTCGGCGTCGCGGTGTTCATCACGGGCGTGACGCTCGTCAAAGGCTACGAGACCGAGCGCGACGTGCGGATGGCCGTCGGCGACACGGTGACGGTCGGCGGCTACACCTTCCGGTTCGACGGCGTGCGCGACGCGGCGGGGCCGAACTATCGCGCGGTGCGCGGCGCGGTCGACGTGAGCAAGGACGGCCGCCCGGTCCGCACGCTCCGACCCGAGAAGCGCATCTACAACGCGCAGCAGATGCCGATGACCGAGGCCGCGATCGCGAGCGGCATCCGCGGCGACCTGTACGTGTCGCTCGGGGACCCGGTCGGCGAGGGCGCCTGGACGCTGCGGGTGTACCACAAGCCGTTCGTCACCTGGATCTGGGGCGGCTGCCTGCTGATGGCGCTCGGCGGCCTGCTCGCGCTCTCCGACCGACGCTACCGGGTGCGCGCGGCGCGCGGGGCCACGGTCCCGGAGGCGGCGACTGCATAGCGAGCGCGCGATGAACCGGTTCCTGATCCCCCTCGGCATCTTCGTGGCGCTCGCCGGCTTCCTCTTCGTCGGCCTGAGCCTGAACCCGCGCGAGGTGCCCTCGCCGCTCGTCGGCAAGCCCGCCCCCAGCTTCCGGCTCGCGCAGCTCCATGCGCCGGAGAAGCAGTTCGCGCGCGAGGACATGCTCGGCCAGGTGTGGCTGCTGAACGTCTGGGCGTCGTGGTGCGCGCCGTGCCGCGACGAGCTGCCGGTGCTCGTCGGGCTCGCCAAGACGCGGACCGTGCCCCTGGTCGGCTTCAACTACAAGGACAAGCCCGAGGCGGCGAAGGCGTTGCTGAAAGCTTTCGGCGACCCGTACGCGCTCTCGGTGAGCGATCCCGACGGCCGGGTCGGCATCGACTATGGCGTCTACGGCGTCCCGGAGACGTTCGTGATCGACAGGGGCGGCATGATCCGGCAGAAGCACATCGGG
The DNA here is from genome assembly GCA_035286595.1 of Burkholderiales bacterium. Classification (GTDB taxonomy): domain Bacteria; phylum Pseudomonadota; class Gammaproteobacteria; order Burkholderiales; family SG8-39; genus DATEDA01. The sequence continues at coordinate 22,937 of DATEDA010000034.1, read as the reverse complement.
CCGGTCACGCACGAGGCGCTGGAGAAGAAGATCCTGCCGCTCGTGCGCGAGCTGCAGAAGCCGTGAAGCTCGTCGCGATCCTCCTCGTCGCGCTCACGCCGTTCATCGCGGCGGCGAACGAGGCGCAGCCGACGGAGAGCGATCCGATCGCCGCGGGGCGCGCAGTGCAGCTCGCGAACGAGCTGCGCTGCCTCGTCTGCCAGAACCAGTCGATCGCCGAGTCGAACGCCGAGCTCGCGGTGGATCTGCGGCGCCAGATCCGCGAGCAGATCGCCGCGGGCAGGAGCGACGACGAGATCGTGGACTTCATGGTGACCCGCTACGGCGACTTCGTGCTGTACCGCCCGCCGTTCAAGGCCGCCACCCTGCTGCTGTGGCTCGGTCCGGCGCTCCTCGTGCTCGCCGGGTTCTGGACGCTCGCGCGAGCGTTGCGCGCGCGCCGGCAGGTCCACGCGCCACCGCTCACCGCGGAAGAGCGCGAACGGGCCGAGCGTCTCCTCGCCGCGAAAGAGGAGCCGTGATCGCGTTTCTCGTCGTCGCCGCCGCGATGCTCGCCGTGGCGGTCGCGTGGGTGCTCGTGCCGTTGCTCGCGCGCCGCGAGCGCGTGAGCCCCGACCCCGAAGCCACGAACCTGGCGGTGCTCCGGGACCAGGTCGCGGAGCTCGCGGCTGACCTCGCCCGCGGCACGCTCACGCAGGAACGGTATGAGCAGGCGAAGCTCGAGCTCGAGCGCCGCGTGCTCGATGAGGTGAAGCCGGGCGAGCTGGCCGGCACCGCCTCCCCGCCGGCGGCGAGCGCATGGACGGCCGCGATCCTCGGCGTCGTCATTCCGGTCGCGGCCGTCGCGCTCTACGTCACGGTCGGCAGCCCTGGCGCGCTCCTGGCGCAAGCGCCGGGCGCGTCGGGGCCGCGGCACGAGGTCACGCCGGAGCAGCTCGAGGGGATGGTGGCGAAGCTCGCGGCGCACGTCGAGAAGAATCCCGACGACGCGCAAGGGTGGACGCTGCTCGCCCGCTCGTACTACGTCATGAGCCGGTATCCCGAGGCGGTCCGCGCCTACGAGCGCGCGGCGGCGCTGGTGCCCCGCGACGCCGATCTCCTCGCCGACTACGCCGACGCCCTCGCCGTGACCCAGGGACGGAGCCTCCAGGGACAGCCGCTCGAGCTCGTGCAGCGGGCGCTCGAGATCGATCCGGAGCACTGGAAGGCGCTCGCTCTTGCCGGCACGGCGGCGTTCGGGCGCAAGGACTACGGCCGCGCGATCGCCTACTGGGAACGGCTCAGGCGCGTGGTGCCCGGGGACTCCGAGGTCGGGCGTTCGGTCGACGCGAGCATCGCGGAGGCGCGCGAGCTCGCCGGCGCAAAGCCCGCGGCCGCGCCGAAGGCCGCCGCTGCCGCGGCAAGTGCGAAGGTCGCCGGCCAAGTGAGCCTCGCGCAGGGGCTCGCCGCGAACACCGCGCCGACCGACACCGTGTTCATCTTCGCTCGCGCGGCGAGCGGCCCGCCGCTGCCGCTCGCGGTGCTGCGCAAGCAGGTCAAGGACCTGCCGCTCGACTTCACGCTCGACGACTCGATGGCGATGGCGCCGAACCTGAAGCTCTCGGGCTTCGCCGAAGTGGTCGTCGGCGCGCGCGTCTCGCGCTCTGGCAACGCCACGCCGCAGAGCGGCGATCTCCAGGGGCTCTCGAAACCGGTGAAGGTCGGTGCGACCGGCGTCGCAGTCGTCATCGACACCGAATTGCGCTGACCCGGCATCAGATAACCCTCTGATCGGACGTCGCTGCGGATCCTCTTTCCCCACGATCGGGACCTGGCCTACGGCTGGGTAAGAGCGTCGAACCGGCGCCTGGGGGCGCGACCGCTGGAGATCATGATCGCGCGCGGGTTCGAGGGATTGCTTACCGTGCGCCGCTATCTCGACGACGGCGGCCCGTCCCGCGCGGCCTGGCTCGCTCGGCGCGCTTCTTCACCGGACGGCCCCTCGCCCTAGGCACGATTGCCGTCGCCTCGAGCTCGATCTTCCCCGGACTGTCGAGCAGGTCGGACACGAAGATCATGCTCATGGCCGGAAAGTGCTTGCCGATCAGCGCGCGCCAGATCCTGCCGAGCTGCGGGCGCGCGGCGAGATAGGCGGGTTTGTCACAGCAGTACGCGGTCATGCGGCAGATGTGCTCGGGCTTGCCGCCGGCCTCCGCGAGCACGCCGAGCACGTTCCTCAGCGCCTGCTCGAACTGCGGCACGAGCTCGGCGGACTGGAACTGCTGCCGTTCGTCCCAGCCGACCTGCCCGGCGACGAACACGATGCGGCCGGGCTGCGCCGCGATGCCGTTCGCGTAACCGATCGGCGGCGCCCAGCCCTTGGGCAGCAGCACTTCCATCGGCTTCAATCCGCGTACCGGGGCGGATCCGGATCGAGGTCCCAGTGCGGCTCCGGCGGCGGCACGCGCTTCATCCAGTCCTCGATCAGGCGCACGTGCTCCGCCTCCTCCGCCGCCATCCCGAGCGCCGCGCGGCGAATCCTGTCGGTCGTCGCCGCTTTCGCGAGCGCGGTAAAGAACCGGTGCGCGCGCCGCTCGTTGTGCAGCGCGAGCTCGAGCACATGGTACGGCTGCATGAGGTAGTGGAGCGCGGTGACGTCCGCGGTCTCCGGCCCCTCGGGCCCCTCCCACCGGTAACCGGCGGAAGGGGGTGCGGGCGGCTCGGCCCAGCCCATGTCCTCGAGCACCTGCTCGGCGTGGCGATGCTCGATCCGCGCGAGCTTGCGGAAGAGCTCCGCGACCTCGCGGTTGTTGTGCGCCGCCATCGCCTCGGCGAACTCGGCGTAGCGCTCCGAGGCCTCGAGCTCGAGCGCGTAGGCATAGGCCATCAGCTCGTTCATGGTGCGGACCGCCGCGGCGCTCGGGCGCGCGGCCTTCACGACGCGGAGCTGCGGCGGCCGCGCTTTGCCCTTCGGCGCTGCGCCCGCCTTTGCGGGCGCCTTCTTCGCGCTCATCGCTCGAACCCCTTCTCCAGGTCGGCGACGCCGGCCGTGCTCTTCCCGATCGGCGGCTGGTACGGCCTGCGATTGCCGCGATAGAGGACACCGATGTTGAAGCCGTCGTCGGTCAGGATCCGCCGCGCGGCCCGCGCGGGATCGTCGGTCGATCCGACCGGTGCCGGCCGGACCTCGCGCTTCCACTCGCGCTGCTCGGGCCGGTACGTCACGCACGGGCTCAGCACCTCGACGAACGAGAACCCCGGCGCGCGGATCGCCTCGGCGAGAATCGCCGCGAGGCCGTTCGGATCGCCGGAGAACGCCCGCGCGATGAAGTTCGCGCCGGCGGCGAGCGCGATGACGAGCGGATGGAACACCCGCACGCCGGTGCCGGCGGGCGAGAGCTTGGAGACCCAGTCCGGCTCGGTCGTCGGCGACGGCTGCCCCTTCGTCATGCCGTACACGTGGTTGTCCATGACGACGTAGGTCAGGTCGACGTTGCGCCGGCAGGCGTGCAGGAAATGGTTGCCGCCGATCGAGTACCCGTCGCCGTCGCCGCCGGCGACGACGACGGTGAGATCGGGCCGCGCGAGCTTGAGCCCGGTCGCGGCGGCGAGCGCGCGCCCGTGCACGCCGTGAAAGCCGTAGCTCGTGAGGTACGCCGGGATCCGCGACGAGCAGCCGATGCCGGACACGACCACGAGCTCCTCGGGCTTGAGCCCGAGCGCCGCGAACGCTTTCGTGAACGCGGACAGCACCGAGTAGTCCCCGCACCCCGGGCACCAGATCGGCTTGTACTCGGACTTGTACGCCTGCGGCGCGAGCGTCGCGGCGCTTTCCGCGGTCGCCGTGGTCATGGGCGGCTCCATTCGAGCACCCGCTTGTGGATCTCGTCCGGCCGGATCGGCAGCGGCCCGGGGTGCCGGTAGCTCGCCACCTCCCCCGGGAGGTCGAACTCGGCGCGCAGGTAGCGGAAGAACTGCCCGCCGTGGTTCTGCTCCACGACGAGCACCCGCCCGACGCCGTCGAGCGCGGCCGCGAGCAGCTTGGGACGGGCCGGCGCAAGCAGCCGCATCGACACGAGCCGGACGTCGACGCCGTCCGCTTTCGCGCGCGCGAGCGCCTCCCGCACCGGTCCCGTGCACGAGCCGAACGTGAGGACGGCGAGCTCGCCCTCCCCTTCGATGTCCGCCCACTGCGTGCCGTAGTCGTGCGCCACGAGCTTGCGCTCGCGCTTGGCGAGCTGGGCCCGGTGATCGGCCGCGCCGCTCGACGGGATGCCGAGTTCGTTGTGCTCCAGCCCGTCGGCGGTGTAGGCGAGGCCGGGAGTGCCCGGGATCGCCATGGGGGAGACGCCCGACTCGGTGATCGCGTAGCGCTGGTACCCGTCGCCGCTGGCGGTGGCCTTGAGCCGCTCGCCGATGAACGCGACGTCGGCCGGGCGATCGGCCACGGCGCGCGCCTGGCCGAGGAACTGATCCGAGAGCACGATCGCGGGCGCCTGGAGGCGCTCCGCGAGGTGCACCGCCCACTGGGTGGTGGCGAGGCAGTCCGCGACCGAGTTGGGCGCGACCACGATCCGCGGCGCATCGCCGTGCAGGCCCCACAGCGCGATCGAGAGGTCGCTCTGCTCGCTCTTCGCGGGGATGCCGGTCGAGGGCCCGCCGCGCATGACGTCGACGACCACGATCGGCACCTCCGCCGCGACGCTCAGGCCCAGCGCCTCGGTCATCAGCGACAGGCCGGGACCAGCCGTGGCGGTGAGCGACGGCACGCCGCCGTAGGAGGCGCCGATCGCCATGTTGATCGACGCGAGCTCGTCCTCGGCCTGCACCAGCACCCCGCCGACCTTCGGCAGCGCCGGGGCGAGCCATTCGAGGAGCTCGGTCGCCGGCGTGATCGGATAGGCGGCGACGAACCGCACGCCGCCGCGGATCGCGCCGAAGCCGGCGGCCTCGTTGCCGCTGACGAGCCAGCGCGACGCGGTCCGCGCGGGCGGCGCGGCGAGCTCGAGCCCGGCGCCGATCTCGCGTGCGGCCTCGATGCCGGCCTCGATCGCGGCGAGGCTCGCCGCGAGCGCGTCGCCGGCCTTCTTGAGGGATCGCGTGACGACCTGCCTCACGGTTTCGGCCGGCACACCGATCAGCCCCGCCGCGAGCCCGAGCGCGACCATGTTCGGCCAGCTCCCCGGGAAGGCCTTCGCGAGCTGCTTCATCGGGAGCTTCGCGTGGCGCGCGCCGCACGCGAGGTACGCCTCGGGCGGCTCGCCCTGGTCGGGATCGGCGACGATCAGGCTCGCGCCGTCGAGCGGGATCTCGTCGGCGAAGCGGTGGATGTTCTGCCAGTCGATCACGACCAGCGCGTCGAAGCGGTCGTCGAGGCAATCGATCGCGTCGGTGCCGAACCGCAGCAGCGCGGCGGCCTCGCCCCCGCGGATCTGCGGGCCGCTCGACCGCACCATGAGCCCGTACCAGCCGGCCTTCGCAGCCGCGTCGAGCAGCATGTTGCCGGCGGTCATCACTCCGGCCCCCCCGGAGCCGCAGAGCGCGAGCGAGACGCTCGCTCGCGGCGTCGCAGCGGTTGCCCGGAGGTCGGTCATTCGTCTCTCCTTCCTCAACCCGGGAGCGAAATCCCCGGTTCACTTCCCGGCGGGGAGAGTGTTCTCCGCGCGCCGGCTCCCTGGTTTGAGATTGGTCAACCCCCACCGTTTCGACCGCGCCCAAGATGGGCCCGTCGTGGGGGTTGACGCGATTGTTGTAATTTGGTACCGTAATACTAAATTAGCGCCGAGCCGGCGTCAAGCCCGGCGCCCATACCAAGAAATCGTTCGCCAGGAGCCCTACCGGAGGAGGGGAATGCATGGCCCTGGCCGCCCACCGCTGGCTGATGACGGCGCCCAAGGCGCCGATGGTCCAAGCCGGGTTCGATCCCCTGCCGCTCGCCCCCGGCGAGGTGGCGGTCGAGATCGCCGGCTGCGGCGTCTGCCACACCGATCTCGGCTATTTCTACGACGGCGTCCGCCTCAACCATCCGCTTCCGCTCGCGCTCGGCCACGAGGTGGCGGGCCACGTGGTGGCGGCGGGCGACGGCGCCAAGGACTGGACCGGGCGCGCGGTCATCGTCCCCGCCGTGATCCCCTGCGGCGAGTGCGAGCCGTGCCGCCGCGGCCGCCCGAACATCTGTCGCAACCAGAAGATGCCCGGCAATGACATCCAGGGCGGTTTCGCGTCGCACATCGTCGTGCCCGCCCGCGGGCTCTGTCCGGTCGACGCGGCGCGTCTCGCCAAGGCGGGGCTGTCGCTCGCCGAAGTGTCGGTGGTCGCCGACGCGCTCACCACGCCGTATCAGGCCGTCGTTCGGGCCGGCGTCACCCCCGGCTCGCTCGCGATCGTCGTCGGCGCGGGCGGGGTCGGCGGCTATTGCATCCAGGTGGCCAACGCGTTCGGCGCGAAGGTCGTCGCGATCGACGTGGAGGCCGAGAAGCTCGCGACCATCGGCAAGCACGGCGCGGCGCTGACGCTCGACGCGCGCACGCAGGACGGCAAGGCCCTGAAGGCGGCGATCAACGCGTTCGCGAAGCAGCACGGGCTCGCCTCGACCGAGTGGGTGATCTTCGAGTGCTCCGGCACTGCGGCGGGCCAGCTCACCGCCTATGGCCTGCTCGTCCACGGCGCAACGCTCAGCGTCGTCGGCTTCACGATGGACAAGATCGAGGTGCGGCTCTCGAACCTCATGGCCTTCGACGCCCGCGCCATCGGCAACTGGGGCTGCCCGCCCGAGCTCTACCCGGCGGCGCTCGACCTCGTGCTCGACGGCAGAGTGCACGTCAAGCCGTTCGTCGAGATCCACCCCCTGTCCGACATCAACCGCGTGTTCGAGGCGGTGCATCACCGCGACATCAAGCGCCGCGCGGTCCTGGTTCCGTGAAGGAGATTCCACGATGAACGCTCCCGCCGCACCATACGTTCTCAAGAACCACGATCTCGCCGAGATCGCCGTCCCCGGGGTCAGGGTGGAGAAGCGCCTCGCCCGGATGCCCGACGGCAAGGCCGCCGCCGGCCTCTACAACGCCTGGATCTGGCTCGACAACCCGTCGCAGTTCAACTCCTATACGACCGAGATCGCGAAGGGCGTGATCCTCGCGTTCCGCGCCGCCTCGAACGCGCGCGACGTCAACTGCGTGGTGTTCACCGGCGTCGGCGACAAGGCGTTCTGCACCGGCGGGAACACAAAGGAGTACGCCGAGTACTACGCGGGCCACCCGCAGGAGTACCGGCAGTACATGCGGATCTTCAACGACATGGTCTCGAGCATCCTCGCGTGTGACAAGCCGGTGATCTGCCGCGTGAACGGCATGCGCGTCGGCGGCGGACAGGAGATCGGGATGGCATGCGACTTCTCGATCGCGCAGGACCTCGCCCGGTTCGGCCAGGCGGGCCCGAAGCACGGCTCGTCGCCGATCGGCGGCGCGACCGATTTCCTGCCGCCGGTGATCGGCGCCGACCGCGCCATGGTCGCGTGCGTGATGTGCGAGCCGTTCTCCGCGCACAAGGCCTATCACTGGGGAATGCTCGCCGACCTCGTGCCCGGATTGAAGGTCGATGGCCGGTACGTCGCGAACCCCCTCGTCGAGACGCAGCGGTTCGCCGACGAGCACGGCCGCATCGTGTACGGCGACTTCAAGACCGGTGAGCCGGCGAAGGAAGGCAAGGCGCTGCTCGCGAAGGGAACCGTCGATCTCTCGGCGCTCGACGCCAAGGTCGATGAGCTCTGCGCGAAGCTGCTGCTCACCTTCCCGGACTGCACCACCAAGACGATCGAGGAACTGCGCAAGCCGAAGCTCGAGGCGTGGAACCGCAACAAGGAGAACCACCGGGCGTGGCTCGCGCTCAACATGATGACCGAGGGGCGCGCCGGGTTCCGCGCGTTCAACGAGGGCACGAAGGACGACCGCGAGGTCGACTTCGTCGCGCTCCGCCAGGCGATCGCGCGCGGCGAGGGCTGGTCGGACGAGCTCACCGAGCGCATCCAGCCGCGGAACAAGAAACCATGACCGATGCGCCGCTCGAGGTCTGGTTGGACCGCAGCGAGTCGCTGCTGCGGCTCCGGCTCACGCGGCCGAAGGCCAACCTCATCGACGCCGCGATGACCGCCGCGCTGGCGCAGGCCTTCGCCGCGCACCGCGACCCGGGGCGCCTGCGCGCGGCGATCATCGACGCCGAAGGCCCTCACTTCAGCTTCGGTGCGAGCGTCGAGGAGCACCTGCCGGACCAGTGCGCCGGCATGCTGCAGAGCCTGCACGCCTTGCTCGTCGCCATGCTTGAGTGGCCGCGCCCGATCCTCGTTGCGGTGCAGGGACAGTGCCTCGGCGGCGGCCTCGAGCTCGCCCTCGCGGCGAGCCTGATCTTCGCGTCGAAGGACGCGCAGCTCGGGCAACCGGAGCTGAAGCTCGGGGTGTTCGCGCCGGCCGCCTCCTGTCTGCTGCCGTTGCGCGTCGGCCAGCCGGCGGCCGAGGACCTGCTGTTCTCCGGCCGCTCGGTCGGCGCCGACGAGGCGCTGCGGCTCGGACTGGTCCAGCACGTGTCCGGCAACGGTCACGACGCGGCGCTCGAGTACTTTGACCGGCACCTCGCGGCCAAGAGCGCGAGCTCGCTCGGCTTCGCCGTGCGCGCCGCGCGCGAGGCGCTCGTGCCGGAGGTGAAATGGCGGATCGCCGCGCTGGAGAAGCGCTACCTCGAAGGCCTGATGGCATCGCGCGACGCGAACGAGGGGCTCGCCGCGTTTCTCGCGAAGCGCCAGCCCGTCTGGGAGCACCACTGATGAGCACACTCGCCGAGATCGTCCAGCGCTGCCAGGGCCTCTTCGAGGACCTCCGCTTCGACGCCGTCAGGCAATGGAAGGCCGCCGCGCCCGGCCGCAAGGCGATCGGCTACATGCCGATCTACGTGCCGCGCGAGGTCATCCACGCCGCGGGCATGCTGCCGGTCGGCATCTTCGGCGGCGGCGACCAGCTCGAGGTGATCCAGGGCGACGCGTACTACCAGAGCTACATCTGCCGCATCCCACGCTCGACGCTGGAGCTGGGGCTGACCGGCCGGCTCGACTGCCTGGACGGGATGCTCTTTCCCTCGATCTGCGACGTGATCCGGAACCTGTCCGGGATGTGGCAGATCCTCTTCAAGGACAAGTACGTCCGCTACTTCGACGTCCCGCAGGAGTACCACGACGCGATCGGGGGCGAGTACTACGTCAGCGAGCTGGAGGTCCTCCGCGACGACCTCGCGAAGCTCGCAGGCCGGCCGATCACGGACGACGATCTCCGCAACTCGATCGGCGTCTATAACGACAACCGCCGCGCGGTCCGCGATCTGTACGAGTACCGCTCGCAGCGGCCGTGGCAGGTGCCGACGGCCGAGGTCTATCTGGTGCTCCGCGCCGGCAACGTCCTGCCGCCGGAGGAGCACACGCAGCTCGTCCGCGACTACCTCGCCGCTGCCGAAACCGAGGGGCGGCCGAAGCGCGACAACGCGCGCGTGGTCGTCACCGGCTCGTTCTGCGAGCAGCCGCCGCTCGGGCTGATCAAGTCGATCGAGATGGCGGGCTGCTACATCGTCGACGACGACCTCATGCTCATCCAGCGCTGGCTGCTCGACGACGTGCCGACCGAGGGGAACCTGCTCGAGAACCTCTCGCAGGCGTTCCTCCACCGCTCGGCATCCACCGCCTCGAAGTACGACGAGCGCCGCGAGGACAAGGGCAAGTTCCTCCTCGAGTCGGTGAAGCGCAATGCCGCCGAGGGCGTGATCTTCGCCGCCGCCTCCTTCTGCGACCCGGCGCTCCTCGAGCGACCGATGCTCCAGGAAGTGCTCGCCAGGCACAAGATTCCCTACACCGCGTTCAAGTTCGCGGAGAACACGGGCCAGATGGCCCCGATTCGCGAGCAGGCCGGAACGTTCGCCGACTCGATCAAGCTCTGGAGCGCCGCATGAGCACGCCAACCCCGCAAGCCGCGCCGAAGCCCGCCGCCAAGCCGGTGGTCAAGGAAGACGCGATGCTGCTCCAGAAGGAGCTGATCAACCGCAACTACCACGAGCTCGCGACCGCGCACGACGTGGGCCGCAAGATCTCGGCCACGTTCGTGCCCGGCAACCTCAACGAGCTGCTGATGTGCTTCGACTTCGCGCGGAGCCTCCCCGAGACGAACGCGCTGCAGAACGGGCTCCGCAAGCGGTCCGGCAAGATGATCATGGACGCCGAGCGCGACGGCCACTCCGAGGACGTGTGCACCTACGTCAAGGCCGATCTCGGGATGATGCTGGCGGGCGACGTCGGTCCGACCGGCGAGCCGCTGCCGAAGCCCGACGTGCTGCTCCTCTCCTACACCGGCTGCTTCACCTTCATGAAGTGGTTCGAGCTGATCCGACAGAAGTACGGTTGCGAGACGACGATGCTCCATGTGCCCTACCAGGGTGACGGCAAGGTCAACCGGAACATGCGCGACTACGTCGTGAAGCAGCTCAAGGAAAACGTGATTCCGACGCTCGAGCGGGTATCGGGGGTCAAGTTCGACATCGACCGGCTCCGCGAGTACCTGAAAGAGTCGCAGAAGGCCGAAACCGACCTGGTCGGAGTGCTGCAGTCGGCGAAGAACCGGCCCTCCCCCATCGACGGCTACTTCGGCGCGGTCTACTACATCGGCCCGATCTTCACCGCCTTCCGGGGCACGCCCGAGGCGACGCGGTACTACGCGGTGCTGCGCGGCGAGATCGACGAGCGCGTGCGCGAGAAGAAGGGCCCGATCACGCCGGAAGGCGAGCTCGCCGAGGAGAAGTACCGGCTGGTCGTCGAGGGCCCGCCGAACTGGACCAGCTTCCGCGACTTCTGGAAGATGTTCTACGACGAGGGCGCGGTGGTCGTCGCGTCGACCTACTCGAAGGTCGGCGGCGTGTACGACTTCGGCTTCCGGCACGACCCCGACCGGCCGCTCGAGTCGCTGGCCGAGTACTGCCTCGGCTGCTACACCAACCTCAACTTCCCGCAGCGGATCGACATGATCTGCCGGTACATCGAGGAGTACCAGGCGGACGGCCTGCTGATCAACTCGATCAAGAGCTGCAACAGCTTCTCCGCCGGGCAGCTCCTCATCCTGCGCGAGGTCGAGAAGCGCACCGGGAAGCCCGCCGCGTTCATCGAGTCCGATCTCGTCGACCCGCGGTACTTCTCGGCGGCGAACATCAAGAACCGGCTCGAGAGCTACTTCCAGATGATCAACCAGAAGCGCTCCCGCGCCACCACCCACTGAAGGGCAGGCCATGCGCTGCTTCATCGGCATCGACCTCGGCTCCACCACCACCAAGGCGGTGGTGATCGACCAGGACCGAAACGTTCTCGGCCGCGGCATCACCAACTCGCGGTCGAACTACGACACCGCTGCCGCGATCGCCAAGCAGGAAGCGCTGGTCGCCGCGCGGTTCGACCTGTTCCGCGGCGCGCTCGAGCGCTCCGGGGCGCTCAACGGCGGGCTGGCGGTCTTTCTCGGACAGCTCGAGCGCGACTTTCGCCTCGGGCAGTTCCTCGACCAGCTCGCCGACCTCGAACAGGTTTGCCGGCGCAACGCCCAGGGACCGCGCTTCGGCGCCGACGCCAACGCGGTCGCCGCGGCGCTGGCCGAGGTGTTCAAACGGCTGCGCGACGAGGCACCCAGGATGTTCGCGCCCGGCGCGAAGCGCAAGTCCGATTTCTTCCGCGACATCGCCGGCAGCCGCTATCTCGCGCTCGGCGAGGCAGTAGCCAGGGAGGCGGGGCTGCGCTACGACATGCTGCTCAACGTGTTCGACCGCTCGATCATCGAGGTCGAGAACCGCGTGTACGGCGACGCGATGAACTCCAATCTGCGCCGCGCGCTCGATCGCACCTTCAAGGCGCTGCCGGAGGCGGCCTCGGCTGGCGGCGCAGTCCGCGCCCCGATCGACGACGTGCTCGGGACCGAGCTCGAGGAGTCCTATGTCGTCGGCACCGGCTACGGGCGCGCGCGGCTGCCGTTCTCGAAAGAGCACATCCGCTCCGAGATCCTCTGCCACGGGCTCGGGGCGCACGTGATGTACCCGGGGACGGCGACCGTGCTCGACATCGGCGGCCAGGACACGAAGGCGATTCAGGTGGACCGGAGCGGGATCGTGGAGAACTTCCAGATGAACGACCGCTGCGCCGCCGGCTGCGGCCGTTATCTCGGCTACATCGCCGACGAGATGAACCTGGGCCTCCACGAGCTCGGGCCCCTCGCGATGAAGGCGCAGAAAACCATCAAGATCAACTCGACCTGCACCGTGTTTGCCGGCGCGGAGCTCCGCGACCGGCTGTCGCTCGGCGACCGGCGCGAGGACATCATGGCCGGGCTGCACCGCGCGATCGTCCTGCGGGCGATGTCGATCCTCGCCCGCTCGGGCGGCGTGCGGAACGAGTTCACCTTCACCGGGGGTGTGGCGAAGAACGAGGCCGCGGTCAAGGCGCTGAAGGACCTCGTCGTCGAGAACTACGGCGAGGTCACGCTGAACATCAACCCGGACTCGATCTACACCGGCGCGCTCGGCGCCGCGACTTTCGCCTGGCGCGCCGTGATCGAGGAGGGGAAGACCGTGGAGGCCCGGAAATGATTCACACCGTCGGCATCGACATCGGCTCGGGCGCCGTTAAGGCGACGCTGTTTCGCACCGACGGCGGGGCGACCGAATGGCTCGCCAAGCGCTGCGAGCGCATCCGCAAGCGCGACCCGATGGACCTCGCGCGCCAGGGCTTCGAAGAGGTCTGCGAGGAGGCGGGGCTGAAGGCGGAGGACGTCGCGTACATCGCGACCACCGGCGAGGGCGAGAATGTCAGGTTCGCCACCGGGCACTTCTATTCCATGACCACCCACGCTCGGGGCGGCGTTTACCTGCGCCCCGACGCGCGTGCGGTGGTCGACATCGGCGCGCTGAACGGCCGGGCGATCTTCGTCGACGGCCGCGGCAAGGTGCTCCAGTACAAGATGACCAGCCAGTGCGCCTCGGGCTCGGGCCAGTTCCTTGAGAACATCGCCCGCTACCTCGGTGTCGCAGTGGAGGAGATCGGGCCACTGTCGCGGACCTCGGCCAACCCCGAGAAGGTGAGCTCGATCTGCGCGGTGCTCGCCGAGACCGACGTGATCAACATGGTGTCGCGGGGGATCGCGACGCCCGACATCCTGAAGGGCATCCACCTCTCGATGGCCTCGCGGATCGTGAAGCTGCTGAAGGTCACCGGCATCGCGCAGGGCGTGGCGTTGCTCACCGGCGGGCTCGCGCTCGACTCCGGCCTGCTCGCCGCCATCCAGGAGGAGCTCGCCAACGAGAAGCTCAAGGTCGAGGCGGTGAGCCACCCCGATTCGATCTACGCCGGCGCGGTCGGTGCGGCGCTCTGGGGCGCGTTCCGGCACGCGAAGCTGCAGGAGCTCGAACAGCGCAAGGCTGCCTGAGGCATTAGGAGAGCACCATGGCCTTGATGATCACCGACGTGTGCACGGCGTGCGACGCATGCAAGCCGGTCTGTCCGAACGAGGCGATCAGCGTCGGAACGCCGTACGTCATCGACCCGATGAAGTGCACCGAGTGCGTCGGCGCGCACGACGAGCCGCAGTGCAAGCTCGTCTGCCCGGCCGACTGCATCCCGGCGAACCCGGATTTCCCCGAGACGCCCGAGCAGCTCGCCGAAAAGTACCAGAGCCTGCACGGCTGACGCGGGTCGCGGTCGCTCGCTTTGACGTGGGACAAATGCCGCGCCGCGAATAGAGCGTACCGTCGCCAGGGACGGTGGAGCAGTAGCGCCTAGACCATGACCCGATCGGAGCCTTCCCCGACCGAAGCAGTCGCCGCGTGGCATCAGGAGCACGTCCACTTCGCCCGCCTGCTCGACCTGCTCGAGAAGGAGGTCGCGGCCTTCCACGCCGACGAACACCCGAACTACCAGCTGATGGTCGACATCCTCGACTACCTGCAGTATTACCCGGATCGCTTTCATCACCCCCGCGAGGACGCGGCGTTCGCCCTGCTCGTCGAGCGGGATCCCGAGCTCGAGCTGCCGATCGCCAGGCGCCTGCAGGAGCATCGGGTCATTGCCGCCGCCGGCGAGACGCTCCTCGGCCATCTGCAGGCCGTCATCGAAGAGGCGGTCGTCGCCCGCTCGGCCCTGGAAGCCGCCGCCGCCACCTACCTCGTCTACTACCGCCACCACCTCACGGCCGAGGAACGGGAAGTCATTCCGCGCGCGGCCGAGCTCCTGAGCCCCGAGGACTGGGCCGCGGTGGCCGCCGCTGTCCCGGCCGGCGCCGATCCGCTGTTCGGGAAGGACTTCGAAGAGCGCTACCGGGAGCTGCGCAGGCAGATCGCGCTCGAAGCCTGAGAGGGCGCCGGGCGACGCCCCGGCGAGGGCCTCACCGGGGTCAGGAGAGCCGCTTCACGAAGCTCAGCCGCTGTGATGGTTCGAATCCGACCGCGTAGAGGAAGCCGAGGAGCGCGAAGTTCTCGCGCCCGACCGACGTCTCGACCCGTTCGATGCGCAGCCCCTGGAGGTTGACGAACAGCTGCGACAGCAGCGCCGTGCCGACGCCGCGGTGCGCGTAGTCCGGATCGACGCCGATCGTATCGAGCACCGCCACGGGGTCGGTGCGCCCGAAGTCGCCGAAGTCGGTGCGCGCGGTGACGAAGCCCGCGACGATGGCGTCGACGCGCGCGGTGAGCGACACCCGGACCGCCGAATCGTCGAGCGCCTCGTCGACGAGCCGGCCGATGTACTCGCGGCGGTCCCGCCCCGTGATCCGGCGGTCGATCCGGCACATGTCGGACACGTCGTCGCGCGCCAGGATCCGGACGTCGGCCCGGTCGCGCGCGAGCGCGTCGAAGTCGTTTGACGCATTGCCGCTGTAGTCGAGCTCGCGGGCGAGGTTGCGGTGATCCGGCGCCTCGACGTCGGGCGCGTGCTCCGCGCCGAGGCGTCCGGCGTGCACCGAGCACTGGAGCACCTGGTTCCCTCCGAGCTCGAAGCCCGCCGCGTCCAGAAAGTGCAGGATGCGGTGGTCGCGCCAGGCGGCGGTGGTTCTGATCGACCCGATGCCGTCGGCGCGTGCGGCCGCCTCGAGCGCGCGCATCAGCTCGTGCCCGACGCCGTGGCTTTGCTCGTCCTGGCGGACGCCGATCGCCTCGAGCCGCAGCGCCGGCTCGCGAAGGCCGAACTCGCCGGCGAGCCGCCGCGCGAGCACGCAGCCCGCGAGCTCGCCGCGGTCGTCCACGCCGAACTGGACGTGAAGCGCCGGCTGGACCTCGGCCGCCCGCAGCCGGCGCTCGAAGTAGGCGCGGCGGGTGCGCCCGAAGTGGCGGGCATCGATCGCGACGATCGCCTCGAGGTCATCGGGCGCGAGGCGGCGGGCCTTCAGGGAAGCGCCGGTCGGCGATGCAGTGAGTGCCATGTCCATCTCCTCGTTCGCGCGCGGGCTCAGAGCCCGAGGTACGCGCGCTTGACCGCCTCGTTCGCCGCGAGCTCGGCGCCCGCGCCGGCGAGCACGATCCGGCCGGTCTCGAGCACGTAGCCGCGGTCGGCGATCGCCAGCGCCGCGCGCGCGTTCTGGTCCACCAGGAAGATCGTCGTCCCCGCCTCCCGCAGCCAGCGGATCGCGACGAAGATCTCCTCCACCAGGCGCGGCGCGAGCCCCATGCTCGGCTCGTCGAGCAGAAGCAAGCGCGGCGCGGCCATCAGCGCCCGGCCGATGGCGAGCATCTGCTGCTGTCCGCCGGACAGCATCCCCGCGGGCGATCGGCGCCGCTCCGCGAGTGCCGGAAACCGGTCGTAGACGCGCCCGAGCGCTCGGCGGCCCTCGGCGCGCGGGCGGGGGCAGGCGAACGCTCTTCCCGCGCCTTGCCAATGGTAAACTGGTACGCCAATGCCACTTTTTGATCCAGATCAGGCCCCGCGCACGGGCCGTCGCCGTCGCGCTCCCGCGGCGACCGAGGTCCGTGTCCGCCCGGTCGGGGCGGCCGACGTCGCGCAGGTAATCGCCCTCGACGCCAAGGTCACCGGCGTGGCGAAGGCCGACTACTGGTACGAGGTCTTTCACCGCTACGGGTCGCGGGGCGCGAAGCAGCGCTTTTTCCTCGTCGCCGAGAGCGCCGGCGCGATTCTGGGCTTCGTCGTGGGCGAAGTGCGCGACTGGGAGTTCGGCTCCCCTCCTTGCGGCTGGGTGTTCGGGATCAACGTGCGCCCGGATGCGCGGCTCGCTGGCGTCGGCACCAAGCTGCTCGAAGCGATCTGCGCCGGCTTCCGCCGCGCCGGCGTCACGAAGGTGCGCACGATGCTCGCCCGGGACAACAACCTGGTGCTGTCGTTCTTCCGCAGCCAGGGCATGATGGCCGCGCCGTTCATCCCGCTCGAGATGGACCTGTGAAGCTGCAGACGGCGACGAGCCTGGCGCTGGTCAGTGTCCTCGAGGCCGCGGCCAACCCGGGACGGACGGTCGCGGCGGCGGAGATCGCCGAGAAGTACAGCGTCTCGATCCACCATCTCGCGAAGGTCCTGCGGGAGCTCGCGCGCGCCGACCTCGTGGAATCGGCGCGCGGGGTGGGTGGCGGCTATCGCTTCACCGGCAACGCCAAGCGCCTGACGCTGATGGACGTCATCGAGCGGTTCGAGGACATCAGCGCCCGCCCGCCCGAGGGCGGCCGGACGACGACCGACGCCGGTCGCGCGCTCGCGCGCGTCCTCGCGGAGATCGACGAAATCGCCAAGGCCACCTTCCGTTCGATCACCATCGACACGATGCTCAAGCTCATCGCGCGCGAGCGTGGCGCCGCGGCGGGGGCGCCGCGGGCGGCGCAGGCAGCGCGTCAGGTCTAAGCCTGCCGCTGCCCTATCGGGCGGCCTGCGGGAGTCCGCCCGGCGTCGGGGCCGCCCGCGGGTTCGGCACGGTAGCGCCGCGCAGCCTGCAGCAGATTTCGCAGCAGCACGAGCGCGGAGAGGGCCAGCGCGAGCCCCGCGACGCGGACGAGCGGGCGCGGCCAGACGATCGCGGCGAGCAGCAGCGCCACCGCCGTGGCGTGCAGGCCGAAATGCGCGCGCTGCGCGGCGTCGGACAGGATCTTCTTCATGTGGGGTGCACGCCTTGGGCCGACCGACGCCTGCAAGTGGAACCAGGCGAGAAACGGCACGATCTTGTAGAGCATCCCGGCGATCACCGACACCGCGAAGCCCGCGAGCGCGAGCACGCCGATCGCGACGTCCAGCGCCTGCGGAGCGTCCGGCGCAGCGAGCCGCGCGGCCCAGCCGACGCACGCCGCGAGCGCACACGCCATCCCGAGCTGCCAGAACGCGGTCGTCGCGTCCGGCAGGCGACGCCGGCGTCGGTATTGGAGCACGAGCGTCGTGACGGCGAACAGCGCGTACCCGGCTGCGAGCACAAGGCTGAGCGCGAGGTCCACCGGGCTCCCGCTCGCGTACCACGCCGCCAGCGACCAGGCGACAAGCGCAGTGAAGGCCCCGGCGGTGAACCAGCGCGTCATGCGCGGCGGATATTGCGGCGTCATCTGAAACATCGGCACGACCTGGAACGCGACGGCTGCGACGAGCAGCCCGGTCCAGCCGAGCAGGCCCCATGCCGGGTGCAACGCCCGCACGGCGAGGTTTGCGAGCGGAACGCCCCACCCATACGTCGCCGCGAGCATGAGTCCGAGCGCTACGGTGACGACGAGCGACGCGACTGCCACCGCGGCGCCGCGGACCGTGGCGTTGCGGACCGCCGCGCGACCGAGCGCCGCAGCGGCGGCGGCGACGAACACGGCGAACGCCGCGCCGAGCAGCCATGCCGCAGCCTTCATGAGCACCGGTTGACCGAACAGGAATCCCAGACCGAGCGCGGCCGTGCCGAGCGCGAGCCCGGCATGCACGAGGGTTGCCGCCGGCCGCACGTGCGGCACCGGCGCCCCCGCAAGCACGGGCAGCATCTGCAGCATCGCGCCGACCATCACCATCGTCATGAACCCGAGCGTGACGAAGTGCGTGGCGGCGAGCGCGGCCGGGGAGCCGCGCCAGGCGAGCGCGTCGGGCCCGGCCCACGCCAGCACCGCCGCAGCCGCAAGGAGAAACGCCGGCGCGGTGAGGAAGAACCGGAACGGCACCGCGATCGGCGGCGCCTGCTCGAGCCTCAGGCCGGCCGGGCGCATCAGCGCGATGCGAGCGCTGCGAGGAGCTCGTCCGCCTCGCCTAGGAGCGCCTCGTCGAGCAGCGCGTAGAGGACCTGCTCCTCTTTCAGGTTGTGCTGCTGCATGAGGACGTTCAGCGTGTCGGCGAGACCCAGGAACTCGGCGGCGTCGGCGGCGCCGACTGCGGCGCGCAGCTGATCGAGGAGCTCGCGCATCTCGGCGTGCTCGACCCGCATCATCTCGGTCGGGCCGTCGGTGATCCCGGTGTGCCGCTCGAACGCGGGAAAGAGCTGCTCTTCCTCCACCCGGAAGTGGCGCGCGAGCGCCGCGGCGAACGCTTCGAGCTCGGCCGCCGCCCGGGCGAAGTTCCCCTCGGCTGCGGCCGCTTCGGCAAGCGCGAGCCGGTCGTCGCACGCCTTGTGGTCCCGCCCCATCACTTCGCTGATGCGCGACATGAGGGCCTCCGCAATGGATCAGCAGAGGACATTGTCACGGCCGGGCCGGCCGCCCTCTTTGATGCGAGTTAAGGGCCGGGCGGACGGTTACCAGCCCGGTTTCGCCGACGGGCCGGGTGTGCCGCTCCCGCGTACCGGGAGGTGCGGGAGGGCGAAGCCCTGGTTGAAACCCGCGCGCGTAACAAGGACAAATTTGACCTGCCAACCCGCGGCGACCGCGATCGCTCCTGCGACGGCGCCGAGCGGCGCGGCGACTGCGTCGGGCGCCAGTAGTACCGCGATCGCCGCGAGCGGCGCCGCGACCCAGTTGCCGACGCGGTGAAATAGCGGCGCGGCACGGTCAAGCGCGACAAGCGCGCGCTTCGGCGCTTCGAGCCTCGCTCGGTACATCTGCCACACCACCGCGCGCAGCACCAACAGCGCCACGAGCGCAGCCGATACCGGCCGCGCGAGCGCGTGGGCCGACGAGGGAAGCGCGCACGCCATCGCAAGCAGGCCGGCGCCTTCGACAAGACCGGTCGAGAGGATCAGCGGTACGACCCGCGGCGCGCGCCAGGCAGGGATGCCCTTCGCGGCCCTGAGGATCTGCGCCTGGCACCAGAGGAACGCGGCGGCGAGCGCCGCCGCCGCCCATGCGTATGCGCCGCCGTCCTGCCACAGCGCTGCCGCGCCGGCGGCGAACAGCGGCACGGCGACCAGCGACTCGCGAGTCATCCACGATGTCTGCGGATGGAAGAACACGTTGAGCGCGCGCCACGGCCGGCCGATCTCGAGCGCGACGCACGTGAGCCCGACCGCGATGAGCGCGAGCGCGGTGAGCGCGAGGGCCCGATACGGCGCGCCGGCGGCGTGAGCGATCGCGCCGGCGATCAGCAACCCGCTGCCGCTGCCGCCGCCGATGAAGTTCGCCGCGGCGCGGGCGTCCCAGTTGGCCTGGTGCCAGGGCCGGATCTGGTCTGCCGCGCGGCTCATTGGACTACCTTGTCGCTTCGCGACAAGGATTCGCGCTTGGGGCGGCCCGGCGCGCTCATGCCGCCTCACCCCGGGAACGGGCGTCGAACACGTAGTACATCCCCGGGTCGGTCCCGAGCTCCTCGTGCATGCGGAAGTGCTCGGTCTCGGCGAGGAGCTGCGCGACCGGGCTCGCCGGGTCGTCGCGGTCGCCGAAGACCAGCGCACCGGCGATGCACGAGTTCACGCAGGCCGGCGTCGCTTCCGGGTCGACGCCGGGCTTCAGGCCTTTGGCCGTACCCGCGTCGATCCGGTCGACGCAGAAGGTGCATTTGGTCGCGACGGCGATGCGCCTGGCGTCGAACCGCGCCCGCTCGTTCGGCGCCGGCTCGGCGCTCCAGGCGAAGCGCGCGCGGTGCACGATGTGCCGCGCCTGATAGGGGCACGCCACGGCGCAGTATCCGCAGCCGATGCACAGGTCATAGTCGATCGTGACCATGCCGTCGGCGCGCCGCTTGGTCGCCGTCGTCGGGCACACGTTCTCGCACGGCGGGTCGCCGCAGTGCATGCAGCCCACCGGGACGAAGCTCCGCCGCACGTCCGGGAACTCGCCCGTCTCCAGGTCGAGCACCGTGCGCCACTGCACGTCCGGCGGCGTCGCGTTGGCCTGGCGGCAGGCCGCGGTGCACGTCTGGCAGCCGATGCACCGGCGCAGGTCCGCGGCCATCGCCCAGCGGGTCATACGCGCCTCACCGCGACGCGGACGAGATCGGCCGCCGAGCCGGTAGCGTCGGTGAGCTCGAGCGCCATCGGCGTCACGCTGTTCATGCTCGGCGCATGCATGTCCTTCGCGTACGGCGTCGCCCAGTGCTCGAACTGCCCGAGGATGAGCGCGGTGTCGGGCCGGATGCCCTCGCGCAGGATCGCGGGGCCGCGCGTCGCGCGCAAGGTGGAACGGACCTCGACGAGATCCCCCTCCTCGATGTCGAGGCTGCGCGCGCGCGCGGCATTGATCACGACGCCCCGGTGGCCCTGCAGATTCCCGGCCATCTCGTCCATCAGCGGGATGCCGGCATTCGCGCCCCACGCGTACTGCATGCTGCGCGAGGTGACGAGCCAGAACGGGAAGTCCTCGAGCCGCCCGCCCTGCGCCACGGTGTGGCTCTCCCAGATCCCCGGGAAGTCCTTGTACGCGGGCAGCGCCTGGTACTCGGAGAGCTGCGTGTCCCACCAGCGAATCCCGCGGCTGTGGAGCCGGCGCCCGAGCTCGCTGCCTGAGCGCGCGAGGCGTTCCTGATAGGGCATCTCGAAGCGCAGCCCCTGCTTGACGAGCTCCGGGTAGAGATACCAAGCGAGCCGCGAGATCGGCCGGGTCCGATAGCCGTGGTCACGGTACCAGTCGAGCCCGTCGCTCGCCGCACCGCCGGTGAGCTCGGCGCTCGCGGCGCGGCAGACGCGGTCCCAGATCTCCTCGGCGCTGTGCCTCGCCTTGGGCTCCAGCCGGAAGTCGAAGCCGTCTCCGGCGAGTGCCACGCCCGCGGCGCCGCGGTTGATGGCCTCGTTGTATTTCTCGAGCAGCCCGGTGCGCGCGGCGAGCGCGGTCGCGATGTCGGTGAAGTCGCGGGTATCGCCGCGCGGCACGACCGCGGGCTGCCGCAACGCGAACCCCTCGTGGTCCCAGAACTGCTCGATGAACTTCGAGCCGCCGATGCGGATGAGCTGGGTCGACTCGATGTCGGTGCGCTCGGGCAGCAGCACGTCGGCCATCCAGTTCGTCTCGTCGACGGTGTAGGCGAACGCGACGACGAACGGGAACTCGGCGATCCGCTCCCCGATCGCGGGCGTGTCCCAGAACGAGATCGCGGGGTTGGTGCGATACACGAACCAGACGTCCGGGGCGGTCACGAGCGGCCAGTTGTCGGGCGATTCCTTCCGGAACATCCACGCGAGGTGCGTGGGCCCGAGCGCGTTGCTCCACGGCGAGTTCGCCGAGAGGGGCACGAGCGTCGAGTACGCGTTCCGGACCTTCGGCTGCGCCGCCCAGTGCTCGCGATCGGTCGGGTTCATCGGGTACGCCATGAACCCGTCCGGCCCGGCCTTCACGCTCGCCTGCCGCGAGGTCGCCGGGCGATTGAGCCGCACGGTTGTGCCGAGCGTGCCGCCCGGCACTTCGAGCGCGCCGACGAGGCAGGCGGCGAGCGTCCGCGCCCAGCAGCACTCGTAGCCGCCCCAGCCGTTGGTCACCGTCTTGCCGAGCGCGATGGCCACCGGCCGCAGCGGCAGCTCGACGCCGTCGATCACCGTGGTCGCGCCGACGCGCGCGTGGTCCAGGTACTCGCCCGCGATGCGGCGGACCGCGCCGGGACGGATGTCGCACACGCGCTCGGCCCACTCGGGCGTGTACTGCGCCATGTGCTCGACGAGCCGCGTGAAGGCGGTCGCGCCCTCCACCCGTGCGTGCGCCCACTCCCCGTCCGCGCCGACCTCGACGGCATCGACCGTGAAGCGGCCTTCGAGCGCGGGCTCGGCGCCGGGGGTGTCGAAGGCGACCGCGCTGGCGCGGCGCACGTCCCACATGAGCGGTTTCCGCGTGGCCGGGTCGCGGAGGTAGTAGCCGCTCGGGCCGACGAGATACGGGGAGCCGGTGCGCACCCTGAGGAACGGCACATCGAGCCGCGCGCGCGGCAGCTCATGCAGGAGGGCGTGGATCAGGCCGAACAGGAACGCGGCGTCGGTCTTCGGCTTGATC
Organism: Burkholderiales bacterium; assembly: GCA_035286595.1. Lineage (GTDB taxonomy): Bacteria > Pseudomonadota > Gammaproteobacteria > Burkholderiales > SG8-39 > DATEDA01. Next base: position 611 of record DATEDA010000034.1, on the reverse strand, counting down.
GGGATCCACTCGGCCGAGGCCGCACCGGTGATCGAGAGGTGCGGCTCGATCTGCACGCGCTTCAGGCCGCGCACGCGCGCCTCGGCGTGGCGCCAGGTGCCCGCGACGCCGCCCGACGCCTCGGTGTTGGCGCCGAAGGAGAGTACGTACTCGGTCGTCGGCGTGTCGGGGCTCACCGTGAAGGCGCGGTGCCACAGCTCGCCGTAGAGATGCTCCGAGTGGTAGCACTTGACGCCCTGCCCGCTGCCGAAGCTGAAGTCGATCGGGCCCCACGCGGCGAGGAACGCCGGGAACGTGCCCATGTAGTAGGTGGGCGTGCCGCCGCCGCCGAAGCTCGCGGCCACGCGCGGGTAGCCGGAGCCGTCGAGCAGCCCTTTGGAGCGGACCTCGCCGAGCTTCCCTGCGACGAGGTCGAGCGCCTCGTCCCACGAGATCGGGACGAAGCCCGGATCTTGGCTGCGCCCCTTGCGCGGATTGGAGCGCTTCATCGGCTGGGCGAGGCGGTGCGGGTTGTACGTCTTCTGCACCAGGCCGTACGCCTTGACGCAGCACTTGCCGCCGCCGGGATGGATCGCGGCGGCGGCGAAGTTCGGCTCGACCTCGGTCGCGAC
>DATEDA010000033.1:0-52357 GCA_035286595.1 Burkholderiales bacterium | reverse complement strand
GACGAGCAGCTTCGCGACCTCGTGGCCGAGCCGGTCGGACGGCACGACGTACGGCCGGCCGAGCGGGAAGAGGCACCGCCGCAGCAGCCAGGCGACCGGGCGGCTCGGGTAGTTGGAGATCACGCCTTCGAACGCGTTCTGCGCCTTGTACATCGCGTCCCAGATTGCCCAGTCGAGGAGCGGCTTGTCGGCCTTCTGGCGGCCTTCGTCCTCGTACCGCTTGAGCGTCGCCGACGCCAGGTACATGAGCGAGAGGATGTCCCCGAGCCGGGCGGAGAGCTTCTCGCGGCGCTTGAGGCCGCCGCCCAGCACGACCATCGACACGTCGGTCAGGAACGCGAACATCGCCGAGAAGCGGGTGAGCTGCTGGAAGTAGCGCCGGTTCTCCGGCGCGGCGTTCAGGGCCACCCCGATCCAGTGCGAGCCGGTGAGCCCCATGATCAGCGCGCGCACGGCGTTGGTCAGGGTGAAGCGGATGTGACCCCAGAGCGCGTGGTCGAACTCCTGCGAAGCCTTCGTCCGGTCGGGCTCCCGCGCCGCGCGCATCTCCTTCAGGACGTAGGGATGGCAGCGGATGGCGCCCTGGCCGAAGATGATGAGGCTCCGCGTCAGGATGTTCGCGCCCTCCACCGTGATCGAGATCGGGATCTGCTGGTAGGCGCGGCCCATGAAGTTGTTCGGCCCGAGGCAGATGCCCTTGCCGCCCTGGATGTCCATCGCGTCGTTGACGACCCGGCGGTTGCGCTCCGTCACGTGGTACTTGACGATGGCCGAGATCACCGACGGCTTCTCGCCGAGGTCGATCCCGACCGCGGTCATGCGGCGCGCGGCGTCCATCATGTAGAGGTTGGCGCCCATGCGGGTGAGCGCCTCCTCGATGCCCTCGAACTTCCCGATCGGCGTCTTGAACTGGCTGCGGACGCGCGCGTAGGCGCCGGTCGCGCGCACCGCGAGCTTCGAGTTCCCGACGTTCGACGAGGGCAGCGAGATCGAGCGGCCCGCGGCGAGGCACTCCATCAGCATCCGCCAGCCCTGGCCGGCCATGGCCGGACCGCCGATGATCCAGTCGAGCGGCATGAAGACGTCTTTGCCCGAGGTCGGACCGTTCTGGAACGTGGCGTTCAGCGGGAAGTGCCGCCGGCCGGTGTGGACTCCGGGGTGGTTCGTCGGTACGAGCGCGCAGGTGATCCCCACGTCCTCCTTGTCCGCGAGGAGGCGGTCGGGGTCGTAGAGCCGGAACGCGAGCCCGAGCAGGGTCGCCACCGGGCCGAGCGTGATGTAGCGCTTGTCCCACGTCACGCGCATCCCGAGGACTTCCTTGCCCTCCCACGTGCCCTTGCAGACGATGCCCTGGTCGGGGATCGCCGCGGCGTCGGAGCCGGCGTGCGGGTTGGTGAGCGCGAAGCACGGGATCTCGAGACCCTTGCCGAGCCGCGGCAGGTAGTGGCGCTTCTGCTGCTCGGTGCCGTAGTGGAGGAGCAGCTCGGCCGGTCCGAGCGAGTTCGGCACCATCACGCTGACGGCGGCCGCGCTGCAGCGCGTGGCGAGCTTGGTCACGACCTGCGAGTGGGCGTAGGCGGAGAAGCCCTTGCCGCCGTACTCCTTCGGGATGATCATCCCGAGGAAGCCCTTGTCCTTGAGGTACTGCCAGACGTGCGGCGGCAGGTCGCCGGTCGCGTACGTGCTCCAGTCGTCCGCCATCCGGCAGAGCTCCTCGGTCTCCCCGTCGAGGAACGCCTGCTCCTCGGCGGACAGCCGCGGCCTGGGGAAGGCGAGGAGCTCGTCCCAGTTCGGCCGCCCGGAGAAGAGCTCGCCGTCCCACCACACCGTCCCGGCGTTGATCGCGTCGGCCTCGGTCTGCGACATCGGCGGCATGACCTTGCGGAACACGCCGAGGATGCGATCGCTGATGAGCAGGCGCCGCAGCGGCCGGACGTTGAGGATCGCGGCGAACGCGATGAATCCCCAAAGCAGGACGTTGGTGGCGAGCGCCGACAGGTCCACCGCCGAGGCCAGTGCGATCAGACCCGCGCCGACCGCGAGGGTCCAGACCCAGGCCCGCGCCTCGAGATAGGCGAGGGCGAGGAATGCGGCGATCGCAGCGAGCAGGAAGAGCCAGATCATCGTGATGCCTCCGTACCTCTAGGCGACGCGGCGCGCGCCCCTCGACGTTGTGACTGCGGGCGCGGACCGTTCGTTCACCGCCCCGCGCGCGAGCCGCGAATCGGCGATCGAGACGATGGGATCCTCGCCGGCAAGGTCGGGCAGCGGCGCCTGCAGTCCGGCGATCAGGAACGGTGCGAGCCGGCGCAGGAGGAGCTGGTCGTCGGTCGGCTTCGCGGTCTCGTCCTGACTCAGCGCCGCGATCAGCCGCCAGGCGTCGGTGCCGGCGAGCGTGTAGGCGAGCGCGCCCAGCATGAAGTGCAGCCGCCAGGACAGCTCGCGCGGCGCGATGTCGGGCAGCGCGCGGGCGAACGCGTCCTTGAACCGCGCGATCGACGGCGCGTATCGCTCCGAGAGAAACGCGCGCAGCTCGGGCGACGGGTCCACGTACGCGCGCCCGAGGAGCCGCAGGAAATCGGCCCCGCCGCGCTTCGGGTCCCGCGCGAGCCGGAGCGCCGGGACGAAGAGCGCCGACAGGATCCGCTCGCAAGACAGGGGCATCGTGCCCGCGACCCGCTCGTAGGCGTCGAGCAGGGCGAGGCGTTCCTCGTGGAGCGCGTCGAGCCGCCGGGCGAGCATCGACTGGAAGAGCCCGGTCTTGCCGCCGAAGTGATAGCTGACCGCGGCCAGGTTGACGCGCGCCGCCGCGGTGAGCATGCGGCTCGACGTGCCGTCGTAGCCGTGCGCGAGGAACAGGCGCTCGGCGGCGGCGAGGAGGCGCTCGGCGGTGGCGGGGCGGGTGCGGGAAGCGGCCGGCATCACAACGCTAGTTTCAAACGACTGTTTGAATGTTAGCCCGCCGCGCCGGGGTGTCAAGGGGCGCTCGCGGTCGGCGCGGCCGCGCCGCGGGCCCGGCCGTCGCGATAACCCTCTGGCGGAGCTTGATTTCGCTGCGGGAGGCAACACTTTAGAATCCCCGCTCTAGACCAACGGAAGGTTTCACTTGCGACATCACGACGGCGCTGCGCTCCCGCTCGACCGGACCCCGCCCGGGGCGGCGCCCGCGCGCCGGCGGAGCGAATGGCGGGTGCTCCCCCGCCTGCTGCCTTACCTGTGGGAGTTCAAATGGCGGGTGCTGGTGGCGCTCACGCTGCTCGTCGCGGCCAAGCTCGCGAACGTCGCCGTCCCGCTCATCCTGAAGGAGATCGTCGACGCGCTCGACCCCCAGACCGCGATCCTGGCGGTGCCGTTCGCGCTGCTGGCCGCGTACGGGATGCTGCGCTTCTCGACCACGCTCTTCGCGGAGCTGCGCGACGTGCTCTTCGTTCGCGTGACGCAGCGCGCCATCCGGCGCGTCGCGCTGGAGGTGTTCCGGCATCTTCACAGCCTGTCGTTGCGCTTCCACCTCGAGCGGCAGACCGGCGGCGTGTCGCGCGACATCGAGCGGGGCACCAACGGCATCTCGACGCTGCTCTCGTACATGCTGTTCTCGATCGTGCCGGTCATCCTCGAGTTCAGCCTGGTCGCGGCGGTGCTGCTCACCAAGTTCGACTGGCGGTTCGCAGCGATCACGTTCGGCGCGGTCGCGGTCTACATCGCGTTCACGATCCTCGTCACCGAGTGGCGCATCGACATCCGCCGCCGCGCGAACGAGCTCGACTCGAAGGCGAACACCCGCGCGATCGACAGCCTGCTCAACTACGAGACGGTGAAGTACTTCGGCAACGAGGAGTTCGAGGCGCGCCGCTACGACGACAACCTCCGCGGCTACGAGGCGGCGGCGACGAAGAGCGAGGCCTCGCTCGGGTTCCTCAACATCGGCCAGAGCCTGATCATCGCCGGCGCGGTGACCGCGCTCATGGTGCTGGTGGCGCAGGGCGTCGCCGCGAGGAGCCTCACGCTCGGCGACCTGGTGCTGGTGAACGCGCTGCTGATCCAGCTCTACATCCCGCTCAACTTCCTCGGCATGGTCTACCGCCAGGTCAAGCAGTCGCTCACCGACATCGACCGCATGTTCCGCCTGCTCGAGGAGCACCGCGAGATCCAGGACCGGCCGAACGCCGTGGCGCTCCCCGACGCGCCGGCCGCGATCCGCTTCGAGCGCGTCGACTTCTCCTACGAGCCGAACCGACAGATACTCTTCGACGTGAGTTTCGAGATTCCGGCCGGGAGCAAGGTCGCGGTGGTGGGTCACTCCGGGTCGGGAAAATCGACGCTCGCGCGCCTGCTGTACCGCTTCTACGACGTGGCGACCGGCCGGATCGCCGTGAACGGCGTCGACGTGCGTGACCTGAAGCAGGCGAGCCTGCGCGGCGCGATCGGCATCGTCCCCCAGGACACGGTGCTCTTCAACGACACCATCGGGTACAACATCCACTACGGCCGTCCCGGCGCGGCCGAGGCGGAGGTCCTCGACGCGGCGAAGGCGGCGCACATCCACGACTTCATCATGACGATCCCCGAGGGCTATGAAACCAAGGTCGGGGAGCGGGGGCTGAAGCTCTCGGGCGGCGAGAAGCAGCGCGTCGCGATCGCGCGCGCGCTCCTCAAGCGCCCGCGGATCCTGATCTTCGACGAGGCGACGAGCGCGCTCGACTCGAAGGCCGAGAAGGCGATCCAGGCCGAGCTCGACCGCATCGCCCGGGGGCACACGACGCTCGTCATCGCCCATCGGCTGTCGACGGTGATGGACGCCGACCAGATCCTGGTGATGGACCACGGCCGCATCGTCGAGCGGGGCACCCACCGGGAGCTGCTGGAGGCAGGGGGGCTGTACGCCCAGATGTGGGCGCTGCAGCAAGAGGAGGAGCCCCAGGACCCCCCGGGGGCCCCCGGGCCCGCGCCAATCGTGGCCGCGGCGTGACTATTTCTCATGACCTTGTCAGGTTCCGCGCGTAGGGCCTTATTTTTGCTTGCTCCTTGGACGTGGCGGCGGCTAGACTGCGCCGCGGTAGGCCAGGGGAGCAGGGGGCATGAGAACAATGATTCGCGCGGCAGCGCTGGCCGCAGCCTTGTCGTGGGCTGCGTTCGTGCCAGGCGCGCACGCGGGGGACGCGCCCAAGCTCAAGTCGTCGGCCGTGCTGATCGTCGACGCGGAGACCGGCGAGGTGCTCTACGACAAGAACGCCGCGGCGGTCGTCCCGATCGCGTCGATCACCAAGCTCATGACCGCTGTCGTCCTGCTCGATGCCAACCTGGCGCTCGACGAGCCGATCGAGATCACCCGCGAGGACCTCGCCAACACCCGGTCGGCACGGACCTTCACGCCGCTCAACCGCGGCGTGACCCTTACCCGCGGCGAGCTGCTCCGGCTCGCGCTGATGGCCTCCGAGAACCGCGCCGCCGCCGCCCTGGGACGGACCTACCCCGGCGGCCTCGAGGCCTTCGTCCAGGCGATGAACGACACGGCGGCCGAGCTCGGGATGAACGACACCCGCTTCGTCGAGCCGACCGGCCTGTCGAGCGCGAACGTCTCGAGCGCCGCGGACCTGGCGAAGCTCGTCATCGCGGCGCACGACTATCCGCTCATCCGCGAGTACTCCACGGCGCCGAGCGCCGAGGTGCGGCTCGGCAAGCGGAACGTGCGGTTCGTGAACACGAACGGGCTCGTGCGCAACACGAGCTGGGAGATCGCGGTCTCGAAGACCGGCTTCATCCGGCAAGCCGGACGCTGCCTGGTGATGCAGGCGAGCATGTCCGCGCGGCAAGTCGTGATCGTGCTGCTCGACTCGGTGGGCAAGTACACCCGGGTCGGCGACGCCATCCGCATCCGGAAGTGGCTCGAGCTCGGGGACACCGCCCCCGTGGGGGCGATCCGGATGGACGCCCCGGCCAGCCGGCATGCCGCGCGGCGTCACTCGGCTGCCGCGGAAGGTCACATCGGCATCAAGCTGCAGGCAGCCGCCCTGCACTGACCGCCCCATGACGGCCCCGCGGCTTTCGGGCGCGGGTGTCGTCCGGTTCTACAACTTCCTCACCGAGGGGCCGTCCTTCCTGGACGACGTGCTGGCCGGTCTTTCGGCGCCGCACAAATCGCTCCCCCCCAAGTACTTCTACGACTGGCGCGGGTCGAAGCTCTTCGAGGCGATCTGCGAGCTGCCCGAGTACTACCCGACGCGCACCGAGATGGCGATCATGGAGAGCCGCCTCGGCGAGCTCGTCCGGCTCCTCGGCGCCGAGACCCAGCTGATCGAGTTCGGTTCCGGGGCGAGCGTGAAGACCCGCCTCCTCATCGGCCGCGCGCAGCCCTCGCTCTACGTGCCGATCGACATCTCCGATGCCCAGCTGCGGAGCGCCTGCGCCGAGCTGGCGCGGATGTTCCCGTGGCTCAACATCACCGGCGTCGTCGCCGACTTCACGCGGCCGCTCAAGCTGCCGGAGTTCGTGGGCGTGCCGATCCGGCGCAAGGTCGTCTACTTTCCCGGCTCCACGATCGGCAATCTCACGCGGGAGGAGGCGCTCGAGTTCCTGAAGGGGGTGCGGGAGATCGTCGGGCCGGGCGGGATGCTCGTGATCGGGGTCGACCTCAAGAAGGACAAGCGCACGCTCGAAGCGGCGTACGACGACGCGCGCGGCGTGACCGCCGAGTTCAACCTGAACCTGCTCACCCGCATCAACCGCGAGCTCGGCGGCGACTTCCAGGTCAAGCGGTTCCGGCACCTTGCGTTCTACGACGAGGCGATGGGCCGGATCGAGATGCACCTCGAGAGCCTCTACCAGCAGATCGTCCACGTCGGCGGCCAGCGGTTCGACTTCAAGGCCGGCGAGAGGATCCACACCGAGATCTCGTGCAAGTACGGCGTGGCGGAGTTCCAGGGGCTCGCGCGGGGGGCCCGCTTCCACCCCGAGCAGGTGTGGACGGACCCGGCGAATCTCTTCGCCGTGCACGCGATGATGGCGGTTTGACGCCGAGTGGCAGACCTAGGATGCCACGAGGTAGACGGCCACGATGACGCCCAGCGTGGCGAGGGCGTACGTCGACACGATCGCGAGGCCGGTGCGGTAGCCGCGTGGAACCTCGCCCGGGCCGAGCTCCGCGATAAAGCGGCGGTGCTGGACAGCAGCAGCGATGCAACCGGCCACGCCCAGGGCCACCAGCGCGACGCCGGTGAGTAGCGCGAACATCTCTTGCGCCGGCGACGGCTCGTGGCCGGCGACGAGGTGGAGGAACAGCCCGAACTTCGCGACGACGAAGCCGAGCCCCATCAGCGCGACGGCGGTGCGCACCCACGCCAGCAGGGTGCGCTCCGCGGCGAACAGGACGCGCGGGTCGTCGAGATAGGACATCAGGCAGGCGACCCGCGATACCCGAGCGCGCGGGAGATCTTCTCCGCGGTCTCCTTCACCAGCGCCGACCACGCCGGCTTCATCCGCTCGGCGGGCGCCGACACCGAGAGCCCGGCGACGAGCGCGCCGGTGTCGTCGTGGATCGCGGCGCCGATGCAGCGCACCCCGAGCTCGGCCTCCTCGTTGTCGATCGCGTAGCCTTGGCGGCGGATCCGGTCGAGCTCCTTCTCCAGGGCTGGCAGGCCGTGGATCGTGTTCCTGGTGAACGACGCGAGGCCGGTGCGATCGGCGTAGGCCTTCACCCCCTCTGCGCCTTCGTCGAGCAGGAACAGCTTGCCCACCGCGGTGATGTGCAGCGGCGCGCGCGCGCCGATGATGTTGACCACGCGCATCAGCGAGCGCCCGCTGGACGTGCGCTCGATGTAGACGATCTCGTCGTCGCGGCGCACCGAGAGGTTGACCGCCTCGCCGGTGGCGGCGTGGAGCTCCCGCATGAAGGGGAGCGCGTGCTCGCGCACGCTGATCCGCGACTTGACCAGGTTGCCGAGCTCGAGCAGCCGCATCCCGAGCCGGTAGCTGCCCTGGTCGACGCGCTCGACCATCCGGTCGCGCACGAGCGCGCCGAGGATGCGGTGCGCGGTCGACGGGTGCAGACCCGCTTTTCCGGCGGCGATCTTCAGGCTGACCGCGTTCGGCGCCTCGGCGAGCACGTCGAGGAGCCGCATCATCCGCTCGATGACCTGGATGGAGTTTTTTGATTCCTTCTGGTTCACGCAGCGAAAGTCTACACCGCGATCCGGGACCGGTCGCGTGCTAAGCTTCGCGCCCGCTCGGATCCACTGCAACGACATGCGCGTCGGGCTGTTCGTCACCTGTCTCGTGGATCTGATGCGCCCGAGCATCGGGTCGGCGGCGGTCAAGCTCCTCCAGGCGGCGGGCTGCGAAGTCCTGGTTCCTCCGACGCAGACCTGCTGCGGGCAGCCGGGCTACAACTCGGGGGATCGCCGATCGGCGCGCGCGCTCGCCGCGAAGGTGCTCGGGGAGTTCGAGGGCTGCGACTACGTCGTCGTGCCTTCCGGCTCCTGCGGCGGGATGATCAAGACCCACTATCCCGATCTCTTCGAGGGCGAAGCGGTGTTGCTCGACCGCATCCGGCGCCTCGGCGGCCGCACCTACGAGCTCACCGACTTCCTCGTCAACGTCGCAAGGCTGGAGCGCGTTCCCGGTCGTTTCGCCGGGACGGTCACCTACCACGACGCCTGTTCGGGGCTCCGCGAGCTCGGCGTCAAGGGCCAGCCGCGCGCGCTGCTCGCGGGCGTTCCCGGGCTCCGCCTCAAGGAAATGGACGAGTGCGAGCAGTGCTGCGGGTTCGGCGGCACGTTCGCGGTGAAGTTCGGCGAAGTGTCCGCGGCGATCGCCGACCGCAAGTGCGCGCAGATCCAGGCGAGCGGCGCCGATGCGGTCGTGGCCGGGGACCTCGGCTGCCTGCTGAGCATCGAGGGGCGGCTCCGTCGCCGGGGCGACGGCGAGACGAAGGTCCTGCACGTGGCGGAAGTGCTGGCCGGCGAGGCGCCCTGATGCAAGTCCAGTCGATGTACTTCAAGCGCCGCGCCGCCCAGGCGCTCGGGGACGAGATCCTGCAGGCGAACCTCGCCAAGTTCGGTACCGCGGGGCTCGCCCAGCTGCGGGCGCAGGCGGTCCAGGCTTACGGGCCGGAGGCGTTCGAGCGGCTCCGGACTGCCGGTGCCGAGATCCGCGATCGCGGCCTCGCCGAGCTCGACACTTACATCGAGCGCTTCGAGCGCGAGGCGACCCGGCGCGGGGCGACGGTGCTGTTCGCCGAGAGCAGGGCCGAGGCGTGCGACCTGGTGCTGGAGATCTGCCGCCGGCACCGGATCCGCAAGGCGATCAAGTCGAAGTCGATGCTGTCCGAGGAGGCCGGCCTCAACGAGGCGCTCGACGGGATCGGCGTCCACCCGGTGGAGACCGATCTCGGCGAGTACATCATCCAACTCGCCCACGAGCCGCCGTCGCACATCATCGCGCCGGCGGTGCACAAGTCGAAGGACGAGGTCGCGGATCTGTTCGCGAAATCCCACGCCCGACCCCGCAAGAGCGACATCGGGGACATGACGCGCGAGGCGCGCGAGGCGCTGCGGCCGCACTTCCTCTCCGCGGATCTGGGCATCTCGGGCGGGAACTTCCTGATCGCCGAGACCGGCTCGGGCGCCGTGGTCACCAACGAGGGCAACGGCCGGATGGTGACGACGCTGCCGCGGGTGCACGTCTGCATCACCGGCATCGAGAAGGTCATCCCGACGCTCGAGGATCTTGCGACGCTGCTCAGGCTCCTCACGCGCTCGGCGACCGGTCAGCCCATCTCCAACTACGTGAGCGTATTCACCGGCCCGAAGGGCGCCGACGACCTGGACGGGCCGGAGCACATGTACTTCATCCTGGTCGACGGCGGGCGGACCAATCTCGTCGGCGGCGACATGGAGGCAATGCTGCGCTGCATCCGCTGCGGCGCGTGCATGAACCACTGCCCGGTCTACAAGACCGTCGGCGGCCACGCGTACGGCTGGGTGTACCCCGGCCCGATGGGCGCGGTCCTGACGCCGGCCTACGTGGGGCTCGAGAACGCGCTCGACCTGCCGCACGCCGCGACGCTCTGCAACCAGTGCGGCGTCGTCTGCCCGGTGCGCATCCCGCTGCCGGAGCTGCTCCGGAAGCTGCGCGAGCAGCAGGTCGAGCGCGGACTGCGGCCGCGGACCGAGATGCTCGGCATCCGCGTGTGGTCATGGGTGGCGCAGCGCCCGCGGCTTTATGCCTTTGCGGCACGCTGGGCCGCGCGTACGCTGTGGCTTCTCGGAGGGCGCGCGGGGCGCATTCGCAGGCTCCCGCTTGCGGGCGCCGGGTGGACGATCGGGCGCGACTTCCCGGCGCCGCAGGGCAAGACCTTTCGCGATTTGTACGCAAAGGCGAAACGCGCTGACCGCCGCGCAGCCGGCTAACGGAGCGACTCGATATGGATTCGCAGCGACCGCGCGCAATGCCGGGCGCGCCGACCATACCCTCTAGGGCAGTGAGGGCGTCGCACGACGCGGGCGCCATGGCGTTGCTCGTGCTGAGCGCCGTCATCCTCCTCGGCGTCTTCGCATTGGTGGTGATCACGGACAATGAGTCTCGGCGAATCAGCGATCGGCTTCGGATCAGCCGGTCGGTCGAGAGCGCCAACCACGAGATGGCGATGCTGCTGCGGACCATCCAATCGGCCCGCCGCGGTTTTGCCGTCACCAAGGAGCGGGCGCTGCTCGCCCCCTACGAAGGTGCGCTCGCGATGCTCCCGGGGAAGGAGCAAGCGCTTCGCGAGCTCGTCGCCGACCACCCGGAGCGGCGCCGCGCCTTCGAGGCGTTCTCCGCGTTGCTTCCCGCCTATCTCGACCTGCTGACCGGGTTCGTCGCGGCCGACATCGCCGCCGGCTTCGATCGCGACCGCCTAGTCGAGACCTTCGATCGCGGCGAGCGCGCAGTGCAAGGCCTCTTGGACCGACTGAGCGAGATGCAAGCAGTCGAGCAAGAGATTCTCCGGGTGGGCCGGAGCGAGCTGGACGGGACGAGAACGCGCGCCACGCTCTGGAATACGATCGGAATTCTCGCTGCGGTTCTGCTGTTAGCCACCGGCGCGGCCATCTTGGCGTCGGCCAAGCGAGCGGTGTCCCGGACCGCGCGGACCTATCAGCGGCTGGTCGAGAGCCTGCCGGTGGCGGTCACGGGGCTCGACCGCGAAGGGCGGGTCACCATGTGGAACAAGGGCGCCGAGGCGCTGGTCGGGTACACGGCAGCGGACGTGATCGGCAGGCCGAACCCGGCCGCGCCGCATGCCCAACTCCCCGAGGTCATGGCGATGCGCGAGCGGGCGCTCGCCGGCGAGGTCATCGCGGGCTATGCCGTGCGCACCCTCCACAAGGACGGCAGGCCGGTCGAGGCGACAGTCTCCTGGGGCCCGATGATCGGCTCCACCGGCGAGCCGACCGGGATCATCGCCGTGGCGGTGGACGTGAGCCGGCACCGCAGGGAAGAAGCGGCGCGGTTGCAGAGGGAGCGTGAGCACCGGGAGACGCTGGTGCGGGAGGTCCATCACCGGATCAAGAACCATCTGCAGGGGGTGGCCGGGCTGATCCGGCAGCAGCTGCGGCGCTCACCGGACCTCGAACCGCTCGTGCGCCCGGCGCTCGCGCAGATTCTGTCGATCGCCAAGGTCTACGGGCTGCGAGGCTGGATGGAAGGCCGCCAGCACTCGCTCATGGAGATGGTGCGCTCGATCGTCGCCACCGCGCGCGAGCTCTCCGAGCGGGAGGTCCTCGTCGTGGAGGAACCGGAAGAGCCGACCGTGGCCGTGGACGACCACGAAGCGGTTCCGGTCGCGCTGATCTTCAACGAGCTGCTCCAGAACGCGCTCAAGCACGGCGGCGGTCCGGTGGCGCTGCGGCTCACTGCGCAGGGCGGCGGCCGCGCCGCGGTGCTCGAGGTCGCGAATCCCGGCCGGCTGCCGGAAGCCTTCGACCTCGCGCGCCGGGAAGGGATCGGCGACGGCCTGCAGCTCGCTCTGGCGATGATGCCGAGAGCCGGCGCCACGCTCACCGTCGAGCAGCGCGGGTCGGCGGTGGCGGCGAGGCTCGCGCTTTCGTCGCCGGTCGTGCGGCCCCTCCTCGCAGAGCCGTCAGCCCGATCCGCGGCCTAGCGAACGTCGAGAGAACGACCAGGGAGGGATATTCATGGTCCGCAGACCGCACATCCTCCTCGTCGAGGACGACCGCCTGGTGCTCGCGACGCTGACGCGAGGCCTCGATGACGAGGGGTTCGAAGTCAGCGCGGCGCAGACCGCCGCCGAGGCGGTGAGCGCCATCGCCAAACGGGCACCGGACCTCGCGCTCCTCGACGTGCGCCTGCCCGACGTCTCGGGCATCGACCTCGCGAAGCACCTGAAAGACCGCGCCGGGGTGCCGTTCCTGTTCCTGTCTGCCCACGGCGACGCCGACGTCGTCCAGCAAGCGGTGGATCTCGGGGCCCTCGGCTACCTCGTGAAACCGGTCGACGTCGCGCAGCTCGTGCCGGAGCTGCGCGCCGCGCTCGCCCGCGCCGAGGAGATCGCGGCGCTCCGCGAGGTCGAGGACCAGCTGCGGATCGCCCTCGAGCAGGGACGCGAGGCGAGCATCGCGGTGGGCGTACTGATGGAGCGCTTTCGCCTGGATCGGGGGGGCGCGTTCGAGTTGCTGCGCAGTCGGGCGCGCAGCGAGCGACGCAAGCTCGCCGGGCTCGCGCAGGAGATCATCGACGCGACGGAACTGCTCAGCCTGATCCGGACGAAGCGCCCGGACGACAAGCGCTAGGCAATCACGCCGACGGCCCGAACGCGCGGCCGAGGTCGAGCACCGGGATCGCGACCCCTTGCGCGCGAAAGCAGGAGACCGCGAGCGGGCGCCACCGCTCGAGGGGCTCGGGCAGCTCGCAACCCTGCTCGTCGTCCACCTCCGCGCGGACCGGGGGCGAAGCGAGAGGCAGGACGCCGTACTGGAGCGAGGCGTCGCCGTCGCGCAGATAGCCGACGACGGCGACGAACTTCGTGTCGGCCCCGACGCTCGAGGTACCCGCCCGGACCGGGAGATCCAGCACCGGCAGCGCGCGCTCCTCCCAGAACAGCACGCGGTTGGCATAGGGCGGGGCGTACGGAACGCGGAACGCCGCCGCGTCGTACAGCAGCAGCACCAGCTCGCGCTCGCCGATCGCGGCGCTCGCTCCCGAGCCGAGGTCGAGCACCCATGCTTGCCCTCTTGCCATCGCTCATCCCCCTCAAGCGGCGCGTCTCGCCGCGGCTGGCGCCGCGGCCGGCAGCCCGACGAGTCGGGAGAGCCGCAGCGGGGTGGTCACGCAGGCGATTCCGCCGGAGCGCCGGGCGATGGCCGTCACCGGCGAGCCCGCCAGCTGCATGCAATCGGGAAGCGGCGTGATCGCGCTCGGGTCGAGCGCCGTGACTTCGACTTCGTCGCACAGCAGCCCGAACAGCTGCCCGCCGGTTCCGAGCAGCGCACACATCCGTCGCGAGCGGGCCGGCTGCCCGGAGGGCACGAGCTCGCGGGTGAGCGAGTAGACCGGCCACCGGTGCTCGGCGACGGCAATCCACCCGACACCGCCGGCCGGCGGCTCCTGAAGGACGACGTCGTCGGCGGCCTCGATCGCCCGGACCTCGCTCTGCGGCAGGACGAGCGCGGTCTCGTCGAGCTTCAATATGGCGAACCGCGCGCCGCCGCGCTCCGGTGCGCGGCTCATTGGACTACCCTCGCACTGCGTGCTCGGGATTCGCCCTTGGGGCGGCCCGGCGGGCTCATGCCGCCTGCTTGCGCTTAGCGAGCAGACCGATGTGCTTGAGCAGGGTCTCTTCGCTGAAGGGCTTGGTGAGATAGACGTTGACGCCCGCGGCTTCCGCCTGCTTGCGATGCTTGTCGGTCGACCGCGACGTGACCATGATCACCGGAATGTCGCGGGTCTCCGCCCGCGCGCGCACGTGGCCGGTGAGCTCGAGCCCGTTCATGCGCGGCATCTCCATGTCGGTCAGGATGATGTCCGGCGTCATGCGCTCGAGCAGCGCCACGGCCTCCAGGCCGTCGATCGCGGCGCGCACCTCGAACCCCGCATCCCGTGCGACCTTGGCGAGCGCCCGGCGCGCGCTGATCGAGTCGTCCACGACGATCGCCCGGGCGGTCGCCGATTGGCGCTGGCCAGCCGAGCCCGGGCTCAACCCGGTCGTCGTCCCGGTCCAACCGGTCTCGCGCTGCGATTCGCTCCGCAGCAGCTCGGGAAGATCGACGACCGATGCGACGCTCCCGTCGCCGAGGATCGCCGCGCCGACCACGCCCCGGATCTTCGGCACGTAGCGGCCCAGATTCTTGACCACGAGATTCCGCGTTTCGAGCACTTCCTGGGCCATCACCGCGCGCGCGGCGCCCGAGTCGAGCCTGACGATGAGCAGCGGGAACCCGGTGCGCTCGCCGGCCCGCCGGTCGCCGGGCAGATTCAACACCTCGTCGAGCTTCGCCACGTCGTGGACGGCGTTCTCGATCTGGTAAGTGAGCTCGGTGCCGACGGTCCGCAACTCGCGCGCCTCGGCGTAGTGAATGTCCTCGATTCCGCGCGTCGACACCGCGACGATCGCGTTTCTCACGCGGAGCAGCAGCGCGTGGGCCGACAGCAGGGTCGCCGGAACGCGGAGCTCGACCGTGAGGCCCCGGCCGCGATCGGTGCGCAGGTGCACCGCGCCCTTCAGGTCGAGCACCCGGCTCTGCACGACGTCCATGCCGATGCCGCGGCCGCTGATCTGCGTCGCCTCCTCGCGCGTCGAGAATCCCGGGGCGAGGATTAGCCGCGCGAGCTCGTCGTCGGACAGGCGCGCGGCGTCCTCGATCAATCCCTTGCGGACCGCGGCGCGGCGAATCGCCGGGAGGTCCAGCCCACCGCCGTCGTCGCGGCAGCGCACGACGATGTAGTCGCCTTCGCGCTGGAACGAGAGCTCGATGTGACCGACCGGGTCCTTCCCGAGCGCGGACCGGTGGTCCGTCGTCTCGATGCCGTGATCGACGGCGTTCCGCAGCACGTGCATGAGCGGGTCGATCAGGTCGTTCAGCAGATTGCTGTCGACCAGCGTGTCGGCCCCTCTCACCTTCAGCCCGACGTTCTTGTCGAGGATCCGGCCGGCCTGCCGGACCGCCCGGTGAAACCGCGAGACGACCGACGCGACCGGCACCATCCGCGTGCGCAGGACTGCGCCCTGGCTCTGGAGATGCAGCCGCGAGTGATCCTCGAGCAGCTCGCGCAGCGCCGTGAGCTGCTCCTCGGCGGCGGCCCCGAGCTCGCGCGAGTCGGTCGCGACCTCGGTCAACCGGCGGGCGACGGTGTGCAGCTCGCTGAACTGCTCGAACTCGAGCGCGTCGAAGTCGCCCGGCCGGCCCGCCTGCTGGAGCGGCGCCGCGATTCCGCGCAGATCGACCAGCCGCTCGAGCTCGGCGACGAGGTTCTGGAACATCGCGTGCTGCGCCCCGATCGCGCGGGCCTGGTCGGCGGTGTTCTTGAGCCGGTTCTGGATCTGGGCGGTGGACGTGATCGTTTCCCCGACCAGCCGCAGCAGCTCGTCGACGACGCGAGCCGGCACCCGGAGCATCGGACCGGCGGCCGCCCCGAGATCCTTCGACCCGTCGGTCCCGCCGTCGCGCGGCGCTTCCGCCCCGTCCGCTCGGGCGCTCGCCTCCGCGGCGGCGCACTCGGGGCCGTCCCGGTCGATGCGGTTCGCCCAGTTGAGCACGTCCTGGAGCACGCTCGCCGCGTCGACCGGGGGCTCCCCCGCGCCGGTTAGCGCCTCGCTCATCGACTCGACGCAGTCGGCCGCGTAGCCGAGCGTTTGCGCAAGCCCCATGTTCGGCAGCGCGCCGTGCTCGCCCAGCGCGATCAGGATGTCCTCGAGATGGTGGGTCAGGCTCGCGATGCCGCGCACCCCGACGGTGTTCGCGGCGCCCTTCAGCGTGTGCGCCGCGCGCTTCGCGATCTCGACGTCCTTGAGCGACCCCTCGCCTTCGATGATCCGCTTGATCGCGTCGGTGAACGCGCTCGTCTGGATCGGCAGCTCGAGGAGCAGCCCGTCGAGGAGCTCCGGGTTCAGGTCCTCGGGCAGCGCGAGGGACACGTCGTCCGCACTCGCCCGGGTTGCCCGCGCCTCGGTCTCGGCCGACCGAAGCTCGACCGCGGTGAGCGCCGCGGCGAGGGTCCGCGCCTCCTCGTTGCCGAGCGGCTGTGCCCACGCGGCGTCGACCAGGAGATCGAGCAGCGCGCCCGCCCCCGACGGATCGGTGGGCGACGCGAAGTAGCCCTGAAGCCGCTCCGGCACGCCTGCAAGCAGCTCGGCCTGGGAAGGCGAGAGCCCGACGTCCCGTGCAGCGACGATCTGGCTGCGCAGCCTTCCCAGTACCCGGGCCAGGGCGACGAGCCCGATCGCGCCCGCGGCGGTGCCAACGCGCTCGAGCTGCTCCGTATAGCTGTCCAGAGCGTCGCGGCGGGCGTCGTCGCTCTCGTCCGGGGACTTGATCGCCGCGAGGGCGGCGTTGAGGACGTCCTGGATCGCGGCGAGCTCGATCGTGAACAACCCGAACATTTCCTCGTCGACCTGCTGCAGGAGGAGCGTTCCGGACGCCTCCGGGGTCTCCGCGTCATCGGTCGGCGCAGGGTCGGTCGGCTCGAGGTCGGCCGCGGGCGGCTCGAACGCAGCCGCTTCCGCCGCCGCGCCATCGAGATCGGCCTCGCGCTCGGCCGGCACCGGCTCGGCGTCGTCCGGAGCGTTTGCGTCGGAGCCCGACGGGGCGGGCGACACGAGCCGGGCAACGAACGCTTCGAGCGCGTCGCGGACGGCGGCGTCTTCGGGCGCGGCGACGCAATCCATGACGAACAGCGGCAGTTCGAGAACTCGCTCCGGGTCCGTCGGCGCCTCCGCCGCGGCGGCTGCCGCCGCGGCACGGTCCAGAATCGCCGCGAGGTCCGGCAGACCGGTGCTCTCGGCAGCGCGGGCGAGGCGCTCGATTCCCGCCGCGACCTCGGCCTGCGCCACGCCCGCGGCGGAGTCGGTTTGTGTCAGCGACTCGGTGAAGGCCTCGGCCGCAGCGAGCAGCGCATCCTGGGCCGTGGCCTCTGGGAGCGCCACGCCGACGGCGAGCTCACCCTCCGCCGGCCCGGTGTCGCAGCTGAAATCCAGCGACGCTGGGTCCGGGTCGGGGGTCGCTTGCTCGACCCCGGGCGCGTCGTCCAGTGCGAGCTCGTCGGCGCCCGATGTCCGGCCGGCGGACGCGAACAGCTCGGCGATCCCATCGATCTCGTCGGCCGTGTTTCCCGCCCCCCAGGCCGGATCGCCGAGGTGCGCGAGCAGCGCCTCCTGCGGTCCGGGGTCCGTCGGCGCTCCCAGATAGTCGGAGAGGAGCTCGGGCCAGGCCGAAAGCAAGCGCATCTCGGTGTCGCTCGGGACGTGCTCCGCGAGCTCGAGCCCGATGACGCGCCGGATGACACCGTCGCACACGGCCGCGAGCCCGGGCGCGCCGGCGCGCTCGGCGGCCCGCTGCAGCTGCCTCGCCTCCTCGAGGAATCGCACGTAAGTCCGCGCCGCGCCGTCGCGGAACCTCGCGATCGTCTCCCCGATCGCGAGCGTGGCGTGGAGCGCTTCGAGGATCGGGCCGGCGTCGCGCCGTAGCACCAGGAACTGCTCGCGTGGATCGCCCATGTTTTCGCCCTCGATTCTCTGGTCGAGCAGTCCGATGCGCGTGCGCCCGTGCTCTGGGCGCACACGCTGCCCGCGTGCTTACGAGCCTGCCTGCTGGGTCGGGAGCTTGAACACCCGCACCGCTGACAGGAGGTTGCGCGCGTACTCCACCAGGTTGGTGGTGTACTGCCCCTGCTCGTCGAGCTTCTGGCTCGTCTGCTCGGTGCTCTTGCGGATCTCCGCGGCGCGCTTGAGCAGGTCGCCGCTCGCTCTCGCCTGCTCTTCCGAGCTCGCCGCGATTTGCTGCACCAGCGACACCAGCTCGGAAGTGCTCGCCTCGGTCTTCTGCATCTGCTGGCCCGCAGCTTCCGCGAGCCGGCTGCCCTCCACGACCTGCGCGATGGCGTTGTTCATCGTGTTCACCGTGTCGGCGGTCTCGACCTGGATGTTGTTCACCAGGCCCGCGATCTGGGCCGTCGCCTGGCGGGCGTTCTCCGCCAGCCGCTGCACCTCGTCCGCGACCACCGCGAACCCGCGACCCGCTTCACCGGCCGAGGCGGCGTGCATCGAGGCGTTCAGCGCCAGGATGTGCGTCCGTTCCGCGATGGTGTTGATCAGGTTCACCACGCCCGAGATCTCCTGTGAGCGCTCGCCGAGCCGCTTGATCCGCTTCTCCGTCTCGCGGATCGTGTCGCGGGTGCTGTTGATGCCGCCGACCGTGCTCAGCACCGTCTCGAGCGCCGTCTGGGTCGTCTTGATGGCGTTGTCCGCCGCCTGGTTGCAGACCTTCGCGAGCTCGGCGATCTGGCCCATCGTCTGGGCGGCCCCGGCGAGCGTCTGCGCGGTCTGGTCCACCTCGCGCCGCTCGGTCTCCGCCACCTGCTTGACGGTGTCCGACTGCTCCTTCACCTTGAGCGAGGCGGCGGTCACGTCGGCCGAGATGTTGGTCACGTCGGAGAGCACCTTGCTCGTCTCGGACGTGAGCAGGTTCAACGCATCGGCGACCGGGCCGGTGACGTCCTCGGCGACCGGCACCTTCACCGTCAGGTCCTTCCGCGCGAGCTGCGCCACGCCCTGCAGCAGCGCGAGCACCGAGTCGTTGAGCCGTTCGTTCTCCTTCTTGAGCTTCGCGATCCGGACGTCCATCATGTCGTCGAACACCGCGCCGAGCATGCCGATCTCGTCCTTGGTGTCGAGCCTGGCGCGCGCGTTGTCGTCGCCCTTGGCGAGCTTGTTCGTGACCTCCATCAGATGCCGGACGGGACGGGTTACGCTGCGGATCACGACGAATCCGAGCAGGCCCCCGATCGCGAACAGCGTCAGGATCATCGCGGCGGCCGCCAGCACGCCGCGGCGCGTGCGGCTCACCGTGCGCTCGAACTCTTCGGTCAGCACCTGCCGCGCTTCGTCGTTCACGCGGAAGACGGCGTCGATCGCGTCGGTCATCTGCTTGAAATACTCCGGCACCGCGATCCGGTGCTGCTCGGCCGTCACGACCTCGTCCTGCCCCAGCTTCACGGCCTTCTGGGCGATGCCCAGGGCCGGGTTCGCCACGGGCTCGAGCCTCGCTTTCGCCTCCGTGGAGCGCTCGATCACCTTCTGCAGGTTGCGCGCCGCGGCCTCGGCGTTCTGACGCGCGTCCTGGACCATGGCGGCGAGCGCGGCGCGGTCCGTCGAGGCGATCATCGCCTGAGCGCCGCCGCCCTGGGTCTTCGCGCGCTCGACCTGCGTGAGCACCGTCGATCCGAATCCGCGGAGCTGGCCTAGCGCTTCGCCCAGTCGCGGGAGCTCGCCGAGCGATGCCCGGATCAACGCGTGCGTGTGGAGCGCCGGGTCGCGGGCCAGGCCGAAATGGTCGAGGAGGTCGTCGAGCAGCGCGAGCTCCCGGTCGATGAGCGCCGTGTGCGCGGCGAAGTTCGCGCGCGCGGCGACGGTCCGGCCGGCGGCCGCCGTGGCGATCGCGCGCCAGTCCTGGGCGATCTTCCGCCAGGTCTGCTTGATCCGGTCGTCGTCCACTTCGCTCGCGATCAGCGGGTCGAGAGCCGCCATCGCCTGGTCGAGCTCGACCTGCGCGGTCTGGCGGACCGCGGCGAGCGCCTCGTTGCCCGCGAGCACCGCGCTGGAGGAGCCGCGGTGGATGGCGCTGCCCTGGAGGATCTTCAGCAGCACCGCGGCCGGCGCGAGGCCGCGCTGCTCCCGTTGGGCGACGGCGACCCGCTCGTTCGCCTCGTAGAGGAAGAGGACGAACGGCACGACCGCCAGCAGGAAGGCAAGGCCCGCGAGGATCAGGAACTTTTGCCACAGCATGAGTCGGTTGATCAGTTTCATCTCGGTCTCCGGGGTGGGTGTTCTAAGCGGGCGTCACCCTCGATCGGGTGGGGGCCCAGGGTCTCGCTCAGGCGGTGGACGGCTCGACGAGCGCGCGGCACAGGCCTTCGTGGTCGAACTCGAGCCAGACCTCGCCGTCGCGCGAATAGCCGGCCGCCACGTGCCCGCGCAGCGCGGTCGGCAACTGCGGGAGGTGCGGGATCGGTTCCATGGCCCAGAGCGCGACCGGGAAGCCCTCGATCACCAGGCCGACCGAGTCCTCGCCCTTGTCGAGCACGAGGATCATCGGCTCCGCCGCCGACCGCTCCTGCGGCAGCGCGCAGATCAGCTTCAGGTCGAACACCGGCACGAGGTGGCTGCGCAGGTTGATCATGCCGAGCAGCCACGGCGGGCCGTTCGGGACGGCCGCCGGGGGCGTGAGCTTGATCACTTCGCTGCCCGTGCGCGGCTTGATGAGCAGGCCCAGGGCGCCGACGCGGAACCCGTAGCGCACGGCCTCGGGCCGCGCGCGCTGGCCCGCGCCGGCGGTGCCCACCGGATGCTGGAATCGGGCGAGCGCGGCGCTCGGCGGAAGCCATGCGGCCTCCGGCCGCGGCGGCGCCGCGTCCTGCGGCGCCGCCGGCTCGGTTCCGGGTGAGCGGTCCATGGGCGTCGGTTACGCGACGGTCTTGAGCTGGTCGACGATCTGGTCGGGGCTCACGGGCTTGACGATGTGCGCCTTCGCGCCCTGCATCTGCCCCCAGACCTTGTCGGCCTTTTGGCCCTTGCTCGTCACGAAGACGATCGGAATGCCCTTGGTCGCCGGATCCTCGGCGAGGAGTCGGCAGGCCTCGTACCCGTCCATGTCGGGCATCACGATGTCGAGGAAGATGATCGCGGGCTTCTCCGTTTTCGCCTTCTCGAGCGCCTCCTTGCCGTTGGAGGCCGTCACGACCGCGCAGCCGGCATCGGCGAGGATCGACTTGATGTTGGCGAGATCGGCCGGCGAATCGTCTACAACGAGTGCTTTCTTGACCACGGTACTGCTCCTTTCGGTGACAACGTCGGAAATCTCTCGATGCGCCGGCCGATGCGAGCGCGGCCTGCCTGACGCGGACCGCGCTCCTCGGTATCGGCTACGCTAAGGCCTTGAGCTGGTCGACGACCTGGTCGGCGTTGACCGGCTTCACCAGGTACGCTTTCGCGCCCTGCATTTGCCCCCAGACCTTGTCGGCCTTCTCGCCCTTGCTCGTCACGAAGACGATCGGAATGCCTTTGGTGGCGGGGTCCTCGGCGAGCTTGCGGCAGGCCTCGTACCCGTCCATGTCGGGCATGATGATGTCGAGGAAGATGATCGCGGGCTTCTCCGATTTCGCCTTCTCGATCGCCTCCTTACCGCTCGCGGCGGTGACGACGGCGCAGCCGGCGTCGGTCAGGATGGACTTGACGGCGGCGAGGTCGGCCGGGGAATCGTCGACGACGAGTGCTTTCTTGGCCATGGCGTGGCTCCTTGCGGTGAGGGTGTTGAAGATCAGGTGACCCCGGCGGGATGGGCGCCGGCGCCGTGGGGCAGAGTCTGGGCGGCCTGCTGCAGGTGCTTCGCGAGGACCTCACGGAACGTCTCGAGGTCCACGGGCTTGGTCAGATAGGTGTCGCAGCCGGCGAGCGAGCCGCGCACGCGGTCGAACGGCGAGGACTTGCTCGTCAGCATCACGACCGGCGTCGCCCGGATCGCCTTGTTCTTCTTGATCGTCTTGCACAGCTGGTAGCCGTCCGCTCCTGGGAGCACGACGTCCAGGAAGACGATGTCGTACTGGTTCTGCTCGAGATAGTGGAGCGCCTGCTCGCCGCTCTCGGCCGCGTCGACCGACACGCCGGCGTTCTGCAGCAGGACCTGGAGCTGTGCGCGCACCGTCACGCTGTCGTCGACGACAAGGGCGGCATGGCGGTTGCGGCGCCGTGCCTCGGCGCCGGGGAAGGTCGAGTGGAGCGAGACCTCCTCGAGCGGCGCCTCGGCGCCGACCACCAGCTCCGGCGCGAATCTCAGGAAGCGGCGCGTGATATCGTCGAGCGCGGCCAGGATCTTCGTCGGGACGAGCGGTCGCGGCACGACGACGCTGTTTTTCCAGTGTCCGTCGCCGCTGCCGAGGAACACCACGGGAGTGGCGCCGGACGGGTCGACCGAGTGGAACTTCGCGACCCCGCCCTGGGCCTCGCCGTCGACGATGAGGATGTCCGCTCGCCCGTGCGGCTGAACGTTCGCGCGATACGAGCGGACCCGCCCCTGGGAAAGGAGCAGCGTCGTCTTCAGGACGCGCAGCTCGCGCTCCGGGACGCCCAGCAGCCTGACGACGAAATCTCTTCGCTCGCTCATCCAGCCCTCCCTCCCGCGGGCTGCGAACCCCACGGGCGACTTCCAGCCGGCGCCGCGGTCGCATCAAATGAGCGCGCGCCGCGTGGCGTCGGCGAAACAATTCCTTGGTTTTGCCGCGAGAGCTGGGCGGCGAGGCGGGCTCAATGGAGCCCCCGAGAGCATCCGACGGAGAGGCGGGATCGGGGCCGTTAGCCGTGCGCGCGTTGCGCGGCGCGCACGTTCCGTCGACTCCTCCTCTTTGGCTGAGGCCGTTTTAACGCAGCCTGCAGCCGTGCCGGAGCACAGCCGGCTATATGCCCGAATGGCGGTCGTACCGGCAAGCGGGTTGGGCTGCGCCGGGGGCACTCCATCACGCTCGTCCCGAAGCTCGGCCCGAAGTGCGCCCTCGCACGTGAAGTGCGTCGCACGATGCTGCAGTGCCGCGCACGATCGTGGGAGACCCCGCTGACTTAGGCGGGTGCCAGCGCGCCGAGGTAGCTGCGCACGCCATCCTGCCGGAGCATCTCGTCCCAGCTCGCGGCATGAGCGAGCTGACCGCGGTTGACGAAGACGAACCGCTCGCAGGTCTCGCGCAGGATGTCGAGGTGGAAGGCTTCCGTCGGGTGCAGGCAGAGGAACACCAGCCGCCGCTCGCGCCGCAACCGGCGGAAGAACTCCAGCATGAAGCCGATGTACCCGTCCTGGGTGTTGAACTGCGGCTCGTCGAAGAGATGCACAAGCGGATAGTCGCTCGCGGCATGCTCGAGCATGAAGCTCGGCACCGTGCGCTTGAACGCGCGCACCTGGTAGGACTGGTGGTAGTGGATCGCGAGACGGTCCCGCTCCCGGTAGCGGACGCGATGGATGTCGCGGCCGTCGATCCGCACCCGCCCGGCAGAGGGCAGGTTCGACCCGGTGATCAGCTCGAAGAGCGTCGTCTTGCCGGAGCCATTGGGTCCCATGACGCCCACGATCGCCGGCTCGGCGATCGTGAAGTCGGCCGCGAGCGAGAACGTGACCTCGCGCTTGATCGCCCCGCGCGTGTACTGCTTGCGCAGCCCCTCGACCGATAGGAGCGGTTGCATCGCTAGATCCCGAGCAGCCGGGCGCGGAGAGTCGCATCGTCGAGCAGCGCCCGCGCGGGCCCCTCGTGCACGATCCGCCCGCGGTCCATCACATAGCACCGGTCGGCCACCCCCAGCGCGCTGGCGACGTTCTGCTCGACGACGAGCGCGGCGATCCCCTCGCGCTTCAGGCGCTCGATCGTCCGCATCACGTCCTGCGCGACCTTGGGCGCGAGGCCCTGGGTCGGCTCGTCGAGAAGCACCAGCCCCGGCGAGCCGAGCAGCGCGCGCGAGATCGCGACCATCTGCATCTCGCCGCCGGAGAGGTTCTCGCATTCGCGGTGCGTGAGGTACTCGAGCGCGCTGAAGATCTCGAAGCACTCCCGCTCGCGCCAGGCGCGGAACCGCGACGTCTTTTTCGCGATCGCGAGGTTGCGGGCGACGGTGAGGGTCGGGAAGATGCGCCGGTCGTCGGGTACCCAACCGATGCCGGCGCGTGCGATCTCGTGCGTCGGGGCGCGGGTGATGTCGCGCCCGTCGAACCGGATGCGGCCGGTGCGTGCCGGGGTCAGGCCCAGGATCGAGCGCAAGGTCGTCGTCTTGCCGGCGCCGTTCGGCCCGAGGAGCGCCACCACCTCGCCCGGGCCGACCGCGAGCGAGACGTCGAACAGCGCCTGCGTCTCGCCGTAGAACGTGCTGATGCCCTCGATCGCGAGCATCTGCTGGGACCACCCCGGCTCGCTCCGCGAGCCACCCCGTCCGGCCCGAGGCGGGGACGCCTCGGGCGTTCGCCGGCTCGCGTGTGCGCAGGCACATGCTTCGAAACCCCGGCTCACCCTCGGGGAGGAGGGGAAAGGCACGGCGCTCACGTCAGCTCCCCGAGGTTGGAGCGCTGCACCCACGGATTGGCCCGCAGCTCGTCGGGCGTGCCGCGGGCGATAACCTGGCCCCAGTGGATCACCGAGACGTGGTCGGCGAGGCCGAACAGGAACCGCATGTCGTGCTCGATGATCACGATCGTGACGCTGCGCTTGAGCTCGCCCACGAGGTCGGCGAGCCGTGCGGTGCCTTCGGTCCCCAGCCCGGCGGTGGGCTCATCGAGAAACAGCAGTCGTGGCTGCGCCGCCAGCGCGACCGCGATCTCGAGCGCGCGCCGCTCGCCGTAGGACAGGCTCTTCGCGCGCGCCAGCTCCTTGCCGCGCAGCCCGACGCGCGCCAGCGTCGCCGCCGCCGCATCGACGAGATCGGTCGCCGCGGCAACGTCGCGCGCCATGTCGAAACCGCGCGCGCGGCAGCCCGGCAGCGCGACGAGCACGTTCTCGAGCGCGCTCATCTCGTCGAACAGGCTCATGATCTGGAACGAGCGCGCGATCCCGCGGCGGGCGACCTCGCGCGGCGCGAGGCCGGTGATGTTCTCGCCCGCGAACCAGACCTCGCCCCGGTCGGGCCGGTAGTGCCCCGTGAGGCAATGGAAGCAGGTCGTTTTCCCGGCGCCGTTCGGCCCCATGATTCCCGAGAGCCGGCCTTCCCCGAACGCGAGATTGATGTCCTCCAGGACCACGGCGTCGCCGAACCGCTTGGAGAGCCGCTTCGCTTCGAACAGCGGCGTCATCGCCCGCGCCTTCCCACGTGCTGCTGCCACAAGCCCGCGATGCCCTCGGGCTTGAAGAGCACCATCGCCATGAAGAGGAGCCCATACCAGAGGAGCCAGGTCTCGGTGTAGGCGCCGAGCAGGTCACGCGCCAGGATGAAGAAGGCGGCGCCGATCACCGGCCCCCAGAAGCTGACGAGGCCCCCGCCGATCAGCACCATCATCACCACGAAGCCGGAGTTGTGCAGGCTCATCACGTTGGGATAGGCGGACTGCTGCGCCATCGCGAACAGCGCGCCGGCGAGCCCGGCGACCGCGGCCGAGATCACGAACGCGAGCCACTTGTAGAGCCAGACGTTGTGGCCGATGAACGCCGCGCGGACCTCGTTCTGCTTGACCGCGTGGAGGATCCGCCCGAACGGCGAGTGCACGAGCCGCCAGAGCCCGACGACGACCAGCACGAAGGCGGCGAGCGCAAAGAAGAACAGCGCCTCGTTCGACTGGAGGCTGAAGGAGGCGAACCCGAAGTCGGCCGGGAGCCGCCGGATGTTGAGCAGCCCGTCCTCGCCCCCGGTGACGCTGTGCCACTTGATCGCTACGAACCAGAACACCTGGCCGAATGCGATTGTGAGCAGCGCGTAGTAGATGCCGCGGCGATGGGAGATGAATGCCGCGACGATCGCGCCGGCAACCGCCGCGGCGAGCAGCGCGACGCCGAGGTCGATCCAGAGATTGGCGACGAGGCTCTTCTGCGCGAGGCCGAAGGCGTACGCGCCGACGCCGAAGTACGCGCCGTGCCCGAACGACGGCAGCCCGGCGTGCCCGAGGAGGAGGTTGTACCCGAGCGCGAAGGTCATCCAGATCATGATCTCGAGCGCGAGGTACTGGTAGAGCCCGAGGGCACCGAGCCAGAGCGGCGTCGTGGCGAGCGCGAGGAACGCGACCACCATCGGCCGGGTGACGACCCCGGCCGGCGCGAGGCGCGGTGCCGACTGAGGCACGGCGCCCGCGGACGGCGGAGCAGTGCCTGCGCCCGGAGGGCGTAGGTGCGACCCGGGAGCGGGCGAAGGCGCGCCGGATGACACCGCGGGCGTCACGCGCGCCTCCGCGGTCGCATCCCCGCGAGGCGGGGCCCCTGCTCAGCGCTCGGCGCGCCCGGCTGCACCAACAGCTCCTGCGCGATGCGGGCCACCGCGGCGCCTCCTCCGTCTGTCGACCCCGGCCGAGGGGCTGGACAGGAAGCAATATACGTTCTATTCTTGGAACGTGCAAGAACATTTGTTCTAATCGGACGGCGGCCAGGAGGGTGGATGGCGGCGGAGCGCGCGGCCAACTACGACGCGCTGAAGGAGGCGATCTCGCGGGAGTACCCGCAGCTCTCCAAGCAGCTGCAGCGCATCGCGCGGTTCGCGCTCGAGCGGCCGCACGAGCTCGCGCTCAGCACCGTCGCGGCGATCGCGGGCGACCTCGGCGTCCAGCCGTCCAGCCTGATCCGGTTCGCCAACGCCCTGGGGTTTGCCGGGTTCTCGGAGATGCAGCGGCTGTTCCGCTCGCATCTCGTCGAGCGGTCCACCCGGGCGGCCTCGTACCGCGAGCGGATTGCGAGCCTCCGCGCGCGGGCGAAGGAGGGCGGCACGACGCCGCCCGAGATCCTGCACGGCTTCGTCGCCGACTCGATGCACGGCCTGGAGAAGCTGGAGGAGAGCATCCGCCCCGCCGACCTCCGCGCCGCGGTGCGCGTGCTCGCGGGCGCACAGACGATCTATCTCATCGGCCTGCGCCGTTCGTTCCCGGTCGCCGCGTACCTCGCCTACGCCCTGAGCCGGCTTGAGCTGCGCACCCAGCTCCTCGACGGCGCCGGCGGCATGAACCGCGAGTTCGCGCGCCTGGTCGGCCGCAAGGACTGCCTGGTCGCTGTCAGCTTCCGCAACTACACGCCGGAGGCGGTCGACATCGCCGCCGAGTGTCACGCGCGTGGGGTGCCGGTGATCGCGATCACTGACGGCCCGCTGAGCCCGCTCGTGCGCGCCGCGATGGTGGCGTTCGAGCTGGGCGACGACTCGGGCCGGGCGTTCCGCTCGCTCGTCGAGCCGCTGTGCCTCGCGCAATCGCTGGTCGTCAGCGTCGGCCACCACCTCGCGGAGCGGAACGGCGCTCGAACCGCGGGCGCCCGGGAGGCGGTCCGATGAGCGCGCCGGCCGGCGCCGGCGGCCGGCGCTTCGACGTGATCTGCGTCGGCCGCGCCGCCGTCGACCTGTACGGCGAGCAGGTCGGCGCGCGCCTCGAGGACATGCTCAGCTTCGCGAAGTACCTGGGCGGATCGCCGGCCAACACCGCGGTCGGCTGCGCGCGGCTGGGGCTCGCGCCCGCGATGCTCACCCGCGTCGGCGACGAGCACAACGGCCGGTTCGTCCGGGAGACGCTGGCGGCCGAGGGGGTCGACGTGAGCCACGTCGTGACCGACGCGCGCCGCCTCACCGCGCTCGTGTTCCTCGCGATCCGCGACCGCGACACCTTCCCGCTCCTCTTCTATCGCGACCACTGCGCCGACATGGCCATCGCGCCCGAGGACTTCGACCGCGCGTTCGTCGCGTCGTCGCGGGCGCTCCTCGTCTCGGGAACGCATCTGTCCACGCGGCAAACCTACGACACTTGTCGCACCGCGACGCGCTACGCGCGCGAGGCGGGCACGCGCGTCGTGCTCGACATCGACTACCGGCCGGTGCTCTGGGGGCTCACCGGGCTCGGGCTTGGCGAGCAGCGCTTCGTCGCCTCCGATCGCGTGAGCGCTCATCTCCAGACCGTCGTCGGCGAGTGCGACCTGATCGTCGGCACCGAGGAGGAGATCCACATTGCCGGCGGCGCGACCGACACGCTCGCGGCGCTGCGGCGTCTGCGCAGCCTCACCGCCGCGACGCTGGTCGTGAAGCGCGGGCCCATGGGCTGCGTGGTCTTCGCCGGCGCGATCCCGGACGAGCTGGAGCAGGGCGTCGTCGGGCCGGGTTTCCCGGTCGAGGTCTACAACATCCTCGGCGCGGGGGACGCGTTCATGGCGGGGTTCCTGCGCGGCTGGCTCCGGGACGAACCCCTCGAACGCTGCGCCGCTTACGCGAATGCGTGCGGTGCTCTCGTCGTCTCGCGGCACGGCTGCGCTCCGGCCATCCCGAGCTGGGAAGAGCTGGCTCGCTTCCTCGAGCGCGGGAGTCCGACGCGGCGGCTCCGCGAGGATGCGGAGCTGAACCATTTGCATCGCGTCACGACCCGCACGCGGCGCTGGCCGTCGGTCGCGGTGCTCGCCTTCGACCACCGGGCGCAACTCGAAGCGCTGGCGGACGAGCATCGGGTGCCGCGCGAGCGCATCCGGACCTTCAAACGGCTCGTCGCCGAGGGCGCGCTGCGCGGGGCGGGCGACTCGCCGGGCGCCGGCGTGATCCTCGACGACCGCTATGGCGAGGACGTCCTGCCGGCGCTCACCGGCCGGGGCTGGTGGATCGCGCGACCGGTCGAGGCGCCCGGCTCGCGGCCGCTCGCGTTCGAGGCGGGAGACAACGTCGCGGTGGCGCTCCGCGCCTGGCCCGGCGAGCACATCGCGAAGTGCCTGGTGTTCCACCACCCGCACGACGACGAGGCCCTGCGCGCCGCCCAGCTCGCGAAGCTCGCCGCGCTGCAGGAGGCGTGCGAAGCCACGTTCCACGAGCTCCTCATCGAGGTCCTGCCGCCGCGCGGCGCGACCGTCGATGCGACCACGACCGCGGCGTCGCTCGCGCAGATCTACGCGGCCGGCGTCCGCCCCGACTGGTGGAAGCTGCCGCCCGCCGACGATCCGGCGGCGTGGGCGGCGGTCAGCGCGGCGATCGCGCGCCACGACCCGCATTGCCGCGGCGTCGTCGTGCTCGGCCTCGAAGCCGACGAGCGCGTGCTCGAGGCGAGCTTCGCCGCTGCCGCGCGGTTCCCGGTCTGCAAGGGTTTCGCGGTCGGCCGCTCGATCTTCGCGGAGGTCGGGCGGCGGTGGTTCGCCGGCACGGCGCGCGACGCGGAGGTGATCGACGAGGTGGCCGAGCGCTATTCGCGCCTGGTCGCGCTTTGGAGGGAGGCGCGATCAAGCGCCCCGCACGGGACGATTCACTCAGCAACGGAGACGACATGAAGCAACGCATCGGATTCATCGGGGTCGGCCTGATGGGGCACGGCATGGCGAAGAACCTGGTCGCGAAGGGCCACCCGCTCGCGTTCCTCGTGCACCGCAACCGCTCGAACATCCAGGACCTCCTCGACGCCGGCGCCAAGGAGGCGCCGTCGGTGAAGGCGCTCGCCGAGGGCGCCGACGTCGTGTTCCTGTGCGTCACCGGGACGCCGCAGGTCGAGGCGAACGTCTACGGCGACGGCGGGTTGCTCGCGTCGTGCCGCAAGGGCGCCACGGTCGTCGACTGCTCGACCGCCGAGCCCGACTCGACGCTCCGGATCCGCGCCGACTTCGCGGCCAAGGGCGTCGAGTTCGTCGACGCCCCGCTCGCGCGCACCCCGCGCGAGGCCGAGGCCGGCAAGCTGAACACGATGGTCGGTGCGACCGACGAGACGTTCGCGAGGCTGAAGCCGGTGCTCGAGTGCTTCGCGGAGAACGTGATCCACGCCGGACCCCCGGGCGCCGGTCACAAGATCAAGCTGGTGAACAACTTCATCGCGATGGGCACGGCCGCGGTCATCTGCGAGGCGCTCGCCGTCGCTGCCAAGGTCGGCGTCGACCTCCAGGTGCTCTACAAGCTGATCTCGGCCGGCGGCGCGAACTCGAACATGTTCCAGATGCTCGTGCCGAAGGCGCTGGCGGGCGACTTCACCGGGCTGCTGTTCGCGATCGACAACGGAGCGAAGGACCTGCGCTATTTCACCCACATGACCGAGATGGCGCCGGTCGCGACGCCGCTCGCGGACACGGTGCACGCGACGCTGCTCACCGCGAGCCAGCTCGGCTTCGGCGCGAAGTTCATCCCGTCGCTGATCGAGGCGCAGGAGAAGCTGAACGGATTCCAGATCATCAAGCGCTAGCGTCATCCCGGCGAACGCCGGGATCCAGTCGGGCGCGGACACACCCTGGACCCCGGCTTTCGCCGGGGTGACGAACCACCGAAGGAGGAGACCATGAGCGATCGAGTCAAGAAGCATCAGGCGCAACCGAACGAGACCCGCCGGAAGATCCTGAAGGCGTCGGCGATGGCGGCGGCCACTGCCGGCGCGTGGGGTGCCGCGCCCTTCTTCGGGCCGTGGAAGCACAACCACGTCTGGTCGCAGGCGGGGCAGAAGAAGCCCCTCGTGATCGGCCTGACGATGGACGCGAGCGGGCAGTACGGCGCTTCCGGGAGCATGGAGCGGCTCGGGGCGATGATGGCGATCCGGGAGTTCAACGCCAAGGGCGGGGTCCTCGGCCGGACGATCGAGGCGATCCACATCGACACCGAAACGACGCCGGCGACCGGCTCGCGCGTGGCCGAGCGGATGATCACCCGCAACGAAGCGGCGTTCCTCATCGGTGGCGTGCACTCGGGGGTCGCGAACGCGATCAGCCAGGTGGCGCAGAAATACGGGTGCGTGTACTTCAACACCAACTCGAGCTCGCCGACCGAGTCGGGCAAGGACTGCCATCGCGTCAAGTTCGTGTGGGACGGCAACGGCACCAACTTCGCGCACGCGATCGTCAAGAACGCGCTGAAGGCGAACGGCAACCGCTGGCTGCTGCTCACCAACGACTACGTGTGGGGGCACAACACGTCGAAGGCGATGCGGACCCTCGTCGAGGGCAACGGCGGCAAGATCGTCGACGAGCTCCTCGTGCCGCAGAACACGCGCGACTTCTCGTCGTATCTGCTCAAGGTGCAGCAGATCAAGCCCGACGTCGTGGCGACCGCGGTGGGCGGCGACGACATCAAGGCGCTGCGCCAACAGGTCGTGAGCCTGAAGATGAACCAGAAGCCGGCGTGGATCAACAACCAACAGGACTGGCCGGACGTCTACGGCCTCGGGCCGGACGCGATCTTCGGCGTCTTCGGCACGACCTGGTACTGGCGCCTCGACCTGCCGGGGGTCAAGGAGCTGGTCGCGGCGTACCAGAAGACCTATCCGGGGATGGCGATCCGGGTGCCGGGCAACGTGTACTACAACGGCTATGTGGCGACGCGCGAGCTGCTGCGCTGCGTGGAGGAGGCGGGCTCGACCAACAACGTCTCGGTCATCAAGAAGCTCGAGGGCCGCAAGATGACGGCGCGCGACCGGATGCAGCACTTCGACGCGTGGATCAACCCGACAACGCACCAGTGCCAGCAGACGATCTACATGGCGGGGTACAACGACAAGCCGGCCGAGAAGGACGACATCTTCAGGATCCTCGCGCAGGTGCCGCCCCAGGAGGTCGAGGACGCGGGTGCGCCGGCGGCGTGCAAGCTCGAGTCGTACGCGTCGACGCCGACCTACGAGCAGTAGGGAAGGCAAACGCAAAGGCGCAAAGGGCGCAAAGGACGCAAAGGAAGTCGCTTTGCGTCTTTGCGCCTTCGCGTTGAAGGTTTTTCGTGGACTTCCTGATCAACCTCCTGCCGCATCTCCTCAACGGCGTCACGCTGGGGCTGCTCTTCGCGCTCATCGCGCTCGGCTTCATGCTGATCGTCGGCGTGATGGAGACGATCAACCTCGCGCACGGCTCGCTGTTCGCGCTGGGCATGTACTTCGCGCTCTTCTTCGTCGCGCCGCAGCTCGGCCTGCTTCCGGACCTTCAGGCCTGGTACCTGGCGCTGCCGATCGGCACCCGCTACCTCGCCGCGCTCTTCCTCGCCCCGGTCTTCGTCGGCATCTTCGGGATGGCGCTCGAGCTCGCCATGCGGCGCACCTACGGGCGCGACCCGCTGTATGGATTGCTGCTCACGTTCGGCGCGGCGCTCGTGATCGAAGAGCTGATCCGGGTCGTCTGGGGATCGACGGAGAAGCAGCTCGCGCTGCCCGAGTCGATCTCGGGGGCGGTCCTGATCGGCGACCTGATCTACTCGAAGTACCGGTTCTTCGCGAGCGGGTTCGCGATCCTCGCCATCCTCGTGCTCTGGCTCTTCCTCGAGAAGACGCCGTACGGGGCGATGATCAAGGCCGGCGCCCACGACAGCGAGATGGTGCGGGCGCTCGGCATCAACCTGTCGCGGCTGCGGCTGTTCGTGTTCAGCCTCGGCACCGCGCTCGCCGCGGTGGCGGGCGTGATCATGGCGCCGATCTGGGGCATCCGGCCGCACGTGGGCGTGGACGCCGTGGTGCCGGCGTTCCTGATCATCGTGCTCGGCGGCGTCGGCAGCCTCTGGGGCGCGGTCATCGCGGGGCTGCTGGTCGGGCTGGTGGTGGGGCTGACCGGGGCCTACGCCTCCGAGTGGTCGCTGATGTCGATGTACCTGCTCTTCATCGCGGTCGTGACCTTCCGGGCCCGCGGGCTGTTCGGGAAGAAGAGCGTGCTGGAGGTCTGATCCGGTCACCGGTTCGGGTACAGTTCTTCCTTCGCGCTCGCGCCTTGCAGTGAGGATGCCTGGATGAAACCACTCGAAGGGAAGGTGGCGCTCGTCACCGGCGCCGCCGGGACGATGGGCTTCGCGACAACGAAGTTCCTCCTCGAGGACGGCTGCCGCGTCGCCATGGTCGACCTGAATGCCGGCGCAAACGACGCGCGCGCCCGCGAGCTGGGCAACGGGACGTTCCCGATCGCGTTCGACATCAGCGATCCGGGCAAGGCGCGCGCCGGGCACGCGCGCATCGTCGCCGAGCTCGGGCCGGTCGACGTCCTGGTGAACAACGCGGGCATCCTCTCGAACAACAAGGCCGAGGCCACCGACGACGCGGAATGGCGCCGGGTGCTCGCCGCGAATCTCGACGGCGCGTTCTACCTCGCGCGCGCCGTGATCCCCGAGATGAAGCGCCGCCGGTGGGGCCGCATCATCAACACCTGTTCGCTCGCGGCGAAGACCGGCGGCCTGACCGCCGGCACCGCGTATTCGGTGTCGAAGGGCGCGCTCACCTCGCTCACCTTCTCGCTCGCGCGCGAGCTCGCGCCGCACGGCGTGACCGTCAACGGCATCTCGCCGGCCTACGTCAGGACGCCGATGGTGACCGAGCAGCTCACCGAGGCGCAGCGCCAGGCGCTCCTCGCGCAGATCCCGGTCGGCCGCTTCTGCGAGCCGGAGGAGTTCGCCCACGTCGTGCGCTTCCTCGCCGCGCCGCTCGCCGGATTCATCACCGGCGAGATCGTGGACCTCAACGGCGGGCTGATGATGGACTAGGGACCGGAGACGCACCGG
This sequence comes from Burkholderiales bacterium, assembly GCA_035286595.1. Taxonomy (GTDB): domain Bacteria; phylum Pseudomonadota; class Gammaproteobacteria; order Burkholderiales; family SG8-39; genus DATEDA01. The sequence goes on along the minus strand of DATEDA010000033.1, from coordinate 19,050 downwards.
CGTCCCCGGCGGATCGTCATGGCTCGAGTGGCTTCCACCGCCGACTATTCCCGGGAGCTCGCGGGGCTCTTCGGGCTCAAGGGCAAGGTCGCCTTCCTACCCGGCGGGTATGGGGGCCTGGGCGAGGCGATCGCCTGGGGGCTCGCGCTGCACGGCGCCCGGGTGGTGGTGGCCGGCCGCAGCCGCGAGAATGCGGACGCCCTTGCGGCGAAGCTCCGCGCCGCCGGGCACGAGGCCCACGCCCTGGCGCTCGACGTCCGCTCGGTCCCCGAGATCCGGAGCGCGGTAGATGCAGTGGTGGCGCAGTGCCGGACCGTCGACCTGCTCGTCAACTGCACCGGGGTCCAGCGCGAGCAGCCGCTCGCCGAGGTGACGGAGGAAGCTTTCGACGAGGTTTACGCGGTGAACCTCAAGGCCGCGATGTTCCTCGGCCAGGCGGTGGCACGGCATCAGGTCGCCGCGAAGCGCGGCGGGAAGCAGATCCACCTGCTCTCGGTCCGCGCCCGGCTCGGACTGCGCGGCCGCGGCTACTCGGCCTACGGCGCCACGAAGGGGGGCCTCGTGATGCTCGTCCGGCAGCACGCGGTCGAGCTCGCGCCCCACGGCATTCAGGTGAACGGCATCGCGCCGACCGTGATCGTCACCGAGATGGCGCGCCACTGGGTCGAGAACGAGGTCACCCGGCGCCAGATCCTCGACCGCATCCCGCTCGGCCGGATCGGCGAGCCGCGCGACGTGGTCGGCGCCGCGGTGTTCTTCGCCACGCCGGCGTCGGACTTCGTCACCGGGCAGGTGCTGTACGTCGACGGCGGGATCACCGCGAGCCAGTAGGGCCGAACCGCGCTAAAGTTGCCGCTGTCACATTCCCGGAAGCGCCCGCCGCCACGAGGTCGTCATGAACAAGCCCACCGAGAAGCCCCTGCAGTTCAGCGAAGTGCCGCTCTGGATCGGCGGCAAACCGACGGCTTCCAAGAGCGGCCGCTTTGGCGAGGTGACCAACCCCGCCGCCGGCACGGTGTCGAAGCGCGTCCCGTTCTGCAACGCCGCCGACATCGACGCCGCGGTGCGCGCGGCGCAGGGGGCGTACCCGGCCTGGCGCGACGCCCCGGCGCTGCGGCGCGCGCGCGTGATGCAGAAGTTTCTCGCGCTCCTGCAGGAGCACCAGAAGGAGATCGCCCGGATCGTGACCGACGAGCACGGCAAGACGCTGCCGGACGCGACCGGCTCGGTGCAGCGGGGAATCGAGGTCGTGGAGTTCGCCTGCGGCATCCCGCATCTCCTCAAGGGCGAGCACTCCGAGAACGTCGGCACCGGGGTCGATACCCACACCGTGCGGCAGCCGGTCGGCGTCTGCGCTGGCGTCACGCCGTTCAACTTCCCGGTCATGGTGCCGCTGTGGATGTTCCCGGTGGCGATCGCTTGCGGCAACACCTTCGTCCTCAAGCCGTCCGAGAAGGTGCCCTCGGCCTCGGTGCGCATGGCGGAGCTCTTCAAGGCGGCCGGCCTTCCCGACGGCGTCCTGAACGTCGTGCACGGCGACAAGGAAGCGGTGGACGCGATCCTCAACCACCCCGGCATCAACGCCGTCTCGTTCGTCGGCTCGACGCCGATCGCGAAGCACATCTACGAGACCTGCGCCCGCAACGGCAAGCGCGTGCAGGCGCTCGGCGGCGCGAAGAACCACGCCGTCGTGCTGCCCGACGCCGACCTCGAGTTCACGGCCGATGCGCTCATCGGCGCCGGGTACGGCTCGGCGGGCGAGCGCTGCATGGCGATCTCGGCGGTCGTCGCGGTGGGCGCGGCGGCCGACCCGCTGGTCGGGCTGCTCAAGAAGAAGGCGGGGGCCATCAAGGTCGGCCCGGGCGACAAGGACGGCGTCGACATGGGGCCGCTCATCACGCGTGCGCATCGCGACAAGGTGAAGGGTTACGTCGATCAGGGCGTCAAGGAGGGCGCGGAGCTCGTCGTCGACGGGCGCGGGCAGAAGGTCACGGGGGCCGAGGAGGGCTTCTTCCTCGGCGCGTCGCTTTTCGACCACGTGAAACCCGGGATGACGATCTACAAGGACGAAATCTTCGGCCCGGTGCTGATCGTGCTGCGCGTCGACACGCTCGAGGAGGCGATCAAGCTCGTGAACGCCAACCCGTATGCGAACGGCACCGCGATCTTCACCGAGAGCGGCGGCGCCGCGCGGCGGTTCGAGAACGAGATCCAGGTCGGGATGGTCGGGATCAACGTGCCGATCCCGGTGCCGGTCGCGTTCTACTCGTTCGGCGGCTGGAAGAGCTCGCTCTTCGGCGATCTCCACGTGCATGGGGTGGAGGGCGTGAAGTTCTACACCCGCACCAAGGCCGTCACGACCCGCTGGCCGCACCAGGACACGCCCGCGCCCGGGCTGAACATGCCGACGCTGGGCTGATGCGGCGAGCGGCCGGGCATGACGTAGGCCACGGCCGGCCGCGCGCTGTTAGCGGTCCGTAACCCGCCGCTGCCTATAATGTCCGGCAGAAATGGCAACGTCCATCCGCGCATCGTCCGATCGATCCAGCCGCCCCGCAAGGCGCACGGCCATGGCGCTGGCGTGGCTGGCACTGATTGCCGTGCCGGTGCACGCCGATCCCCGGGCCGAGTTGACCCAGGCGCGTCACGACCTCGGCGTCAGCGAGCAGGTCCTGGCGAGGATCGGCGAGCGCGTGCGCCTCGCGCGCGCGGACCCGGCGACCGGCGACGAACAGCGCCTGCGCCTCGACGAGTACCTGGCGTACGTGCGCGACCTCGTGGCGGCGAACCGCGAGCGGGTCCGGTCCCTCGCGCAGCAGGCGGACGCCTTGCCCGCGACGACGCCGACGGCGTCGTCGGGCAGCGGCGGGGCGGCGCGGACCGAGGCCGAGGAGGTCGCGGCCTTGGACGCGAAGCTCGGCGACTCGCTCTCGGCGCTCGACGCGCTGCTGCTCGATGAGGCGCGCAAGGCCCGGCTCCGCGATCGGGACGGGGCGTCCGTGGACAAGGCCCCGGGGACCGGCGGCGGCGCCGCTGGGGGCGGGCGTGGGCAACGCAGCGCCAAGGGCGACCCGGGCGCCAAGGGAACGCGAAGCGCCGACGGCGAGTCGACCCCCGGAACACCCGACTCGGGCAACGACGCCCCGCAGGGCCCGGTGTCCGAGCAGGGGTCTGCGGGAGGCCGGGTCGAAGGCGACCGGCCCGGAGCGCCCGGCGGAAGGGCCGCAACGCCTCCGGACGTGGGGAACGGCAACGACGACGACATCGTGGCGCGCCAGATCCGCAAGGCCGCCGAGGCGGAGCCCGATCCGGAGCTGAGGAGAAAGCTGTGGGAGGAGTACCGCAAGTACAAGCAGGGCGCGAAGGGATGAGCGCGCCGCGACGCTCGCTCGCGCCACTGCTGTTCGCGGCGCTCGCACCGCTCGGCTTCGTCGGCTGCGGGCTCGGACCGGTGAAGCAGACGGTCTCGCCGACCGAGGCGATCCGCGCCGATCGAGCACTCCCCGAGGAGACCTTGCTCGACGTCGGCATCCACGTGCTCGAGACACCCGCGGGCGGCGCCGACGCGCCGGCCGCGGCGGCGGCCGCGGCCGAAGGCTCGGATCCCAAGATCCGCGAAGCGGAGGCCCGCTACATCCCGTTCCATCTCAAGAAGACGCTCCAGAACACCGGCCAATGGGGCGCGGTGCGGGTGGTCCCGGCGCGGGCCGAGGAAGTCGACGTCGGCGTCTCGGGCAAGCTGCTCGAGTCGAACGGCGAGACGCTGCGGGTGGAGTTCAAGGTCGTCGACGCCACCGGCCGGCTGTGGTTCCACCACGAATACGCGGCGCAGGCGACCGAGAAGAGCTACGCGGCGCCGAAAGGGACCGACCGCGATCCGTATCAGGACCTCTACAACCAGGTGGCGAACGACATGCTCGCGTACCGCCAGCGGCTGACCGCGAAGGAGAGCGCCGCGATCCGCCAGGTTGCGCAGCTCAAATTCGCACGCAGCGTCGTCCCCGACGCCTTTGCCGGCTACCTGGCGACCGACGGGGACGGTACGGTCAAGGTGAGCCGATTGCCCGCCGACAACGATCCGATGGTCGAGCGCGTGAACCGGGTTCGCGCCCGCGAGTACATGTTCATCGACACGGTGAACGTCCACTACGAGAACCTCTACGACGACATGCGGCAGCCCTACGAGGAGTGGCGCAAGGCCTATCTCGTCGAGCTCAACCAGCAGCGCGAGCTCGAGCGCCAGGTCTGGGCGCGGCGCCTGCTCGGTATCGCGGCCATCGTCGGTGCGGTCGTGCTGGGCACGAACAGCAACTCGTCGGGCAGCCAGGTGGCCAGCACGCTGCTCGTCATCGGCGGCTACGAGGCCATCCGCTCGAGCGGGCAGCTGGCGGCCGACGCGAAGGTCCACGAGGCCGCGCTGAAGGAGCTCGGCGCGTCGTTCAAGGCCGACGTCGCCCCGGTCGTCGACGAGGTCGAGGGGCGCACGATCAAGCTCTCGGGTTCGGTCGACGCGCAGTTCGCCGAGTGGCGGAAGACGCTGCGCGAGCTCCTCGCCGCGGAGACCGGCGTGCCGCCGGCGGCGGCCCCGCCGGCGCTCTCAGCGGAGCCGGGCAGCAAGCCCCAGTAACCCGCCTCCGCGCCCCATGTCGAGCGCGCGCCCGGCGAAAGCGGATCCCCGCAGCGACGCCGCCCTGCCTCCATCGACGCCGATCGGCGTGCGCACCCGCGACGTGGTCTCGGGACGGTGGGCGGCGGTCGCGCTCGTCGCCGCGCTTGGCCTGGGGACGCTGGTGTTCCTGATGGTGCCGAGGTGGCTGTCGACAACGCGCGACGCCGCGCCGTCGGCAGCGGTGCCCGCGCCGCCGCCGGCGGTGACGCCGACCACCGAGCCGGTGCGAACCATCCCCGATCCGGCCGCGGGGGTGGCCCCTGAGCAGGCGCAGGCGCGGGAGACCCCCGCGAAGAGCGTACCGACGAGCGTGGAGCCCCGCCCCACCGCACGACGCTTCGAAGCGCTGATGACGGACGGCCTCGCGCAGCTGGAGCGGCGCGATTGGCCGGCGGCGGAGCAGTCCTTCGGCGCCGCCCTGAAGCTGCGCCCCGCGGACCCGTCGGCAGCGGACGGGCTCGCGCGCGCCAAGGATGGCCTGCAGCGCGACGCGCTCGCGCGGCTGCGGCAGGAGGCGCAGGCGCTCGAATCGGCGGAGCGCTGGGACGACGCGCTCGCCGCCCATCAGCGGGCCGTGGCCATCGACCCGACGGTCGACTTCGCCCGGGAGGGTCGCGCGCGCAGCGCGCGCATGATCGCGCTGCACGCCCGGCTCGACGGCTACCTGGCGAACCCTTCGCGGCTCGGCTCACCGCGCGTGCGCGACGAGGCGCAGCAGTTCCTCGCGTCGCTGGAGCGCGAGACCGCCGGCGGACCCCGTCTCGCGCAATCCAAGCAGCGCCTAGCGAGCGCGCTGGTGCGTGCCGCCGCCACGGTGATCGTCGTGCTCGCGTCCGACAACGCGACCGAGGTCACGGTCCATCGCGTCGGGCCGCTCGGCCGCTTCCAGTCCCGGGAGCTCGCGCTGTCGCCGGGCACCTACACCCTCGTGGGCTCGCGTCCCGGCTACAAGGACGTCCGCGTCGAGGTGACGGTGGACCCGGATTCGCCCCCGCCGCGAGTGTTCATCGCCTGCGAGGAACGCGTGTGAGGGTCAGCGTTCGCGGCCCGCGCGGGGTCGAGGAACGGGAGCTCGACGCCGGGCCGTTGCGGGTCGCCGTCGCGGACGGCGCCGCCGCCGTGCTCGCGCTCGCCGACGGCGCGCCGTTTCTCCAGCCGCTCGAGGGCGGCACGGTCTTCCTCAACGATCACCGTCTGGCCGCCGCGCAGTGGCTGCGCGACGGCGACCGCGCGCGGATCGGCGACGCGACGCTCGCGATCCGGATCGCGGCGGGGGCGCTCACGCTCGAGACCGATGCCCCGCTCGCGCTCGCGGCGCACCCGCCCGGGATCCCGCTGGAACCGCCGCCGCCGGCGCCGGCGCCGCGCCGCCGGCGCGTCGGTGCGCGGTACGTGCTGGCCGGCGTGGCGGTGCTGGCCGGCGTGCTGTGGTTCGTGTTCTCCGCGCGCATGCTGTACGTGGACGTTCAGCCCGCGCCGGACCGGATGAGACTCGAGGGCGCGATCCCCGCAATCCCGCTCGCCGAAGGCTACCTCGCGCTGCCCGGCGTCTACCGGCTGCACGCCGACCGGACCGGTTACCGCCCGCTGGTACGCGAGGTCGAGATCACGCAGGCCACCAACCAGCGGCTCGCGCTCGCGCTCGACAAGCTCCCCGGCTATCTCACGGTGGAAACCCCGGGCGTCTCCGGCGCCGCGGTGCTCGCGGACGGCGAGGACAAGGGGCGAACGCCACTCGCGGAGCTCGAGCTCGCCGCGGGCGAGCACCGCATCGTGATCCGGGCCGAAGGCTACGCGGAGCTCGCCCAGACCATCGCGGTCGAGGGGCTGGGGCGCCGTCAGACGCTCGCCGCGATGCTCGTCCCCGCCGGGGCGGCGGTGAGCGTCCAGTCGGCGACCGCGGGCGCCGCGCTCTGGGTGGATGGGGCGCCGATCGGGCCGCTGCCGCTGACGGCGCAGCTCGCCGCGGGGACACGCGCGCTCGAGATCCGCGCGCCGGGCTACAAGCCATGGCGACGCGAGCTCGCCGTCGTCGCCGGCCAGCCGCAGGCCATCGGACCGGTGACGCTGAGCCCCGCGGACGGCGAGCTGCGGGTCGAGAGCGAACCGGGCGGCGCGAGCGTCGCGGTCGACGGCCGCTACGCCGGAACGACGCCGACCACGCTCGCGCTCAGCCCGGGCCGCGAGCACCGCATCGCGGTGTCGAAGCGCGGGTACGGCACCGTCAGCCAGTCGGTGCGCTTCGAGCGTGCGGAGTCGCGCAACCTGCGTGTCGCCTTGAGCGCGGAGCTGGGCCAGGTCACGCTCCAGGTCCAGCCGCGGGACGCCGTACTGGCGATCGAAGGACGCACGCTCGGACCGGCCAACGGGAAGCACGCGCTGCCCGCGGCGCCGACGCTCCTCGAGATCAGGCGCGACGGCTTCGAGCCCGCCCAGCGCTGGGTCACGCCCCGGCCCGGATTCGAGCAGACCCTGTCCGTCGCCCTGCGCGCGGTGGGCGCGCCGCCCGCGCTGCCGGAGCGGGTCGCCGCGCCCGACGGCACGACCATGGTGCTCGTCCGCCCCGGCAAGTTCACCATGGGCGCCTCGCGGCGCGACCCCGGCCAGCGGGCGAACGAGATGCTGCGCGAGGTGCAGCTCTCGCGCGCGTACTACCTCGGCGCGACCGAGGTGACGAACGCCCAGTTCCGGAAGTACCGGCCGAACCACCAGTCGGGGAGGTATGGCTCGCTCGGGCTCGACGATCCCGCCGCGCCGGTGGTGAACGTGCGCTGGGAAGACGCCGCCGGCTACTGCAACTCCCTGAACGAGGCCGGGCAGCTTCCGGCGAGCTATGCGAGCGCCGCCGGCGGGCTCGCGCCGGCGCACCCGCTGCGGCACGGCTTCCGCCTCCCGACGGAGGCGGAGTGGGAATGGGCCGCCCGCCACGCGGGCGTGGCGAAGGCGAGCCGCTTCCCCTGGGGGGACGACATGCCGCCGGCGGCAGGCAGCGGCAACTTCGCCGATCGGTCGGTGGCCGGCGTGCTCGCCGACGCGCTCAAGGAGTACAACGACGGCTACGCCGGCCCGGCGCCGGTCGGCCGCTTCCCGCCGAGCGCCGCAGGGTTCTTCGACCTGGCCGGCAACGCCGCCGAATGGGTCCACGATTACTATGACGTGCGCACCACGAGCACCCCGGAGCTGGACCCGACCGGCCCGGCCGCCGGAAAGCACCACGTGATTCGCGGCTCGAGCTGGATGCAGGCGAGCGTCAGCGCGCTGCGCTGGACCTATCGGGACTACGGGACCGACCCGCGGCCCGACGTCGGCTTCCGCTGCGCCCGGTACGCGACGGAGACGAAATGACAGTGCACCGCTGCCGGTTCTATCGGAATGCCGTGCTCGCGGCCGGGACGGCGGCGTGCCTCGCCGCCGGGCTCCCGGCCGCGGCCCAGGCCCAGGATCCGAAGCCGCCGCCCGTCGCGGAGAAGCCCGCGCCGAAGGCGGAGAAGCAATCCCCCGCCCGCCGGGGGCGGGAGCCGCCGCGGAAGGACGCGGAAGAGCGACCCAGACCCGACGTGGCCGTGTCCTTCCCGGCCGACATCTGAGCCAGGACCGACATGCTCAAGCACTTCCCCGCCGAGTTCGTCTATCAGTTCTTCGCCCTGATCTTCGCCGTCATTCTCGTGCACGGCGTCTACGTCACCGTCGTGAGGCCGAACGCCGAGGCCGACCTCGTCGAGAGCCGCGCGCTGGTGGCCAAGCAGCCCGACGCCGTGGTCGAGAGCTCGCTCTGGGTGATCCTCAAGGACTACGAGCAGGAGTCTTGCTTCGTGCTGATGCTGTGGGCGCTGGCGATCCTCGGCTACAAGTGGGTGTTCGTGCTGCGCGAGCGCGGGCTGCTCGAGTCCGAGCTGCTGCCGCTCACCGAGGGGATCAAGATCCTGCCCGAGGACGCGCGGCGCTACGCCAAGCCGCTCGAAGCGCTCAAGCCGGTCCTGCGCAATCTCCTGCTGCCGCGGGCGGTGTCGCAGTCGCTCACGCGATTCGAGACGACGCACAACGTGCAGGACGCGGCATCCGCCATCAGCGCGGTGTGCGAGAACGAGGGCGAGCGCCTCGACTCCGAGCTGGCGCAGATTCGCTACGTCGCCTGGGCCATTCCGGCCATCGGCTTCATCGGGACGGTGCGCGGAATCGGCAACGCGATGGGGCTCGCCCATCGCGCGGTCCAGGGCGACATCACCGGCGTCACGGAAAACCTCGGGACCGCGTTCAACTCCACCCTGATCGCGCTGCTGCTGAGCATCGTGCTCATGTTCCTGGTTCATCAGCTCCAGCTCGCGCAGGAGCGCCTGGTGCTGGATACCGAGACCTACGTCAACGACCGCCTGGTCCGGCACCTGCGCACCAGCTGACGCGCCGCCATGAAGCAGCGCCGGCCCTCGACGACGCTCAGCATGTCGTTTCTCGACGCCATCTGCTGCGGCTTCGGCGCCGTCCTGCTGCTGTTTCTCATCCTGAGCCACAGCTCCGCCGCCCAGCGGCGCGAGGCGACCGATGCGCTCCAGCGGGAGCTCGAGGCGCGGGAGCGGCAGGTGGCGAGCGACCGGGCGCAGGCCGCGGCGCTCGGCGCGAGCGTGGCGCAGGCCCGCGAGCGCCGCCAGCGTCTGCTCGCCCAGGCGCGGACGATGACCGAGAACATCGCCGGACGCCGCTACGACCTCGCGCAGCTCGAGGCCGACAGCGTCGCCCGCGAGACGCACGTCAATCGCCTGAAGGCGGATCTCAAGTCGAACGACGAGGCGCTGAAACGGCTGGAGGGAGGCGCCCGCCAGCGCGTCGAGGAGGGCGACCGTCTGCGCGCCTTCCCCGGCGAAGGCGACCGCCAGTACCTCACCGGGCTGAAGGTCGGCGGCGAGCGCGTGCTCATCCTGTTCGACACCTCGGCCAGCATGCTCGCCGAGCGGATCGTCGACGTCGTCCGGCTGCGCAACATGCCCGCGAGCGCGCAGCGCCAGGCGCCGAAGTGGCAGCGCGCGCTCGCCACGGTGGACTGGATCGCCACCCAGATCCCGCCCGGCGCGCGGTTCCAGGTCTTCACGTTCAACGAGCACGCCGCGCCGGTCGTGCGCGACACCGGCTCCCGCTGGCTCGATGCGGGGGACCCCGCGGTGCTCAACCGCACGGTCGACGCGACGAAACAGATCGTCCCCCAGGGCGGGACGAGCCTCTACCACGCGCTCGACGTCATCAACCGGCTCCAGCCCAGGCCGGACAACGTGTTCCTCGTGACCGACGGGCTGCCGACCGTCGACCGCGAGCGGGGCGAGGCGTACACGGTCTCGGGCGAGCAGCGCCTGCGCTTCTTCGAGGCCGCCGTCGCCGCGCTGCCCAGGGGCGTCCCCGTGAACGTGATCCTGCTGCCCATGGAGGGCGATCCCCTGGCGGCGGCGGCGTACTGGCGGCTCGCGCAGCTCAGCCGCGGCTCGTTCCTCAGCCCGGCGGAGGATTGGCCATGAGCCCGCAGGGCCGCCCCAAGGGCGAATCCCGAGCGGCCGTAGCCGCGAGGGTGGTCCAATGAGCCGGCGCCGCCGGCGCGAGTTCGAGGGCGGCGAGATGTCGTTTCTCGACGTCATCTGCTGCGGCTTCGGCGCGATCCTGCTCCTGTTCGTCATCACGCGCGGCGTCGAGCCCCAGGTCGTGGAACGCGACGCGGAGACGCTGCGGGCGGAGCTGCGCGTCCTGCAGGAGGAGTCCGCCGAGCTCGAGCTCCGTCTCACGGCGCTCCAAGCGGAGCTCGGGGCGCGACAGGCCGAAGCGTCGCAGGCCGAGCGGCTGCTCGCCCGTTACCAGGACGAGCTCACGACGATCGAAGGCCGCTACCGGGCGGCGCGCGACACCGCCGCCGTGCAGAATCGCCTCGGCGGCCAGCTCGCGCTGGCGCAGCAGGAGCTCACGGCGGAGATGCAGCGGCTGCTCGCCCAGCGGCGGGAGATGCCGCCGGACCGCCTGGTCGGCGGGATCCCGATCGACAGCGAGTACATCATCTTCATCATCGACACCTCGGGCAGCATGCAGACGCTCGCCTGGTCGGCGATGCGGCGCAAGGTGGAGGAAACCCTGAAGCTCTACCCGCGGGTCAAGGGCATCCAGGTGATGAGCGACATGGGCCAGCTCATGTTCTCGCAGTACGCGGGCCAGTGGATTCCCGACAGCACCGCGCGCCGGCGCGCCATCGTCGAACGCCTGCGGGACTGGAAGCCGTTCAGCGTCAGCAGTCCCGCGCAAGGCATCGAGACCGCGATCCGGACCTTCTACCGCCCGGACCGGAAGATCAGTCTCTACGTCTTCGGCGACGAGTTCACCGGCCCCTCCATCGACGACGTCGTGCGCCAGGTCGATCGGCTCAACCGGCCGGATGCCGCGGGCGACCGGCCGGTTCGCATCCACGGAGTCGGCTTCCCGACCATGTTCGCGCCGCCGGCGCAGTCGAGCTACACCGGGGTTCGCTTCGCGACGCTGATGCGGGAGCTGGCACGACGCAACGGGGGCACCTTCGTGGGGCTCAACTCCACACAGCCCTGACGCGAGCCCGGTTGCGCGATTCCGGCGATGCGCCGACTCAGGCCGACACGCCGTTCAGCGGAACGCCGCTGCCGGCGTCGCGCGCGCCGCTCCAGGCAGCGACCGCACGCAGAAAGATCTCCGACTGGCGCGCCGCGGGCACGAGCGCGCGCAGGCGTGGCCCGATCGACGCCGCAAATACCGCCACCGAGAGCTCGCCCGCGCCGTGATCCCCGTTGGGACGCTCGCGCGCCGGGAGTCTCCCCCGGAGGATGGTCTGCTCGATCATCGCTTCGCGCTGGGCGAGGAGCGCGCGCACAGTCCAGTCGAAGACCCGCGTCGCCTCCGGGAGGTCGGCGGCCAACGCTTCCATCCACTCGAGCCAGAACGTCACGGTCGCGGCGAGCACGTAGCCCGTGGCGCAGCTCGCCATCTGGCCGAGCGCCCGATCGGCCCACGGCAGGGCGAGTCCGGCGCGGAGCACCGCGAGCTTGGCGTTCACGGCCTCATCCCCCAGCGCGAGGAGCCCCCCGAGCGCGGCGCCGGAATTGACGACCGAGCCGGTGACCACGAGCTTCAGGACCCAGTCCGCACCGCGCGCCCCGTCGGGCTCCTCGACGAGCCCCAGGCAAGCGACGTCGCGAGCGGCGGCGGAGACGATGCCGAGATCGGGGTCGTGGCACAGGAAGTGAAGGAGCACGCCGGGCCGCAGGAGCCCTTCGTGGACCTGGCCGCGAATGCGGGCGAACACCTCCTCGCGCCGCGCCCCGGCCACCCTGCCTGCGTACTCGGGGTAGAAGGCGGCGATCAGCGGGTTGAGCGCGGCGTGTCCCCGTCCCGCGAAGAACAACGCATGGTGGGCGAGGCGCGCAATGCCCTCGTCGTCGAGGCCGCCCCAGATGGCGGTATGCCTGAGATCGGCGAGCACCGTCTCCGGCGTGAGAAACTCTTCCATCAGTTCCGATTCACTCCCGCGGGCGCCGGTGCCCGCTGAAGGTGCGGGAAGATACGGGCTGGCGTACCCTTTGCCGTTGACCCGGTCCGCCAGAACCTTGTCCTTCGCAGCCAGGCGTTAGATGGAAGACCCCAATCCCGCGGCGACCGCCACGGCGCTCGTTTCTCCGGCGCTCAACGTCTGGCGCGCGCTCGAGGCGCGCGGAATGGATCCCGAAGCGGTCTTCCGCACCGCCGGCGTCGACCCCGCCGCGCTCAGAGTGCCGGGCGCGCGCGTACCGGTCCGCGCGGCACAGCGGCTGTGGCGGGTCATCGACGATGCCGTGCCCGATCCGGCGTTCGGCATCGAGGTCGCGAAGCAGATGTACGGGACCGCCATGCACGCGGTGGGCTACACCTGGCTATCGAGCGCGACGCTCGGCGAAGCGGCGCGGCGGCTCGCGCGCTACTTCCGCGTGCTGAGCGAAGTCTGGTCGCTGCAGATCGAGGATGACCCTCGCGGGATGCGGATGTCGTTCGTCTTCGCCGTGCCGTCGCGGCATCCGTCGCTCTGGCTGCACGACTGGCTCGCCGCCGGTTTCGTCCGGCTGTCCCGGATTACCTACGGCGAGGCGTTCGCCCCGATCGAGGTCACGGTCGTGCGCAGCGCGCCGGATCCGCGCGCGCCGTTCGACGAATGGTTTCGGTGCCCGATCGTGTGGAGCGCGGAGCGGACAAGCGTGCTGTGCCGGCGCGAGGACCTCGCGCAGCGGCTGCCCACCGCCAATCCCGATGTGGCGCTCGCGAACGAGCGCGTCGCGCTCGAATACCTCGAGCGGCTCGATCGGACCGACATCGTGGCGCAAGTGCGCCGGCGGACCCTCGAGCTCCTCCCGTCGGGTCCGCCCACCCAGGCCGAGATCGCGCGGGGGGTCGCGCTCAGCCCGCGCACGCTGCATCGCCGGCTCGCCGAGGCGGGGACGAGCTTCGCCAAGCTGCTCGACGACACGCGGCGCGAGCTCGCGGCCGGTTACCTGCAGCGCACGGACTACTCCGTCGCGGAGGTCGCGTACCTGGTCGGCTTCGCCGAGGTGTCGAGCTTCAACCGGGCGTTCCGCCGCTGGACCGGAAGCTCGCCGAGCGCGGTCCGGCGGGGGCTCGAAGCGGACGGCTCGAGGTTGCCTGACGCGAAGGGCGTCGCAAGTTGACGGGCCGCCAGGCACGCCTCGACGGACGCGTGGCGCTCGTCACGGGCGCCGGACGCGGGATCGGGCGCAGCGCGGCGGTTGCGCTCGCCGAGGCCGGCGCGGAGGTGTGGCTCATCGCCCGGACCGCCTCCGAGATCGAGCAGGCCGCGGCCGAGATCCGTGCGGCCGGCGGGCGGGCGAAGACTTGCGCCTGCGACGTCACGGACGCGGCCGCCCTCAAGCGGACGTTCGCGGCGCTTCCCGCGCTCGACGTGATGGTGAACAACGCCGGTGCCAACATCCCGGAGCCGTTCGTCGATGTGAGCGAGGAGCACCTCGATCGCCTGCTCGGCCTGAACGTCAGGGCCGCCTTCCTCGCCGCGCAGGCGGCGGCGAGGAAGATGCTGGAGGCGCCCGACCGGAAGCAGCGGGGCGGCGCGATCATCAACGTGTCGTCCCAGATGGGGCACGTCGGCGCGCCGAACCGGTCCGTTTATTGTCTGTCGAAGCACGCGCTCGAGGGGTTGACGAAGGCGATGGCGGTCGAGCTCGCCCGGCACAACATCCGGGTGAACTCGGTCGCGCCGACGTTCATCGAGACGCCGATGACCCGCCCGATGTTCGCGCAACCCGCCTTCCGCGACTGGGCCTACGACCGCATCCCGCTCGGGCGCATCGGTCAGCCGGAGGAGGTCGCCGCCGCGGTGGTGTTCCTCGCTTCGCCGGGAGCCTCGCTCATCACCGGCACGAGCCTGGTGATCGACGGCGGCTGGACGGCGCAGTAGCTGGCCGCTACAGCCAGCCGGCCTTGCGGAACTTGTAGAAGAGCCAGGCGTCGATCGCGACCATCGCCCCGACGGCGAGCGGGTAGCCGAAGGTCCACTTCAGCTCCGGCATGTGCTCGAAGTTCATGCCGTAGACCCCCGCGATCATCGTCGGCACCGCGACGAGCGCGGCGTAGGACGCCAGCCGCTTCGTCATCTCGCTGTTCTGCAGCTGGATCAGCGACAGGCTCACCGCCATCGCGGTCGTGACCGAGTCGCGGATCGTGTCGATCGTCTGGTTGATCCGGCTGAGGTGGTCGTAGACGTCGCGGAAGTACTCCTGGGTGCCGACGCAGACCTGCGGCACCCTGCCGCCATAGAGCTTCCCCACCGAATCAAGCAGGGGGCCCGCGGCGTGCTTCAGGATCATGAGCTTCTGCTTGAGCGCGTAGAGCGACTCGATGTTCTGCCGCGCGAGGCCGCCGCCGAAGATCTGGTCCTCGATGCTCTCGAACTCCGTCTCGAGCGCCTCCACGACCGGGAAGTAGCGGTCCACGACTGCGTCCATGAGTGCGTAGAGCACGAACCCCGAGCCGTGCCGCAGCAGCTCCGGCTCCCGTTCGCAGCGGGCGCGGACGTCGGCGAAGCCGCGCTTGGTGCGGTGCCTGACCGTCAGGATGTAGTTCGCGCCGGCGAAGACGTCGACCTCGCCGACCCTCAGCTCCTTTCCCTCGAGCTCGACGGTGTGCAGCACCACGAAGAGCGAGTCTCCGTACTCCTCGATCTTCGGCCGCTGGTGACCGGTCTGCGCGTCGTCGACCGCGAGCTCGTGCAGGCCGAACTCCTCCTGCATCGCTTCCAGCTCGCCGAGCTCGGGCTCGTAGAGCGCGACCCACACGAAGCAGCCGGGCCGCTTCAGGTACTCGCTGATTTCGTTGCGTGCGATGTCCGCGAGCTTCCGGCCGTTCTCGTAGGCAGCGCAGTTGATGAGCATGGCGGTTCTCCCTGGCGGCGCCAAGGATACCGGTCGCTCCCGGTTTGATCCACGTCAACAGGGGCGCGCCGGCGGTGCCTAGCATCGGTCGGTGACCGTCGCCGCACCGGTTCCCGCCTGCTTCCATTGCGGGCTGCCCGTCGTCCAGCCGGGCCGTCATGTTGCGCCCGTGCTCGGCGCGCAGCGCGAGCTCTGCTGCGCCGGCTGTGAGGCGGTGGCGCGCACCATCGTCGCCGCCGGCTTCCAGCGGTACTACGAAACGCGCCTGGCGCCGCAGCCCGGGAGCGACCTCGCGCCGCCCGCCCGGGACCTGCCGCCCGCCGGGATCTACGACGACGCCGTCGCGCAGCGCCAGTTCGTCGCGGCCCCGACCGAGCACGAACGCGAGGCCGCGCTGATCCTCGACCGGATCCGCTGCGCCGCCTGCCTCTGGCTGAGCGAGCAGTACCTGCGGCGTGTGCCCGGCGTCCTGCGCGTGGACATCAACTACGCGACCCATCGCGCACAGGTTGCCTGGGACCCACGGCGCGTGCGCCTGAGCGGGATCCTGGAAGCGATCCGGGCGATCGGCTACGACGCCTACCCGTACGACCCGCGCCGGCAGGACGAGCTCGAGCGCCGCGATCGGCGCCGCGCGCTGTGGCGGCTCTTCGTCGCCGGATTCGGCGCGATGCAGGTGATGATGTACGCGTTTCCCGCTTACATCGACGATGGGGCCGGGACCCTCACGCGCGATGCCGAGCAACTCATGCGGTGGGCGAGCCTCGTCCTCACGGCTCCCGTCATGCTGTTCTCTTGCGGGCCATTCTTCTCGGCCGCGTGGCAGGACCTGAAGCAGGGTCGGATCAGCCTCGACACCCCGATCGCGCTCGGTCTTGCCGCCGGGTTCGCGGCCAGCGCCTGGGCAACCTTGGCCGGTGCAGGGGAGGTGTACTTCGATTCGATCGCGATGCTCGTCTTCCTGCTGCTCGGCGCCCGCTACGTGGAGATGGCAGCGCGGCAGCGCGCCGCGCGCGAGCTCGATCATCTCCGGCGTTGGATGCCAGCGCTTGCGTGGCGGCTGCGCGACCAGGGCGATGCCGCCAGCGCGGAGCGGCTCGCCGCGCATCTGCTCGCCCCTGGCGACCACGTGCTGGTGCCGGCGGGCGAGCGCGTCCCCGCCGACGGGGTGGTGATGTCGGGCGCCTCGAGCTGCGATGAGTCCCTGCTCACCGGGGAGTCGCGACCGGTCGCGAAACGCGCGGGCGCCGAGCTGACCGGCGGCGCGGTGAACCTCGAGCAGCCGCTCGTGATGCGCGTCGCGCGCGCGGGCGCGGACACCCGGGCGGCGGCGATCGCGCGCCTGGTCGAGCGCGCTGCGGCCGGACGGCCGCGGCTCGTCGAGAGCGCGGACCGGGTCGCGCGCGCGCTCACCTGGCTGGTGCTGGCCGCCGCGGCGCTCGCATTCCTCTGGTGGCTGCACGTCGCGCCCGACCGCGCGCCGTGGGTTGCGGTCGCCGTGCTGGTCGCGACCTGCCCGTGCGCCCTTGCGCTCGCCGCGCCCGTCGTTCTCACGCGCGCCAACGCACGGCTCCTCGCGGGCGGTGTGGCGCTCACTCGCTCGCGCGCAGTGGAGGTGCTCGAGCGAACGACCGACGTCGTGCTCGACAAGACCGGCACGCTGACTACGGGCCGATTCGCAATTGCGCACTTCGTTCCGCTCGCGTCGCTCGGCGCGGACCGCTGCTTCGCGCTCGCGCGCGCGATCGAGGCGTCGAGCCGCCATCCGATCGCGCGCGCCTTCCGGGGCGAGGGGCCGCTCCCGAGCGTCAGCGCGCTCCGGAACTGTCCTGGCCACGGCGTCGAGGCGATCGTGGACGGCCGGCGGGTCCGAATCGGGGGCGAGCGCTTCTGCCGCGAGCTCGCGGGGGAGCCCCTTCCCGCGCGGTTCGCGCCTCGCCCGGCGCTCTATACGCCGGTGTTCCTCGTTGACGAGCGCGGCTGGCTCGCGGCATTTCTCCTCGAGGACCAGCTGCGCGCGGACGCGCCCGAACTGGTCGATGCGCTCGCCGCCCACGGCCTGCGCGTTCATCTTTGCAGCGGCGACGACCCGGCGGTGGTCGAGGCGGTCGCGCGCCGGCTCGGCATCGACTCCTTCGTCGGCGGCGCGACGCCTCAGGACAAGTTTGCCTTTGTCGCGGGGCTGCAGCGCGAGGGGCGGGTCGTCGCGATGATCGGCGACGGGCTCAACGACGCGCCGGTACTTGCCGGCGCGGACGTCTCGGTCGCGCTGGCGAGCGGCGCGGACGCGGCGCAGGTGCAGGCGGACCTGGTGCTGCTCGGCGACTCCCTGGGTGGAATCAGCGACGGGTTCGCAGTCGCCCGCGGCGCGATGCGCGTCATCCGGCAGAACCTCGGCTGGGCGATCCTCTACAACGCGGTGGCGCTGCCGGCCGCGGCGAGCGGCTGGATCGGGCCGTGGGAGGCGGCGGTGGGGATGGCGGCGAGCTCGCTCGCCGTGGTGCTGAATGCGCTGCGCCCGCTCGGCGTCACCGCCGGCCGGGCGGGGGTCGCCGCACCGGCGCTGGCGGCGGCCTGAGCCCGTGGAAAGCCTCTACATCCTCGTGCCGCTCTCGGTCGTGCTGGTGCTCGGCATCGGCTGGGTGTTCTGGCGCGCGCTCGAGAGCGGGCAGTTCGACGACCTCGAGCGCCCGGCGCACGACGTGCTCATGGACGACGACCGTCCGGTTTGACTCAAGTCAAATCCCGCCGTTCGCACCCCCGTAGCATCGCCACTGGCTTTCCGGCCGCGCCGGGCGCTAAACGGGGGGCTCGCTCGCATGCAAGCAGAAGCCACGTACAACTACACGGTCGTCAGGCAGTTCGCGGTCATGACCGTGGTCTGGGGCGTGGTCGGCATGCTGGTCGGCGTGGTCATCGCCGCCCAGCTGCTCTGGCCGGAGCTCAACTTCAACGTGCCGTGGCTGAGCTACGGCCGGCTGCGGCCGCTCCACACCAACGCGGTGATCTTCGCGTTCGGCGGCAGCGCGCTCTTCGCCACTTCGTACTACGTCGTGCAGCGCACCTGCCACACGCGGCTCTTCTCGGAGGCGCTGGCCGGGTTCACCTTCTGGGGCTGGCAGGCGGTGATCGTCGCCGCCGCGATCACGCTGCCGCTCGGCATCACCACCTCGAAGGAGTACGCCGAGCTCGAATGGCCGATCGACATCCTGATCGCGCTGGTGTGGGTCGCCTACGCGGTCGTGTTCTTCGGCACTCTCGCCAGGCGCAAGGTCGCGCACATCTACGTCGCGAACTGGTTCTTCGGCGCGTTCATCATCACGGTCGCCCTGCTGCACATCGTGAACAGCGCCGCGATGCCGGCCACCTTCTGGAAGTCCTACTCGGCCTACGCCGGCACCCAGGACGCGATGGTGCAGTGGTGGTACGGCCACAACGCGGTCGGTTTCTTCCTCACCGCCGGCTTCCTCGGGATGATGTACTACTTCGTCCCGAAGCAGGCGGGCCGGCCGATCTACTCGTATCGCCTCTCGGTGGTGCACTTCTGGGCGCTCATCTTCACCTACATGTGGGCCGGCCCGCACCACCTGCACTACACCGCGCTCCCCGACTGGACCCAGTCGCTCGGCATGGTGTTCTCGCTCATCCTGCTCGCGCCGTCGTGGGGCGGAATGATCAACGGCATCATGACCCTTTCGGGCGCGTGGCACAAACTGCGCACCGACCCGATCCTCAAGTTCCTGATCGTGTCGCTCTCGTTCTACGGCATGTCCACGTTCGAGGGGCCGATGATGTCGATCAAGACGGTGAACGCGCTGTCGCACTACACCGACTGGACCATCGGCCACGTGCACAGCGGGGCGCTCGGCTGGGTGGGCCTGATCTCGATGGGCTCGATCTACTACCTCATCCCGCGGCTCTTCGGCCGCACCGAGATGCACAGCGTCCCGCTGATCA
>DATEDA010000032.1:0-47627 GCA_035286595.1 Burkholderiales bacterium | reverse complement strand
GCCGAGGCGCTCGCGCGCCAGCACCCCGGCCAGTCGTTCGGCGCCTCGATCCCGGAGGAGATCACGCCCGAGTTCGTCCGGAGCGAGGTCGCACGCGGCCGCGCCATCATCCCGGCGAACGTCAACCACCCGGAGAGCGAGCCGATGATCATCGGCCGCAACTTCCTGGTGAAGATCAACGCCAACATCGGCAACTCGGCGGTGACCTCCGGCATCGCCGAGGAGGTCGACAAGATGACCTGGGCGATCCGGTGGGGCGCCGACACGGTGATGGATCTCTCGACCGGGAAGCACATCCACGAGACCCGCGAGTGGATCATCCGGAACTCGCCCGTGCCGATCGGCACGGTGCCGATCTACCAGGCGCTCGAAAAGGTGGACGGGAAGGCCGAGGAGCTCACCTGGGAAATGTTCCGCGACACGCTGATCGAGCAGGCCGAGCAGGGCGTCGACTACTTCACCATCCACGCCGGCGTGCGGCTGCCGTTCATTCCGCTCACGGCGAAGCGCATGACCGGCATCGTCTCGCGCGGCGGCTCGATCATGGCCAAGTGGTGCCTCGCGCATCACGAGGAGAGCTTCCTCTACACCCGCTTCGCGGAGATCTGCGAAATCATGCGGGCCTACGACGTCGCCTTCAGCCTCGGCGACGGCCTGCGTCCGGGCTCGATCTACGACGCGAACGACGAGGCCCAGCTCGCGGAGCTCCGGACCCTCGGCGAGCTGACGAAGATCGCCTGGGAGCGCGACTGCCAGGTCATGATCGAGGGGCCCGGGCACGTGCCGATGCAGCTCATCAAGGAGAACATGGACCTCGAGCTCGCGGACTGCCACGAAGCGCCCTTCTACACCCTCGGGCCGCTCACGACCGACATTGCGCCCGGCTACGACCACATCACGAGTGCGATCGGCGCGGCGATGATCGGCTGGTACGGCACTGCGATGCTCTGCTACGTCACGCCCAAGGAGCACCTGGGGCTGCCCGACAAGGACGACGTCAAGGACGGGATCATCGCCTACAAGATCGCCGCCCATGCCGCCGACCTCGGCAAGGGCCACCCCGGCGCCCAGATCCGCGACAACGCGCTGTCGAAGGCCCGGTTCGAGTTCCGCTGGGACGACCAGTTCAATCTCGGCCTCGATCCGGACAAGGCCCGCCAGTTCCACGACGAGACCCTGCCGCAGGAGGGGGCGAAGCTCGCCCACTTCTGCTCGATGTGCGGGCCGCACTTCTGCTCGATGAAGATCACCCAGGACGTGCGCGACTACGCGGCGAAGCAGGGGGTCTCGGCCGACGAGGCCCTCGCCAAGGGCATGGCCGAGAAGGCCAAGGAGTTCGTCGCGCAGGGGGCCGAGCTCTACCGCAAGGCGTAGCCGGGGTGGCGGGGGTGCCGACGGGGCTGCCGCAGCTCTCGCTCCTCGAGACGCGGGTGCTCGGCGTCCTCGTCGAGAAGGAGCGCACCGTCCCGGACACCTATCCCCTGTCCCTTAACGCGCTCGCTGGCGGGTGCAATCAGAAGAACAACCGCGACCCGCTCATGCAGGCGACCGAGGCCGAGGTGCAGGCGGCCGTCGACGCGCTGCGCCCGCTGTCCCTGGTCATCGAGTCGAGCGGGTCCCGCGTGATGCGGTACGCGCACAACGTCGGGCGCGTCATGAATCTGACGGACCCGGCGGTCGCGCTGCTCGCGGCGCTGATGCTGCGTGGCCCCCAGACCCCGGGCGAGCTCCGGATCAACACCGAGCGCCTGCATCGATTCGCCGACCTCGGCGCCGTCGAGGCGGCCTTGCAGGCGTTGGCAGCCCGGCCCGCAGCCGACGGCGGGCCGCTGACGGTCCAGCTGCCCAGAGTGCCTGGGTCCCGCGAGCACCGGTGGGCGCACCTTCTCTCCGGTCCGGTCGAGGTGTCCGCCGCCCGACCTGCCCCCGCGACCGGTGGCGTCGAAGCCCCGCCGGCGACCGAGATCGCGGCGCTGAAGGCGGAGGTCGTGCGACTCGCCGCGGAGACGGCGGAGCTGCGGGCGCTCGTCGAGCGGCTCTACCGCAATCTCGGCGTCACCAAGTAGACGGCCCCCTCGGGAGGCCGCTTCCGCCCTACGCAAACGTAGGCGTGGGGGAGGTCGACCGCGGCCATTCCAGCCGGCTTCTGGGGCAAAACACGGTCGGCAAACAAATCGGCAAAACAATTGAGATATTTCGGCCGAATATGAGATGATATTCACATTATTTCCTTAAGTTGTACAACATATTCTGACTGAATAAATGTCAGCAATATGAAACCGTAGAATGGAGCGCTACACAGACCCCGTACAGTTCGAGCCGCTGCTGCCGCAGAAGGACCTGGAAGCGTTCCGCAGCAGCGCGGCGGCGATCAGCGAAGCATCGCTGCGGCTCGCGAGCAAAGCCCATCCCTCCACGCGCGCGCGCCTTCGCGAACTGCTGCGCGCCATGAACTCGTACTACAGCAACCGAATCGAGGGGCAGAGCACGCATCCACTCAACATCGAGCGAGCCCTGAAGCGGGATTTCTCGGACAAGCCCGAGACTGCCAAGCTGCAACGGATCGCCCTCGCCCACATCGAAGCGGAGCGGGAGCTGGAGGAGAGGGTCGAGGAAGGAGCGAACGCCCTCACCGCGGAGTTCGCCCTCGACGCGCATCGGGCCATGTACGGCCGATTGAGCGCGGCCGACCGTACGAGCCCCGACGGCGTGGTCGTGCGACCGGGAGAGACCCGGACGCAGACCGTCCGGGTCGGCGAGCACGTCCCGCCCGGGCCGCGCGCGATCGGTCGATTTCTCGGCAGGTACGAGGAGGTCTATGCGGCGAAACGCTCGCACGACGAGCGCTTGATCCGCATCGCGTGCGCCCACCAGCGTCTTGCCTGGGTCCACCCCTTCGTCGACGGGAACGGCCGAGCCGCCCGGCTCGCGACGCATGCGGCGCTCTACCCGATCACAGGGGGGGTATGGTCCGTTTCTCGCGGGCTTGCCCGAAGGCGCGACGAGTACTACGCGCGGCTCGCCGACGCCGACGAGCCGCGGCGGGGCGACCTCGATGGCCGCGGGAATCTCAGCGAGGCGGGTCTGCGCCGGTGGAGCAGCTTCTTCCTCGACGTCTGCGAAGACCAGAGTACCTTCATGGGGCGCTTGCTCGACCTCGACGGCGTGAAGGCGCGGATCACGGCGCTGATCGCGTTCCGGTCGACGGCGGACAAGCGGATTCGCGCCGAGGCTGTGCTTCCGCTCCATCACCTGTTCACTGCCGGGCCGGCCACCCGGGCCGAGTTCCGTCAAATGACCGGGCTCGGGGAGCGGACCGCCCAGGGGCTCCTTTCGAGATTACTCGCGACGGGTCTTGTCGAAAGTGACACACCGCTCGGGCCCGTGCGGTTCGGGATGCCGCTCGACGCCCTCCAGTTCCTGTTCCCCGATCTGTACCCCGAGGCGGCGACGCGTCCTGACCCGTGAGGGCCAGTCCCGACGAAGCGCTGTCATCGGGCCGTCACTGTTCGGCCATCGTCGGTGTCAGGACCGCGGGCGAGCGGCGACAGATGAGCATCGTCGTCGCGCGTGCGAGAGCCCGCCCCTGTCACAATTCTTCACACTGGCGCATCCACCTTGCGGCCTAGACTTGTAGACGATTGAACGGATCTGTGCGTTTGAGACACTAACAAGGGTACCGAAGCGACGAACAGGACCTCCAGAGGCAAGCGAAGTGACTGCGCCGGACGACATCAGGCTCTACGAGTGGGCGGAGTTCAATCTCCCGCCCGAGCTGCTGGATCGGCCGCGCAGGGTGTCGCCGCTTGCCCGTCGCGTTCTCGCCGATGCACCTGCCCTCGGTGCGGCCGTCGAAGCGGCGAGCCCGCGCGCCTTCACCCGCTTCGCGTCGCTGCTCCTCCCCTTCGGCTTCCGGACCCTGCCGAAGCCCTGACACCCGCTGCCTGGCCGAGTGCTGGCCCGGGCGGTTCTTCTCCGTCACCCTGAAGGCGCGCCTCGTGGCGCGAGCACGGCCGTCGCCGCGAGGTAGAGCACCCACGCGGTAAGCAGGTGCCAAAGGAAGTGGGTCCCCGTCGGCCACGCCCGACAGAGCGGCAAGTCCACGGTCCGGACGGCGATCGCAACGATGAAGACACCGACCGTCGCGGCGAGGCGGGGCGCCGCCGGATGGGCTTGATGCCGCGCGTACCAGGCCAACGCGGCAAGCGCCAGGACCGGCGGGAGGTAGAGCAGCGAGCCGCCCATCGTTCCAGGCGGGACGGCGGCGAGCACCCCCCGCTCGAAGACGGCATACAGGACGAGCCCGGCCAGCACCCCGCGCCACCCGAGTCCCGCGACGCGGGCGAGGCACAGGGCGAGGAGTACGTAGACGAACGCCGCGATGAACACGAGGTCGAGCCACCGACCCCACACGGTCGCGAAGGTGTGGAACAGCAGGCTGCCTACCCCGACGAGCGCCGTCAGCACGGCGAGCGCCGCCGCCTCCCAGGTGAGCCTGCCCTGCTCGTGCCGTGCCCGGGTCACGATCAGGATTGCGGCGACGAGGAACGCGAGATTGGTGAGGGCGTTCAGCGGCTCCGACCAGAAGCTCGCGTCCGTCCGCTCGCAGTAGAGGTCGATGCTCTGCCACGGATCCACGGCGGGATTCTGACAGTGCCGCGCCGAATACGCGGCGCTGCCGCGCTCATCTGATGTCGAGCATCCGGTCGAGCGATACCGCTCCCGCGCCGCGCCCGGCGAGGTAGAGGAGCAACGCGGCCCACGAGAGATGGGTCGGCCACGCGTCCGGGTAGACGAAGAGCTGGATCACCGCGGTCATGCCGAGCAACGCGAGCGCGGAAAGGCGCGTGAACAGGCCGAGCACCAGCAGAATCGGGAAGAGGTGCTCGGCGTAGGTCGCCAGGTGCGCCGCCAGCGCCGGCGGCAGGAGCGGCACCTTGTACTCGTCCGCGAACAGCGCGATCGCGGTGTCGCTGACGGTCAGCCAGCCTTCCACCTTCGTCCGGCCGGACAGGAAGAAAATGCCCGCGATCGCGAAGCGCGCGGCGAGCGCGAGCAGCGAGTGACCGATCCAGCGGTCGAGCGCGTCGGCCACGCGATTCCACGCGGCGCGGGGCCCGCCCGGTGCGGCGTTCACGGCCGCGTTCGTCGACGGCGTCATCGCGAGTGCTCCTCCGGTTCGCGCGCCAGGATGTCCAGACCCCCGACCGCACCCGCATCGAGTAGGCCGGCCATGAGGCGCGCGAGGTCGGTTGCGGTGCTTGCGGCGAGCGCGGCCGCCGCGGCATCCGCGAGCGGCCGGCCGGCCGCGCACGCGTCGAGGAAAGCGCACGCTGCAGCGTCGAGCTCGACGTGCTCGACCGCGGCTTTCGGGCGCACGACAAGCACCCCCTCGCCGCGCCACTCGAGTTCGCGGTCGTCGGCGCTGTCGGGATATCGGTTGCGGCGCCAGATCGTCACGATCGGCTGCGCGTCGAACCACGCCCAGCGGGCGGACGCGTGCGGCCGCAGCGCGGTCCGGGCGAGCTCGCCGGGCGTGAGGCGCGCGACCGCGGCGAGGGCGAGCGGCGCTTGGTCGCGCGCGGCGTGCGCCTCGGTCCAGAAGCGGTCGAGGCGTGCGACACCGGCCAGGTAGGAGAGCTCGGCCGCGGGCGCGAACGCGGCGAGGAAGCCCGCGAAATCGGCGCCGTAGTCGGCGAGCGTGGGGTGCCGGGGCAGGTTCGCCCGCGCGTAGATCGCCGCGGCCGCCCGGAACCACTCCTCGCCGACCAGCCGCGCGACCGACGGGTAGTTCGCCCGGAGGGCGTCGATGCAACCCTTCATCACTGTATTGCGGTAGACGGCGAAGGCCGGCTGCGCGGCGAGGCGTGCAACCTCCGGGGCGAGGCCGGCTGCCGCACAATCCTCGACGAGCAGCGCGCGCGCGAACCCGTCCTGGAACCGCTGCAGCCGCCCCGGTGCGTGCGTCACCCGAGTGATGGGGGCGCCGGTCACGCCGCTTCCTGCAGCGGCGCGCGCAGCACCGCCTGGGCGCGCTCGCGCTCGGCGAGCAGCGCCTCGAACGCGGGCAGGTTGTCGTCGCGCTCGATCAGGGTCGGCTGCGGGCCGATGCGCGCGATCAGGCGCTCGTAGAGCGCCCACACGGCCGGATCGACCGGCGCGTCGTGCGAGTCGACGAGGAGCGCCGGCCCGAGCGCGGGATCGGCGGAATGGCCGGCGAGATGAACTTCGTCGACCAGCGCGCCGGGAAACGCGTCGAGATAGGCCGCGGCGGAGAGGCCGAGGTTGCGCGCCGAGACGAAGACGTTGTTCACGTCGAGGAGCAGCCGGCACCCGGTGCGGCGGGCGAGCGCCTCGAGGAAGTCGATCTCGTCCCACTCGTGGCCGTCGATTGCCAAATAGTGCGACGGGTTCTCGATCGCAATCGGCCGGCGGAGCGCGTCCTGCACCCGGCCGACGTTGTCGGCGATGCGGGCGAGGGCCTCGTCGGTGCGCGGAAACGGCAGCAGGTCGGGGTGATACGCCCCGCGCCACGTCGACCACGCCAGGTGCTCGGAGACGAGCGCGGGCTGGATGCGGTCGACCAGCGCGCCGAGCCGGCGCAGATGGCCGGCATCGGGCCGCGCGGCGGCCGCGAGCGAGAGCGCGACCCCGTGCAGCGCCACCGGATGCCGGGCGCGGATCGCGTCGAGCCAGGCGAGCCGCGGGCCGCCTTCGACCATGTAGTTCTCGGGGTGGACCTCGAACCAGACCCCGTCCGCGGGCGAGGCGAGGGCCTCCTCGAAGTGCTGAGGCTTCAGGCCCAGCCCCGCGGACGGTGCCACGGCGCCGCTCAGCTCTTGACCGGCGTGAGCGATCCCATGCCCTTCGGCGTCTTCATCGTCGCGCAGGTGCCCTTCGCGACGTACTTCCAGGCGTTGCCCTGGTAGTCCATCTTGGAGGTGCCGGCGCAGGTCGTGCCGGGGCCGGCGGCGCAGTCGTTCTTGCCGGCGAGAGACACCCCGTAGCACTTGTCCATCGTGGGCTGGGCGGGTTTGGGCTGGGCGAGCGCGGCGGCCGAGCCGAGCGCAATCAGGCCGGCGAAGGCGGTGCGGATGACGAGCTTGTGGTCCACGAGGATCTCCTTGCAACGAAGTTGATGCGGAAAGCGAAGGCCTGTGGCCTTCGCACCTGGGTCGGGACGGTGTCGTCCTCCTGAGACAGGATCGATCGGACGCCGGACCGCCTGTTAGCGGTACGGGCGCCGCGGCCGACCGGATGCGGCGCCGGGTGGGGTCGGGGCCCAAGCTACAATCGCGCCCGCCATGGACTGGGTGCTGCTCCTCAAGGCCCTCGTGCTCGGCGTGGTCGAGGGCCTCACCGAGTTCCTCCCCGTCTCGAGCACCGGCCATCTCATTCTTGCCGCCGACCTGCTCGGCTTCAACGGCGAGAAGGCGAAGACCTTCAATCTTGCGATCCAGACCGGCGCGATGCTGGCGGTCGTATGGGAGTACCGCACGAAATTCCTGGGCGTGCTCGCCGGGCTCGGGTCGGATCGCGCCGCGCAGCGCTTCGTCGCCAACCTCGTGGTCGCGTTCATTCCTGCTGCGGTGCTCGGCCTCGCCTTCGGCGGCCTCATCAAGGCGCATCTCTTCGCGGCGGTGCCGGTCGCCACGGCCTTCATCCTCGGCGCGTTCGTGATCCTGTGGGTCGAGCGGAAGGCGCATCGCTGGCGCATCGAAAGCGTCGACGAGATGACCTGGCGCGACGCGCTCAAGGTGGGCTTCGCGCAGTGCTTCGCGCTGATCCCCGGGACGTCGCGCTCGGGCGCGACGATCATCGGCGCGATGCTGTTCGGCCTGTCGCGCAAGGCGGCGACCGAGTTCTCGTTCTTCCTCGCGGTACCGACGCTCGTCGCCGCCGGTGGCTACGATCTCTACAAGCACCGCGCCGCGTTCTCGGCCGACGACCTGGAGATGCTGGCGGTGGGGCTCGTCGCGGCGTTCGTCTCGGCGTTCGTCTGCGTGCGCTGGCTGATCCGCTACGTCGCCACGCACGACTTCAAGCCGTTCGCGTGGTATCGGATCGCGTTCGGCGCGATCGTCCTCGTCACCGCTTCCACCGGGCTCGTGGACTGGACGGCGGGCTGATCGGGCGCGAGCCCGTCAGGACGGGTGGATGACGCCCTTCCCCGCGGTCTGCGAGTCGAAGAGGCGATAGGCCTCCTCCGCCTGGTCGAGCCGCCAGCGGTGCGTGAACAGGCGGTCGACGTCGATGCCGCGGTCCGCAATGAACCGGGCGCACTCGGCCTGCCCGACGGTCGAGAACGTCCACGACCCGATCAGCGTCACCTGCCGGCGCAGCAGGTCGGGGCTGACCTCCAGCGTCACGGTGTCGCCCTCGCCGACGTAGCAGACCTTGCCCCAGGTGCGCACGCAGCGCACGGCTTCCACGCGCGCCCGGGGCGAGGAGGACGCCTCGAGGCAGAGGTGAGCTCCCCGGCCCCGGGTCAGCTCGCGGACCGCCTGCACGACGTCGGTCGCGTTCCGCGGATTGATGAGCGTGTCCGCCCCGAGCTCTTGCGCGCGGGCGAGACGCTCATCGCTGACGTCGAGGGCGATCACGCGCGCGCCCAGCGCGCTGGCGAGCTGCGTGGCCGACAGGCCTACCGGACCCTGGCCGAAGATCGCGATCGTGTGGTCCCCCTGCAGGCCGAGCCGATGCAGGGCCGCCCAGGCGGTGCCGGTGCCGCAGGAGATCGCCGCGCCGGCCTCGAACGAGAGCTCCTCGGGAAGCGGCACCAGGGTCCGCGCCGGGCACTTCATGTACCGCGCGTGCGCGCCATGGCCGGTCGCGCCGTAGACCTCGGCAACGCCCTCGACGCAGAGCTGCATCCAACCGGTCGAGCAGTGCTCGCAGACGCCGCAGCCCCGGTAGTGGTGCTGCATCACGCGCATGCCGACTCTGGCCTGCCGGTCCGACACCTCGGGCCCGATCGCGGCCACCACGCCGCAGGGCTCGTGGCCGGCGATGATCGGGCCGCTCGTCTTCCCCAGCCCGAGCGACGCGGCCCCGCCGGAGGCGCGATAGAACTTGAGGTCGCTGCCGCACATGCCCGACGCCTTGATTTCCAGCACGACCTCGCCGGGACCCGGCACGGGATCGGGGAACTCGCGGATCTCGACCTTGCGATCGCCCGGGAACACGACACCTTTCATCTTCAGTCCTTCGCTCTTGGCTAGTACGCCGCGACCGAACCGTCCGAGCGCGGATCGGCGCCGCCTTCGAACGCGCCGTCGGCATGCCGGATCGCGCACCCTGCGTGGCCCATCGTCTCGTCGTAGGCGTCGAGCACCTCGACCTCGTGGCCGCGGCGGCGCAGCTCGTCGACGACTTCGGGCGCGAAGCGCGATTCGAGCTTGAGCGTGTCGGTCGTCTGACCCCACGTCCGGCCGAGGAGCCAGCGCGGCGCGGTGATCGCGGCCTGCGGCGTCATGCCGTGAGTCAGCGTGCGCGTGAACACCGCGCTCTGCGTCTGCGGCTGCCCGTCGCCGCCCATGTTGCCGTACACCATGGTCCGGCCATCCGAGAGCAGCGCGGCCGCGGGGTTGAGCGTGTGGAAGGGCTTCCGCCGCGGCTTGAGCGCGTTCAACGCTTTCTCGTCGAGGCTGAAGGAGCAGCCGCGATTCTGCCAGCAGATCCCGGTCGATTTCAGCACCACGCCGGAGCCGAACTCGTGATAGAGGCTCTGGATGAAGCTCACCGCGCGGCCATCGCCGTCGATCACGCCCATCCAGACCGTGTCGGCCGGGCCGCGGCTTGCCCCCCAGGGTGCCGCGCGATTGCGGTCGATCCGGGTGGCGAGCTCCGCGAGCTTCGCCGGCGCGAGGAAGCTCTGGGGGTCGACGGTCATGTAAGCGGGATCGGTGATGTGGCGGTCGCGGATCGCGAATGCCTGCTTGACCGCCTCGACGGCGAGGTGCACGTAGTCCGCCCCGAGCGGATCGAGCTGGCCGATCGCGAGCCGATCGAGCATCCCGAGGATCAGGAGGCTCACCAACCCCTGCGTCGGCGGCGGCATGTTGTAGACCGAGCCGAGCGAGTGCTCGAGCGCGAGCGGGGTTCGCCATTCGGCGCGATGGGCCTCCAGGTCACCGAGCGTCACCGGACTGCCGGCCGCCGCGAGGTCCACCGCGTTCGCCCGCGCGAGCTCGCCGCGATAGAAGTCCTCCGGACCCGCCTTCGCGAGACGCCGCAGCGTCTCGCCGACGCGCTTCTGCAGGAAACGGCTCCCCGTGGCCGGGACGCCGCCGCCCGGCAGGAATGCATCGGCGAAACCCGGCTGCGGCTCGAGCTCGCCGCGCTTTGCAGCGGTCGCCGCGTTCTGGCTGGCGGTCACCGGGATGCCGTGCTCGGCGTAATGGATCGCGTCCTCGAGCAGGCGCGACAGCGGCAGCTTGCCGCCGATCTGGCGCGCGCGCTCGTGCGCCAGCGCCCAGCCCGACACCGTCCCGGCCACCGTATTCGCCGCCACGCCGCCGCGGAACGGGATCGAGCCCTTGATTCCCTGCACGGCGTACCACGCGATCGACGCATTCCTCGCTGCTGCGCCGCAGGCGTCGATGCCGGCCGGCGCCTGCCCCGGCACGAGGACGAGCCAGAACGAGTCCCCGCCGAGCGAGTTCATGTGCGGATAGACGACGGCGATCGTCGCCGCCGCGGCGACCATCGCTTCGAGCGCGTTGCCACCTTCGCGCAGCACCGCAAGCGCCGACTGCGATGCGAGCGCGTGCGGCGCGACCGCCATGCCGCGCGTGCCTCGGGTGGGGTTGAGCATAGAGAGTCGGAGAAGCGCTGTACTGGATCCCCGCTCCCCGCTTTCGCGGGGACAAGCTTCGCGGGGATGACCGCACTATGCGCCGGCGCTCGGCGCGGTCACCCCTGGATCCACGGCAGCCCGGCAACCTTCCAGCCGCCGACCGTCGCGCGGTGCCCGTCCGCGTCCTTGTCGCCTTCGAACCCCTCGAGGACGTTGAAGGCGAGCGGGTAGCCGAGCGTCTCCGCCAGCATCGCCGCGTGGTGCGAGCGCCCGCCGCTCCGGCAGAGGAACAGCACCGGACGCGTCTTGTCGGGCACCTTCGCGAGGAGCGCCTGCTCGAACTCCGGGCTCCTCGCCCCGCCGGGCCAGGTGTTCCACTCGATGAACACCGCGCCCGGGGGACGCCCGACCCATTCCAGCTCGGCGCGGGTACGTACGTCGACCAGCTTCGCCCCCGGCTCGGCCTGGAGCAGGGCGGCGGCCTCCAGCGGGGTGACCGCACCGGCATAGGGCAACCCCATGCGCTCCGCGCGCTCCCGCGCCCGCGCGAGGATTTGCTCTGGGGTGTCCATGCGTTACGGTTCGATGCGAGGAGCCCGGAGCCAGTTTAACCCCGGGGACGTGATCGGGCGATCGGGCGGTGACCGGGCAACCCGCACCGGCATAGTGCAAAATACCCGCCGACGCACTGCTCGAGTGCGCCCCCGCCTCCGCGCGACGCTCCGCTGCCTTACGGCACAAGGTTCTAGAGGCGCCGGGGCGATGGCATGGTTTTCGCACTGAGGGCAGGGCTGATTTTCGGTCAGGGATCCGTCTCGCAATTTTCGAACAGGAGAACAACATGGCAATGACTGCCGCCGATGTGATGAAGCTCGTCAAGGAAAAGGAGGTGAAGTTCGTCGACTTCCGCTTCACCGACACCCGCGGCAAGGAGCAGCACGTCACCGTCCCGGCGAAGTACTTCACGATGGACAAGTTCGAGAACGGCCACGCGTTCGACGGCTCGTCGATCGCCGGCTGGAAGGGCATCGAGGCCTCCGACATGCTCCTCATGCCCGATCCGGTGAGCGCCCGTCTCGACCCGTTCACCGACGAGACGGTGCTGAACGTCAGCTGCGACGTGATCGAGCCCACCGACATGAAGCCCTACGGCCGCGATCCGCGTTCGATCGCGAAGAAGGCGGAGGGCTACCTCAAGTCGACCGGCCTCGGCGACACCGCGTACTTCGGCCCCGAGCCCGAGTTCTTCATCTTCGACTCGGTCACCTGGAACGTCGACATGTCGGGCAGCTCCGTGAAGATCAAGTCCGAGGAGGCCCCCTGGTCCTCGGGCGACGAGTACGAAGGCGGGAATCCGGGGCACCGCGCGCCGGTGAAGGGCGGCTACTTCCCGGTGCCCCCGACCGACACGCTCCACGACATCCGCAACGCGATGGCGCTCGCGCTCGAGCAGCAGGGCGTCGAGGTCGAGGTCCACCACCACGAGGTGGGCGCCGCCGGCCAGAACGAGATCGGCACGCGCTTCGCGCCGCTCGTCCAGCGCGCCGACTGGATGCAGATCCTGAAGTACACGGTCTGGATGACCGCGGCGTCGTACGGCAAGACCGCGACGTTCATGCCGAAGCCGATCGTGGGCGACAACGGCTCGGGCATGCACTGCCACCAGTCGGTCTGGAAGGATGGCAATAACCTCTTCGCCGGCAACGGCTACGCGGGGCTCTCGGACTTCGCGCTCCACTACATCGGCGGGATCATCAAGCACGCGAAGGCGCTCAACGCGATCACCAACCCGGGCACCAACTCGTACAAGCGCCTGGTGCCGGGCTTCGAGGCGCCGATCAACCTCGCCTACTCGGCCCGCAACCGCTCCGTCGCCTGCCGCATCCCCTACGTGTCGAGCCCGAAGTCGCGGCGCGTCGAGGTGCGCTTCCCCGACCCGACGATGAATCCCTATCTGGGCTTCGCGGCGATGCTGATGGCCGGCCTCGACGGGGTGCAGAACAAGATCAAGCCCGGCGATCCGCTCGACAAGGACATGTACCACCTGCCCCCGGAGGAGGCGAAGAAGGTCCCCAACGTGTGCGCGTCGCTCGAGCAGGCGCTCGAAACCCTCGACAAGGACCGCGAGTTCCTGAACCGGGGCGGCGTGTTCACGAACGACACGCTCGATGCGTACGTGGCGCTCAAGATGGACGAGATCACCCGGTTCCGGATGACCACCCATCCGATCGAGTTCGACATGTACTACGCGTCGTAGCCCGTCGCTGACCCACCGCGAAGGACGGGGGCCCCGCCCCCGTCTTTTTTCCGCTCCCGTGAGCCCGCCATCCGCTGCCACCCCCGGGGATGTCCGGCGCCGTGAAATAGGGCCCTCAGCGCGCCGAAAAGTGGTTTGTAATCAGGACGATCTTGACCTAGACTGCAAGTTCGTCCTCGCTCCGGATGGTCCCAATGGCATACGCGAAGGTCTGGTTGGCTTGCGCCGCCCTGGCAGCAGCATTGGGGGCACACGCGCAGGCGCAGGCGCAGGGGACGGTGTGGAAGTGCGTGGAGGCGGACGGCCGCGCGCACTACACCAACATCAAGAAAGAGACCGACGGGAAGCAGTGCACGGTCGTGACCAAGGAGGTTTCGGTCGTATCGCCGCCAGCGCCGCCCTCGCGGTCCACGGCCTCGGAGAAGGCGGCCTCGGGCTTCCCCAAGGTCGACCGGGATACGCAGAAGTCCCGCGACGAGAGCCGCCGCAGGATCCTCGAAGACGAGCTTACGGCCGAGGAGAAGGGTCTCATCGACGCCAAGGCGAAGCTCGCCGCGCAGGAGGCCGTGCGCTACGGCGACGAGAAGAATTATCAGCGCGTCCTCGACCGCCTGAAGCCGTTCCAGGACACGGTGGAGCGCCACGAGCGCAACATCGCGGCGCTCCGGAAAGAGCTCGCCGGCCTGCGCTAAGCCTCGCCTCCCTGGCCTGCGGCCAGGGAAAGGCCTTTGTACCAACAAGGGGGGACTCCCCCTTCCCGGCCCGGCGCGCTGCATCGCGGCGGGCGTTCGCCGGCTCGGACGTGCGCAGGCACGTCCTTCGAAACCCCGGCCTCACCCCCGGTAACGAACAAGGGGGCAAGCCCCCTTGTAAATCCCCCGGGAGCCGCGGGTGAGCCACGCCGCATTCGCCGGCCTGGATCTCCTCGGCACCGCGGTCATCGTGCTCGACACGGAGCTCCGCGTCGTGCACGCCAACCCCGCCGCCGAGCATCTCCTGGAGCTCGCCGCGAAGCAGCTCTGCGGCCAGCGGCTCCCGGAACTCTTCACCGACGCGGGGGCGTTCGAGGCGAAGCTCCGCCAGGCGATCGAGCGCAACTGGGGCTTCTGGGACCGCTCCCTCGAGCTCGAGCGCCGGGGCTCGCCGCCCCTGCACTTCAGCTGCCTCGCGACGCCCGCTGAAGGCGAGCGCGGCCGGCTCGTCCTCGAGCTGCGGTCCACCGATCAGCATCTCCGCATCGAGCGCGAAGAGCGCGAGCTCACCCAGGCGGTCGCAAACCGGGAGCTGATCCGGAGCCTCGCTCACGAGATCAAAAACCCGCTCGGCGGGCTGCGCGGCTCGGCGCAGCTCCTCGAGCGCGAGCTCGACCGGCCGGATCTCCGCGAGTACACCCAGGTGATCATCAAGGAGGCCGACCGGCTCCAGCTCCTGATGGATCGCCTCCTCACGCCCCACCGGCCGCCGCACCTCGGGCCCGTGAACACCCACGAGGTCTGCGAGCGGGTGCGCAGCCTCATCCTCGCGGAGTTCCCCGAGGGCGTGCGCATCGTGCGCGACTACGACACGAGCCTTCCGGAGATCGAGGGCGACCGCGAGCAGCTGATCCAGGCGCTGCTCAACGTCGTGCGCAACGCCGCGCAGGCGGTGCTCGGGGCGCGCCGGAGCGCCGCCGACCCGCCCGGCGAGATCGCTTTGCGCACGCGCGCCGCGCGCTCGGCCACGATCGCGCGGCGCCGGCACCGGCTGGCACTAGAATTGCAAGTGATCGACAACGGACCCGGCATCCCGTCCGGGCTGCGGGAGCGGATGTTCCATCCGCTCGTCTCGGGACGGGACGGCGGCACGGGCCTTGGCCTCACGCTTGCCCAGACGTACGTGCAGCACCATGACGGTTCGATCGAATGCGACAGCCGCCCCGGCCGGACGGCCTTCACGATCCTGCTCCCGCTGGGCCGGAGGCGGAAGACCGAGGCCCGAGGCGATGGGCGAGTTCCCTGACGGATCCCCCCGATGAAGCCAGTATGGGTGATTGACGACGACCGCTCCATCCGGTGGGTGTTCGAGAAGGCGCTTGCCCGCGAGGGGATCCCGTTCAAGACGTTCGGCCTCGCCCAGGAGGCGCTCGCGGCGCTCGAGCGGGACACGCCGCAGGTGCTCGTCTCCGACATCCGCATGCCCGGCACCTCCGGCCTCGAGCTGTTGCAGAGCGTGAAGCAGAAGCACCCGGAGCTGCCGGTGATCATCATGACCGCGTACTCGGACCTCGAGTCGGCGGTGGCGGCATTCCAGGGCGGCGCGTTCGAGTACCTGCCGAAGCCGTTCGACGTCGATCAGGCGGTCGAGCTGATCCGCCGGGCGCTGGACGAGAGCACGCGCGAGGCGGGCGACGAGGAGGCCGCGTCGGCCTCGCCCGAGATCCTGGGACAGGCGCCGGCGATGCAGGAGGTCTTCCGCGCGATCGGACGGCTGTCCAACTCCAACTCGACGGTGCTGATCACCGGCGAGTCGGGGACCGGGAAGGAGCTCGTCGCGCGCGCGCTGCACCGGCACAGCCCGCGCGCCGCGAAGCCGTTCATCGCGATCAACACCGCCGCGATGCCGAAGGATCTCCTCGAGAGCGAGCTCTTCGGCCACGAGCGCGGCGCGTTCACCGGCGCGCAGGCGATGCGGCGCGGCCGCTTCGAGCAGGCCGAGGGCGGGACGCTCTTCCTCGACGAGATCGGCGACATGGCGCACGACCTGCAGACGCGGCTGCTGCGGGTGCTCTCGGACAGCCACTTCTACCGCGTGGGCGGCCATCAGCCGCTGCGCGCGAACGTGCGGGTCATCGCGGCGACCCACCAGGACCTCGAGGTGCGGGTGCGCGAGGGCGCGTTCCGGGAGGACCTCTACCACCGCCTGAACGTCATCCGGCTCCGGCTGCCCAGCCTGCGCGAGCGGCGCGAGGACGTCCCGCTGCTCGCCCGTCACTTCCTCGCCAAGAGCGCGCGCGACCTCGGCGTGGAGGCGAAGCGGCTGTCCGAAGGCGCGGTGGGCTACCTCGCCGCCCAGGACTGGGCCGGGAACGTGCGGCAGCTCGAGAACGTGTGCCACTGGCTGACGGTCATGGCACCGGCGCGAGACGTCGACGTCGGCGACCTGCCGCCGGAGCTGCGCGAGAGCTCCGCGGCCGGCACGGACGGCGACTGGACGGCCGTGCTGCGGCGGCACGTCGAGCGGGCGCTCGTGCGCGGCGAGTCGAACCTGATGGACGTCCTGTCGCGCGACTTCGAGAAAACCCTCATCGCCAAGGCGCTCGCCCACACCGGCGGGCGCCGCATCGAGGCGGCGACGCTGCTCGGCATCGGCCGCAACACCATTACGCGCAAGATCGCGGAGCTCGGCATCGAGGACAAGCACGGGCCGGACGAGCCCGCCTGAACGGCGGCGGGCGGAGTTTTCGCAATCCGGGATGATTTTGCACCGCGGCAATCGCGCTGCACTGCAGTAGAATCCGGTGGTCCGTTCACTCCGACATTCGCCCATGAACGCTCCTGCCCCCGTTGGGACCCGACTTCCGGTCGGGGTCGAGATCACCGCTCCGATCACCCCCGAGTACGCGCCGATCCTCGCGCCTGAGGCGCTGGCCTTCGTGGCCAAGTTGCATCGGCAATTCGAGGGCCATCGGCAGGAGCTGCTCGCGCGCCGTCAGCTGCGGCAGAAGGAGTTCGACGCCGGGGAACGCCCCGACTTTCTCCCGGCGACCCGAGCGATCCGCGAGTCGGAGTGGGAGATCGCCGACCAGCCGGCGGACCTCCTCGACCGCCGCGTCGAGATCACCGGGCCGACCGACCGCAAGATGGTGATCAACGCGCTCAACTGTGGCGCCTCCACCTTCATGGCGGACTTCGAGGACGCGAACTGCCCGACCTGGGCCAACATGATCGAGGGCCAGGTCAATCTGCGCGATGCCGTCCGCCGGACGATCACGTTCGAGCAGAACGGCAAGCAGTACAAGCTCAACGAGCGGACTGCGGTGCTGATCCCGCGCCCGCGCGGCTGGCACCTCGACGAGAAGCACGTGACGATCGACGGGAAGCGCGTGGCGGGAGGCATCTTCGACTTTGCGCTCTACTTCTTCCACAACGCCAGGGAGCTCCTCGCGCGCGCGAGCGGCCCGTACTTCTATCTGCCGAAGCTGGAGTCGCACCTCGAGGCGCGGCTCTGGAACGACGTCTTCAAGGTCGCTCAAGGCGAGCTGGGGCTGCCGCAGGGCACGATCCGCGCCACGGCCCTGATCGAGACGGTGCTCGCGGCGTTCGAGATGGACGAGATCCTGTGGGAGCTGAAGGACCACTCGGCCGGCCTCAACATCGGCCGCTGGGACTACATCTTCTCGTGCATCAAGAAGTTCCGGTCGCATCCGGCGTTCTGCCTCGCCGACCGGGGCCAGGTCACGATGACCGCGGCGTTCATGCGCGCCTACGCGCTCACGCTGGTGAAGACCTGCCACCGCCGGAACGCCCCGGCGATGGGCGGCATGGCGGCGCAGATCCCGATCAAGAACGACCCGGTGGCGAACGAGGCGGCACTCGAGAAAGTCCGCCAGGACAAGCTCCGTGAAGTCACGGACGGCTGCGACGGGACGTGGGTCGCGCATCCGGCGCTGGTGCCGATCGCGAAGCAGGTGTTCGACGAGCACATGCCGACGCCGAACCAGTACGGCAGGCAGCGCCCGGACGTGAATTACACGGCGGCGGATCTGCTCGACTTCCGGCCGGAGCACCCGATCACCGAGGCGGGCTTGCGCAACAACATCAGCGTCGGCATCCAGTACCTCGGCGCCTGGCTCGCGGGCAACGGCTGCGTGCCGGTGTTCAACCTGATGGAGGACGCGGCCACGGCCGAGATCTCGCGCTCGCAGATCTGGCAGTGGATCCGCAGCCCGAAGGGCGTGCTCGATGACGGACGCAAAGTCACCGTCCCGCTCGTCCGGCAGCTTCTCGCCGAAGAGCTTCCCAAAGTGAAGACCTACCTCGGCGAGGAAGCGTGGCGGGCCGGTAAGTACGAAGCGGCCGCGAAGCTCTTCGACGAGCTCACGACCGGCGAGTACGTCGACTTCCTCACGCTGCCGGCGTACGACCGGATCGACTGACGCTCGCTCGCCCGCTCACGCGGGGGAGGCGACCGCGGCGCGTCGGGCGCTGGCGCTGGCGCGGATCGACCAGACGATCAGCGCGTCCAGCGTGCAGTAGAACGCTCCCACCGCCACCGGCGGATTGATCGTCGTCAGGCCGAGCCAGGGCGTGCGCTCGGCCCAGCCCCACACCCCGAGCGACGTGCCGAAGAGCTCGATCCCGAGCGCGAGGCCGAACATCGTCGCCAGGAGCCGGCGCAGCCCGGGCGCGCGCCAATACAGGGCGGCGTACACCGCGAACAGCAGGACGCTGAACTGGTCCTGCAGCAGGATCAACGCGAGCAGCGTGAGCACCGCGTAGGCCGCGGTCAGGGCGTGCGCCGCGGCTTGCGGAATCCGCGGCGCGAGGTGCCAGCCCATCAGGAACAGCAGGACGTGGCCGGGCGGAACGAAGTGCGGGATGTTCCCCAGGCGGTACGTATAGAGGCCCCACACGAGCGAGCAGAACAGCTCGCCGGCGGTGGCCCAGGCCATGCACCAGAAGAGCATCGGCCGCTGGGCGGCGTCCGCGCGGCCGATGAAGACGAGCGCGACCGCCCAGGTCAGAAGCCCGGCGGCGATCTGGCCCCAGAGCGGCGCTAGCCAATCGAGCACGAACGCCGCGGCGAGCACCGCCGCGCATAGCGCGATCGTCCCCGCTGCCCGGGCGGGAGCTGCGCCGCTCACGGCATCGCCCAGCCGTGGCCGCATTGTCGGCAGCGCACGCGGAGCCACGTCGTCGGGGTCCCGTCGCCGACCTGTGAGGGCCCGAAGCTCCCCCCCGACTCGACGACGTCGAACTTGGCGTACGCGCCGCAGCCGGCGCACGTCGAGCGGCCGCTGAGGCGCTCCGCCTCGCGCATGATCATCCCGTAGCGTCGCAACGAGAACATCCCCAACAGGCCGCCGCCGGCGATCAGCGCCAGCGTCACGAGCGGCTGCAGCCCAGGCGCCCGGAAGCTGAACCCCTCGAGCAGGGCCACCACGAGGATCAAGCACAGGAAGCAGGTGACGAGATAGACGTGGCTTTCGATGAGCTGACGCTCGTACCACTTCTTGAAGCCGAGCTTGCGGATCGCGTCGGCAGGACCCGCGGCGTGCGAGATCATCCCTCAAGCTCCGCAATGACCGGCGCGTGATCGGACGGCCGTTCGAGGGCGCGCGGCGTCTTGTCGATCACACACCTCCGGCACTCGGCCGCGAGCGTGGGCGAGACGAGGATGTGGTCGATCCTTAGACCCATGTTGCGCTTGAATGCGTGCAGGCGGTAATCCCACCAGGTGTACGATTTCTCCGGCTGGTCGAAAAGGCGAAAGCCGTCCTTCAATCCGAGCTCGAGCAGCCGCCGGAACGCGGCGCGCTCGGGCTCGCTGCACAGCACCTGTCCTGCCCAGAGCTTCGGATCGTGCACGTCCCGGTCCTCGGGGGCGACATTGTAGTCGCCGAGCACGACGAGGTTCGGGTGCGCCGCGAGCTCCGCCCGCAGCCAGTCGGCGAACGCGCGCAGCCACCTGAGCTTGTACTCGTACTTCTCCGTGCCGACCGCCTGACCGTTCGGTACGTACGCGCAGACCACGCGGATGTCGCCGGCGCCCGCGGACACGACCCGTCTCTGGTCATCCTCGAGGCTCGGGATGCCGAGTCGTACGTCGGTGAGCGGCTGGCGCGACAGGATTGCCACCCCGTTGTAGGCCTTCTGGCCGGCGAACACGGAACCGTAGCCGGCGGCCTCGAGCGCGGCCGCCGGGAATTTCGGATCCTCGACCTTGGTTTCCTGGAGGCAGACGACGTCGGGTCGCTCGCGCTCGAGCCAGTCGAGGAGATGCGGGAGGCGGACATTGAGCGAGTTGACGTTCCACGTCGCGACTTTCATGCCGCGAGTGTACGAGAACTGTCCCCCTGACAAGGGGATGGAAGCGTCAGCGCGCGGGGGGCGGCTGCCGGATCAGCGCGGCGCGTAGGGGCCGAGCTTCGGCTGGTCGGCGGCCTGGTCTGCCGGCTGGGCCTTGGCGTCCGGTGCGCCTTTCTGCGCCTGAGCGGCGAGCGGCGGTCCCGAGCGCGGATAGCCGGCGGCATCGAGCGCGAGATGCCACGCGTCGGCGCCGAAACCCTTCGTCACGCTCTTGCCGACGGTCATCACCGGCACTTCCTCGCCGCCGGAGACCTTCTTCAGCTCCTCCCGGCTCTTCTCATCGGCGATCGCAACCTCGCGGAACGGAACGCCGCGGCTCTGCAGCAGCTTCCGGCCGTCGGCGCAGGCCTCCTTGCAGTTGTCGGCGGTGTAGATCGTCACCGGAAAGTTCTTCACCGCCTGCTGCGTGGCGTACGGCAGCGTGCCGGTGTCCGCGACGTTGCCGCCCGAGCGCAGCTGCGCGCTCTTGCCCGCCGACGATGGCGGCGGCGTGTCGCTGTAGTGGACCTTACCGTCCTTGTCGGTCCAGCGATACAGCTGGGCGGACGCGGCGGCCGCGAAGAGGCAACCGACGACGAGTCCGAGCGCGGCGGGCAGCGGTTTCGACATGGCGATTCCCCTCGGCTTTGCGGCGGACATGACGAGAGCATGATAGCACCGCGCTGCCGGCGCTCCGGTGAGCGCGGTGCGGCATAGTGCACGCCCGCCTCAGGCGGCCGTCGCTTCGCCGGTCATGCCGCTGTGACGAAGTAGCGCGTCCACGGTCGGCCCGCGGCCGCGGAACGCCGTGAACGACTCGATCGCCGGCCGGCTGCCGCCGACCGCGAGCACTTCCGCGCGGAACCTCGCGCCGGTCGCCGGATCGAGCACGCCGTTTTCCTCGAACAGGCTGTACGCGTCGGCGGAAAGCACCTCCGCCCACTTGTAGCTGTAGTAGCCGGCGCCGTAACCGCCGGCGAAGATGTGCGAGAACGTGTTGGGGAAGCGGTTGTAGGCCGGCGGGAGCGAGACCGCGACCTGCGCGCGGACCTCGTCGAGCAGCGCGAGCGGCGAACGCGCACCGCCCACGTCGAAGTCATCGTGCAGGCGCATGTCGAACAGTGCGTACTCGAGCTGGCGCACGGTCTGCATCCCCGACTGGAAGTTCTTCGCCGCGACCATCTTCTCGAAGAGCGAGGGCGGCAGCGGCTGCCCCGAGTCGACGTGCGTGCTCATGTAGGCGAGCACGTCCCACTCCCAGCAGAAGTTCTCCATGAACTGGCTCGGCAGCTCGACGGCGTCCCACTCCACGCCGTGGATGCCGGACACGCCGACGTAGTCGATCTGCGTGAGCAGGTGGTGCAGCCCGTGCCCGAACTCGTGGAAGAGCGTCAGCACGTCATCGTGGGTCAGGAGCGCGGGCTTCCCGCCGACCGGCGCCGAGAAGTTGCACACGAGATAGGCGACCGGCGCCTGCACGCGCTCCCCGGCGCGGCGGCGCGTGACCGCCTCGTCCATCCACGCTCCGCCGCGCTTCGTGTCGCGCGCGTAGGGATCGAGGTAGAAGCGCCCGACGAGCTCGTCGTTGGCGTCCGTAATGCGGAAGAAGCGCACCGCCGGATCCCAGGTCTCCGCCCGGTCGTCGGCGATGCGCAGGCCGTAGAGCGTCTCGACGACGCGGAACATGCCGGCGAGCACCTTCGGCTCGGGGAAGTACTGCTTCACCTCCTGGTCGGAGAACGCGTAGCGCGCCTGGCGCAGCTTCTCCGCCGCGAATGCCACGTCCCAGGCCTCGACGGCGGACAGGCGGAGCTCGCCGGCGGCGAGTGCCCGCAGCTCCGCCCAATCGCGCTTCGCGTAGGGCAACGCCTTGGCCGCGAGGTCGTTCAGGAACTCGAGCACCTGGCGCGGCGATTGCGCCATCTTCGGCACCAGCGAGACCTCCGCCGGGCTCGCGTAGCCGAGCAGCCCGGCTGCCTCGCGTCGCAGCGCGAGGATCCGGGCGATCAGCGGCGTGTTGTCCCAGGCGGCGAGCGCGTCGACCGACGGCGGTTCCGGCGCGGGCCGACTGTTCACCGGCGCCTCGAGCGCGGCCTTCGCCGCGAACGCCGCCGCGAATTCCTCGGACGCGCGCGTGACGAAG
The DNA here is from genome assembly GCA_035286595.1 of Burkholderiales bacterium. Taxonomy (GTDB): domain Bacteria; phylum Pseudomonadota; class Gammaproteobacteria; order Burkholderiales; family SG8-39; genus DATEDA01. Next base: position 25,383 of record DATEDA010000032.1, on the reverse strand, counting down.
CCGCGATACATGATCTCGCGCAACCCCCGGTGCTCGGCGTACTGCATGACCGGGACGAAGCAGGGCGCGTGCAGCACGAGCTTCCAGCCGCGCCGGCCGTCCTTCTCGGCGGCGGCGCGCGCCGTCTCGAGCACGTCCTCGGGGATGCCGGCGAGCGCCGCGCGATCCTCGACGTGGATGGCGTAGGCGTTGGTCGCGTCGAGCAGGTTCTCGGAGAACTTCGTCGCGACCTTCGCCAGCTCCTCCTGGATCGCGGCGAAGCGGCGCTTCGCTTCGGGCTCGAGCTCCGCACCGGAGAGCCGGAAGTCGCGCAGCTCGTTCGCGATGACTTTCTGCTGCGCCCGGCCAAGGCGCGCGTGCTCGGGCGCGGCCTGCAGCGCCTTGTACTTCTCGAACAGGCTCAGGTTCTGGCCGAGCTCGGTCCAGTACTGGACGATCTTCGGCTGGCTGGCCTTGTACGCCTCGCGGAGCTCGGGCGAATCGAGCACCCCGTGCAGGTGCGCGACCACGCCCCACGCCCGGCTGAGGCGCTCGTTCGCGTCCTCGAGCGGCTGCACGAAGCCGGACCACGTGGGCGCCGCGTCGCTCGCGGTGAGTCGCGCGACGAGCGCGCGGTTCTCGGCGAGCAGCCGGTCGACGGCCGGCGCGATGTGCTCCGGCCGGACGGCCGCGAACCGCGGCAGGTCCGCGAAGTCGAGCAGCGGGTTGGCGGGCTGCTCGCCTGCCTCGCGGGGGGTAGGCGCCTCTGCGGCCGGGGGGGTTTCGGTCCTCAGCATGACTGGAGTCTCCAAAGTTGCCGACTCCCTGTTGTTCAGCGCGCGGCAAGCGACGCGACGCACGCGTCGGTCGACGTGATCTTGGCGTAGGGCACTGCGAGCGCCGCCATGAATGCGGCGTGAACGTCGCCCGCCGGCAGCGAACGGCCGCCGAATTCGAGCGCGCGCGTCGCGCAGGCGTCCGCGGCGACGGTGCACTTGAAGCCGTGGTCGAACGCGGCGCGGGTCGTGGCGTCGATGCACATGTGGCTCATCGCGCCCGCGATCACGACGCCGTCGACGGCTGCGGCGCGCAGCCGCTGCTCGAGATCGGTGCCGCGGAAGCTGTTCGGGAAGTTCTTCTCGACCAGCGGCTCGCCCGCCCGCGGCGCGACCGAGGGGTGGATCTCGGCGCCCGGGGTCCCCGGGACCAAAAAAGTTGCGCCGGGGCGAACCGAGAGATGGCGCACGTGAAATGCCGGCAGCCCGCGCTCCCGGAACGCCGCGAGCAGTCGCGCAGCATTCGCGGCGGCAGCGTCCATGCGCTCGAGCGCCATCGCGCCCTCGGGGAAGTAGTCGTTCTGGATGTCGACGAGCAGGAGCGCGGTCGTCATTGCAGCCTCAAACTCGGCGGATCTGCAAGGGGACGTCGCCCCCTTGTTCCGGCATTCGTTCCTGGCTCGCCAGCTCGGCGGCGCGGATCGTGTTGGCGAGCAGCATCGTGATCGTCATGGGGCCGACTCCGCCCGGCACCGGCGTCGCGCGCGCCGCGACGCCGAGGAGGCTCGCGAAATCGCAGTCGCCGACGAGCTTGCCGTCGGGGAGGCGGTTGATGCCGACGTCGATCACGACGGCGCCGCGCTTCACCATCGCTCCCGTGACCAGCCGCGGCTTGCCGACGGCGACGACCAGAATATCCGCACGCGCCGTGTGGTCGGCGAGGTCGCGCGTCTTGGAGTTGCAGAGGGTGACGGTCGCCCCCCGCTGCAAGAGCAGCGCCGCCGCCGGCTTGCCGACGATGTTGCTCGCCCCGACGATGACCGCGTGCTGCGCCCAGGGATTCACGCCCTCCGCCTCGAGGATCGCCATCACCGCGGCCGGCGTGCACGGGACGAACCGTGCGTGTCCCGCGACGAGGAGACCGACGTTCAGCGGATGGAACGCATCCACGTCCTTGCCTGGCGCCACCGCCGACAGGACCCGCTCGCTGGAGATGTGCTTCGGCAGCGGGAGCTGGACGAGGATGCCGTGGATGCGTGGATCTTCGTTCAACGCGCGAATCCGCGCGAGCAGCTCGGGCTCCGAGATGGCGTCCGGCAGCCCGACGTGCTCCGAGTGGAGCCCGACTTCCGCGCATGCCTTCAGCTTGTTCCGCACGTACACCCGGGACGCAGGGTGCTCCCCGACCTCGATTGCGGCGAGCCCCGGGCGTACCCCGCGGGCGGCGAGGGCCGCCGCGCGTGTCGCGAGGTCGCTTCGCAGACGCCTGGACAAAGCGGTGCCGTCGATGACGTGGGTGTCCACGGGGAGTTGCTGCTCGGGACGGAGGGGACGGGAGAGGCGCGAAGATTCTAGCAGGGGCGGTCGGGGCCCCGGCCGCTTGGACGCTCTTCGAGTTTATTGTACAATCCGGAACAGCATTGCGTATGTCGGTACAGGGCAGGCCGCTACAGAGCCTGCAAATTGCCTCGCCCGCGAGCCGTGGATTAAGCTTCCCGAGCAAACGAGAACACGTTTCGTCGCAAGTCCTGGAGGGTTCCAGATGGCTGCCGTCCCCGATTTCCAAGCCGCCAATGATCCCGACACCCTCGAGACCCAGGAATGGATCGAGGCCCTGGATGCGGTGATCGAGCGGGAGGGCCCGGAGCGGGCGCACTACCTGCTCGAGCGACTGATCGACGAGGCTCGCCGGTCGGGCGCGTACATCCCGTACAGCGCCAACACCGCCTACATCAACTCCATCCCGCCGCACCTCGAGGAGCGCTCCCCGGGCGACGCGGCGCTCGAGGAGCGGAACCGCTCCTACATGCGCTGGAACGCGATGGTCATGGTGGCGAAGGCCAACAAGGGCGACGGCGACCTCGGCGGACACATCGCGAGCTTCGCCTCCGTCGGCACCCTGTTCGGGACGGGCTTCAATCACTTCTGGAATGCGCCGCACGCGGGTCACGGCGGCGACCTCGTCTACTTCCAGGGCCATTCCGCGCCGGGCATCTATGCCCGCGCGTTCCAGGAGGGCCGGCTGACGGAGGAGCAAATCCTCAACTTCCGGCGCGAGGTCGACGGCAAGGGGATCTCGTCCTATCCGCATCCGTGGCTCATGCCGGATTTCTGGCAGTTCCCGACGGTGTCGATGGGGCTCGGGCCGATCCAGGGCATCTACATGGCCCGGTACCTGAAGTACCTGCATGCCCGCGGGCTCGCCGACACCGCGAACCGCAAGGTCTGGGTGTTCTGCGGCGACGGCGAGATGGACGAGCCGGAGTCGCTCGGCGCGATCGGGCTCGCGGCGCGCGAGCGGCTCGACAACCTGATCTTCGTCATCAACTGCAACCTGCAGCGGCTCGATGGCCCGGTGCGGGGCAACGGGAAGATCATCCAGGAGCTCGAGGGCGACTTCCGCGGCGCCGGATGGAACGTGATCAAGCTCGTCTGGGGGTCGTACTGGGACCCGCTGCTCGCGCGCGACACCGACGGCATCCTCAAGCAGGTCATGCTCGAGGCCGTCGACGGCGAGTACCAGAACTACAAGGCGAACGACGGCGCGTTCGTGCGCAAGTACTTCTTCGGCAAGCATCCGAAGCTGCTCGAGATGGTGTCGCGCATGACCGACGACGACATCTGGCGGCTGAACCGCGGCGGCCACGATCCGCACAAGATCTACGCCGCCTACGCCGCAGCAACGAAGCACGAGGGCGAGCCGACCGTCATCCTCGCGAAGACCATCAAGGGGTACGGCCTCGGCCGCATCGCCGAGGGGCGCATGACCGCGCACCAGCAGAAGAAGATGGATCTCGAGTCGATCAAGCAGATCCGCGACCGGTTCAAGATCCCGATCCCGGACGACCGGCTGGAGGAGCTGCCGTTCTACTTGCCGCCCCCGGACTCGCCGGAGATGAAGTACCTGCACGAGCGGCGCCAGGCGCTCGGCGGCTACCTGCCGGCGCGGCGCCGGCGGGCGGACGTCGTGCCGCAGGTGCCCGGCCTCGACGCGTTCGAGGCCGTGCTGAAGGTGCAGGACCGCGAGGTCTCGACGACGATGGCGTTCGTGCGGATCCTCACCGCGCTGCTGCGCGACAAGAACCTAGGCAAGCACGTCGTCCCGATCGTCGCCGACGAAGCGCGCACCTTCGGCATGGAGGGCATGTTCCGGCAGCTCGGGATCTACTCCTCCGAGGGCCAGAAGTACACGCCGCAGGACAAGGACCAGGTGATGTACTACCGCGAGGACACGGCCGGCCAGATCCTGGAGGAGGGCATCACCGAGGCCGGCGCATTCTCGTCCTGGATCGCCGCCGCGACCTCGTACAGCCACTCCAACCTGGTGTCGGTGCCCTTCTACATCTACTACTCGATGTTCGGCTTGCAGCGGGTCGGCGACCTCGCGTGGGCGGCCGGCGACCAGCGGGCGCGGGGGTTCCTCCTCGGCGCGACCGCGGGCCGCACGACCCTGAACGGAGAGGGGCTGCAGCACGAGGATGGCCACAGCCACGTCCTGTCGGCGGTGATCCCGAACTGCGTGTCCTACGACCCCACGTTCGCGTTCGAGCTGGCGGTCATCATCCACGACGGGCTGCGCCGGATGGTGACGAACCAGGAGGACGTCTTCTATTACATCACCGTGATGAACGAGAACTACACCCATCCGGGTCTCGCCGACGTTGCCGACAAGCGCCCCGAGGAAAGCATCCTGAAGGGGATGTATCTGCTGAAGGAGGCGGGTGGGAAGCCCAAGCTCAAGGTGCAGCTCATGGGCAGCGGCACGATCCTCCGCGAGGTGATCGCCGCCGCCGAGCTGCTCGAGAAGGACTGGGGCGTGGGCGCCGATCTCTGGAGCTGCCCGAGCTTCACGGAGCTGCGGCGCGAAGGGCTCGACGCCGATCGCTGGAACATGCTCCATCCGGCAGCGCCGCCGCGCAAGTCCTACATCGAGACCCGGCTCGCGGGCCGCGGCGGTCCCGTGATCGCCTCGACCGACTACATGAAGGCCTTCGCCGACCAGATCCGCCCGTTCATCCCGAGCGGGATGCGCTATCGCGTGCTCGGGACCGACGGCTTCGGTCGCTCCGACACGCGCGAGAAGCTCCGGTACTTCTTCGAGGTGAACCGGTACTGGGTGACGATCGCCGCGCTGAAATCACTCGCCGAGGATGGCGCGGTCAAGCCGGCGCTCGTGGCGGAGGCGATCAGGAAGTACGGCATCGATCCGGGCAAGCCCAATCCGGCCACGGTGTAGGTGCCCCGCGTCCGCCCGCTTCAATCACCCATCACCAGAAGAGGCACGAGCCATGGGTGCGATGAAGGAAGTGTCGGTCCCCGACATCGGGGACTTCAAGGACGTCGACGTCATCGAGATCCTCGTCAAGCCGGGCGACGCGGTCCAGTCCGAGCAGTCGCTGATCACGCTCGAGTCCGACAAGGCGACGATCGAGATCCCGTCGCCGTCCGCCGGGGTCGTCAGGGAGCTGCGCATCAAGCTCGGCGACAAGGTGTCGGAGGGAACTCCGATCCTGATGCTCGAGGCGTCCGAGGCGGCAGCCGCGAAGGCCGCCGCGCAACCGCCGACCCCGGCCTCGGGTCCCGCAGCTCCCGCCGCACCCGCGCCCGCAACTGCCCCGCCCTCCGCGCCTGAGCCCGTTCGGCCCTCGGCGCCCCCGCCCTCGGCAACGGCGCCAGCGGCCGTGCCGGCCCCCACCCGCATCCCACCCGTCCCGGTCGAAGCGGCGGAGCCCGGGGGTGTCAAGCCGCACGCGAGCCCGTCGGTGCGGAAGTTCGCCCGCGAGCTCGGGGTCGACCTCGCCGTCGTGAAAGGCAGTGGGCCGAAGAACCGGATTCTGACGGCCGACGTGCAGGCGTTCGTGAAAGGCGCGATCGCCCATGGTCCGGCGCCCGCGAGCCAGCCGGTCGCCGGCGGGGTCGGCCTCAACCTGCTGCCGTGGCCGAAGGTCGACTTCGCGAAGTTCGGCCCGGTCGAGGTCCAGCCGCTGTCGCGCATCAAGAAGCTCGCGGGCGCGAACCTCGCCCGCAACTGGGTGATGATCCCCCACGTCACCAACAACGACGAGGCGGACATCACCGAGCTCGAGGCCTTCCGCGTCCAGCTCAACAAGGAGAACGAGAAAGCCGGGATCCGGGTCACGATGCTCGCGTTCCTGGTCAAGGCGTGCGTCGCCGCGCTCAAGAAGCATCCCGAGTTCGCAGCCTCGCTCGACGGGGACAACCTCGTCCTCAAGCGCTACTACCACATCGGCTTCGCCGCCGACACGCCGAACGGGCTCGTCGTCCCGGTCATCAAGGAGGCCGACAAGAAGGGCGTGCTCGACATCGCGCGCGAGACCGGCGAGCTCGCAAAGCAGGCCCGGGAGGGCAAGCTCAAGCCCGCCGACATGCAGGGCGGCACGTTCTCGATCTCGAGCCTCGGCGGCATCGGCGGGACGTCGTTCTCGCCGATCATCAACGCGCCGGAGGTGGCGATCCTCGGCGTGTCGCGCTCCGCGACGAAGCCGGTCTGGGACGGGAAAGCGTTCGTCCCGCGGCTCGTCCTCCCGCTGTCGCTCTCGTACGACCACCGGGTGATCGACGGCGCCGCCGCGGCGCGCTTCAACGCCCATCTCGCCCAGCTGCTCGCCGACTTCCGGCGGGTGATGCTCTAGGGAGCCCTCAATGAGCGCGACCGTCGAGGTGAAGGTTCCCGACATCGGCGACTTCAAGACCGTCGATGTCATCGAGATTCTCGTCAAGCCCGGCGATCGGGTCGAGAAGGAGAGCTCGCTCGTCACGCTCGAGTCGGACAAGGCGACGATGGAGATCCCGTCGCCCGCCGCCGGCGTCGTGAACCGGCTGATCGTGAAGCTCGGCGACAAGGTCTCGGAGGGCTCGCCGATCCTGCTGCTCGACGCGGCCGAGCCGGCGTCGAAGGCTGACGCAAAGCGCGGCGACGCCGCGGCCGGGACGGCTCCCGCGCAGGCGCGGACGCCCGCGCCCGCCCCGGCAATCCCCCGGGCTTTGCCCACGCCCTCCGACCGGGGTGCTGTTCCCGGTGGGCCGGCCGACATCACCTGCGAAGTCGTCGTGCTCGGCTCCGGCCCGGGTGGCTACACCGCCGCGTTCCGCGCCGCGGACCTCGGGAAGCAGACGGTGCTCGTCGAGCGCTACCCGACGCTGGGCGGGGTCTGCCTGAACGTCGGGTGCATCCCGTCGAAGGCGCTCCTCCACGCCGCCAAAGTCGTCACCGAGGCGGAGGAGATGAGCCACTTCGGCATCGACTTCGGCAAGCCGAGGTTCGACGTGGACAAGCTTCGCTCGTGGAAAGCCGGGGTCGTGGGCCGGCTGACGAAGGGCCTCGCGGGCCTCGCCAAGCAGCGGAAGGTCACGGTCGTCCAGGGCGTGGGGAAGTTCGAGTCGCCGCAGACGCTGCTCGTGCAGACCGCCGACGGACCGAAGCGCATCGCGTTCGCCTATTGCATCATCGCCGCCGGGTCTGCGGTCGCGCGGATCCCGGGCTTGCCCTATGACGATCCGCGCCTCGTCGACTCGACCGGCGCGCTCGAGCTGCCGGCCATCCCGAAGCGGATGCTCGTCATCGGCGGCGGCATCATCGGCCTCGAGATGGCGTGCGTCTACGACGCGCTCGGCACCAAGGTCACGGTCGTCGAGCTGCTCGACGGGCTGATTCCCGGCGCCGACCGCGACCTCGTCAAGCCGCTCGAGACGCGGATCAGGAAGCGCTACGAGGCGATCCACCTCGAGACCAAGGTGGCGAAGCTCGCGGCGAAGAAGGACGGACTGCTCGCGACCTTCGAAGGGGAGAAGGCGCCGGCGCCGCAGCTGTATGACCGGGTGCTGCTCGCGGTCGGACGCCGGCCGAACGGCCGCGAGATCGCGGCCGACCAGGCGGGAGTCGTCGTGAACGAGCGCGGCTACGTCCCGGTCGACGACCAGCAGCGCACGAACGTGCCGCACATCTTCGCGATCGGCGACGTCTGCGGCGAGCCGATGCTCGCGCACAAGGCGACGCACGAGGCGAAGGTCGCGGCCGAGGTCATCGCCGGCCACAAGGTCGCGTTCAACGCGATGACGGTCCCGTCGGTCGCCTACACCGACCCCGAGGTGGCGTGGATGGGGCTCACCGAGGCCGACGCGAAGCAGCGCGGCGTCGCGTACGAGAAGGCGAGCTTCCCGTGGGCGGCGAGCGCCCGGGCGCTCGGGATGGGCCGCGACGACGGCCTGACCAAGCTCCTCTACGACCCCGCGACGAAGCGGATCCTCGGCGCGGGGATGGTCGGCATCAACGCCGGCGAGCTCGTCGCCGAGACCGTGCTCGCATTGGAGATGGGCGCCGACATGGAGGACATCGGGCTCACCATCCATCCCCACCCGACGCTCTCCGAGACGACGTTCTTCGCTGCCGAGGCGGCGCTCGGCTCGATCACTGACCTGTACATCCCGAAGAAGCGTTAGGACGTCACGGCGACGTCCTGATTCCGCGCGACCGGGCGTGGGATTCGCCCTCGTCGCAGGCAAACCTCCCCGCATAGACTTTCCTTTTCGCGTTGCGGGGGGGGGCACATGGCAGTGGCAAATCCGTATCAAGGTCCGCGGGCGGCGGTCGCCGACAGCGACGAGGCCGAGTATCAGTCGGTCCGGATCTTCGGGGCCGCCGGCCGGATCGGCCGGGTCCGGTACATCGCGTATACCGTAGGGCTCCCGCTGCTGATCGTCGGACTTGCAGCCCTCGTCGGGGCTGTCTTGGACCGCGCCCTGGGCGTTGGAGTCACTGTTCCGCTCGTCATCGGCGCCTACGCGGCCGTGATCCTCGCCTACATCCTGCTCACGATCCAGCGGTGCCACGACTTCGACGTCTCGGGATGGCTGAGCATCGTGTTCATTCTCGTTCCGTTCGCCGTGTTGCTGCTCTGGATCATCCCGGGGACGAAGGCGCCGAACCGCTATGGACCGCCGACAGAGCCCAACTCGACGCTCGCGGTGATCGGCGCGCTCGTCCTGCCGTTCGTATTCGTTGCCGGGATCCTGGCGGCGGTCGCGATCCCGGCGTATCAGGACTACGTCAAGCGCGCGCAGCAGGCCGGGCAGCGGCGCTGAACGAAACCGGGGGAAGGTCGGCTACCAGCGGTAGCCGAAGACCGTGCCGAAGGAGGTCGTGTTCCGATCCGGACCTTGCAGTCCGTCCGCATCGCCGACGCTGCGGTCGTAGCCGACGGTGGTGTTCAGGTACAGGTTCCGGCCGAAGCTGTACAGCCAGGAGAGCCTGAAGCCCGCGCCGGGCTCGCCGACGCGGTAATCGGCCCGCGAGAGGCCGTCCGGGCCGAGCGCGCCGTAGTAAGCGGCGATCCCGCTCGCCTGCCCGAGCGTGAGACTGCTGGAGAGCGTGATCAGGTGCCGCGGCGTCACGTTGAAGCCGTAGCTCGCCCCGAAATCGACCTTCGTGCCCCCGAGCCCCGGCGCGCCGAGCCCCTGACGCACGGCCGACGAGAGCAGCAGCCGGTTCTCGAACCGGTAGCCGACGTAGGCGCCGGCCTGGACGGCGCCCGCTGCGTCGATCGGCGGGCCGAACTGTGGCGGCTGGGGCAGCGCGCGCCCGAGGTCCGGTCGCAGGCGGAAACCCGGATCGTTCGCCGCGGAGCGCGCCGGGCCGAACCCCGGGCTGCGGGCCGAATCGAGAAGGACACCGCCGGTCCAACCGCTTTCCCCGCGCGGGGCCTGCGGGCGCAGACCGATGGCGGGGCCGGACGGCTGCCAGCCGCTGGCCTCGAGGACCGGCGCCCGGGAGAGCCCTTGCTGGGCCGCCGCGGGCACACCGATCGTTGCGCACAGGGCGCCGAGGAGCAGAAGCTTCGCGTCGCGCATCGGAAAGACCATTTCCCCTTTATGACAACATTCTACGCCTGCTCCGGCGCGCAATGACAAGGGCGTATTCCCGCGCGTCCCGCGCGTAGAATGCCGCGCGAGCCCTGGAGCACCCGATGACGCAGGACGAGCTGAAAGCAGCGGCCGCCCGAGAGGCCGTGAGGTACGTGGTCGACGACACCGTCGTCGGCGTGGGCACTGGTTCCACCGCCGATTTCTTCATCGCCGAGCTGGCGAAGGTCCGACCGCGGATCCGGGGCGCCGTGGCGAGCTCCGAGAAGACCGCCGGGCGGCTCCGCGCCCTGGGCATCCCGCTCTTCGAGCTGAACGACGTCGAGGAGCTGCCGGTCTACGTCGACGGCGCGGACGAGATAACCGAGCGCCTGGCGATGATCAAGGGTGGGGGCGGCGCGCTCACGCGCGAGAAGATCGTGGCCGCAGTCGCCCGGCGATTCGTGTGCGTTGCCGACGAGTCGAAGCTGGTCGGCGCGCTCGGCAAGTTCCCGCTCCCCGTCGAAGTGATCCCGATGGCGCGTGCGTACGTCGCGCGCGAGCTCGCCCGGCTGGGCGGGCGGCCCCGCGTGCGGGAGGGCGTCGTCACCGACAACGGCAACCTCATCCTCGACGTCGCCGGCCTCGCGATCTCCGACCCGGCCGCGCTCGAAGCCGAGCTCGATCACATCGTCGGCGCGGTGACGAACGGGCTCTTCGCCCGGCGGGGCGCCGATGTCCTGCTGCTCGGAACGCCGGCTGGGGTGCGGACGCTGACGCGCGCCTGAACGGCTTTCTTCCCACGGCGCGCCTTGCAAGGCGCGCCGGTTCGCGCGGCGTCGAGCTCAAGCGAGTTGAGCTCGACGAAACCCCGCGCTCACCCCCTTGATTAGGGGCTGTAATATCGCTGTCACGGTGGTACCCTAGTCTGCCGGGTCCGGGATCGAAGCCGTGATGTCCGAACACATCTCGAAGCAGTTCGACGCCGAGCTGGAGGCGGTGCGCACGCGCGTCCTCCAGATGGGCGGGCTCGTCGAGGAGCAGATCCGGCGCGCGATCGATGCGCTCTCCACCGGGAACATGGAGGAGATCGAGCGCGTCAAGCAGAACGACCACCGCGTCAACGCGATGGAGGTCGAGCTCGACGAGGCCTGCAGCCACATCATCGCGCGGCGCCAGCCGGCGGCGAGCGATCTCCGCCTCATCATCGCGGTGATCAAGACGATTACCGACCTCGAGCGGATCGGCGACGAGGCGGAGAAGATCGCGCGCATGGCGAAGCTGATCCACGAGGCCGATCGCATGCACATGCCGCGGATCGGCGTGCGGCACGTCTCCAGCCTCGCCGTCGCGATGCTGCGCAAGGCGCTCGACGCCTTCGCGCGCCTCGACGTGCAGGCCGCCCAGGAGGTGGTGGAGCAGGACGACGTGGTGGACAGCGAGTTCCGCTCGATCCTGCGCCAGCTGATCACCTTCATGATGGAGGATCCCCGCACGATCAGCCGCTGCCTCGAGATCCTGTTCGTCGCCAAGGCGCTGGAGCGGATCGGCGACCACTCCAAGAACATGGCGGAATACGTCGTCTACATGGTCGAAGGCCGCGACGTGCGGCACCTGCGATCCGAGGAGATCGTCCGGGCGGTGAACGAATAGCGCCGGCGCACGGACGTGCGCGACGCGCGCCGCTGCGGGCGGCGGGATCTGGCGGGGTGAGGCGGCGGAGCCCGCTACTTCTTGACGGGCACGAACCCGGACGCCTCGTCCGCGCCGCCGCCGAAGAAGAACTTCTCGGTCTGGTCCAGCAGGTACTTCCGGGCGCGCGGATCGGCGAGGCTCAGGCGATTCTCGTTGATGAGGCGCGTCTGCTGCGCCTGCCACAGCTGCCACCCTTCCTTCGACACGTGCTCGTAGATCCGCTTCCCGAGCGCGCCCGGGAGCGGCGGGAAATCGAGCCCCTCGGCCTCGCGGCCGAGCTTCACGCACTTCACCATCCTTGCCATGTCGGTTCTCCTGGCCGGGGGATTCTAGCCCCGGCAATCCCCCGCTCGACTCCGTCTCGCCCCCCCTTTGACAAGGGGGCTAGCGGAGCGGCTTCACGAGCACCTTGGAGCGCCGTTGCCAGTTGTAGAGCGCCCGCTTCTCTCCCGGCAACGCGCCGACCGGCGCCTCGCCGAAGCCGCGCTCGACGAACCAGTGCGCGGCGCGGGTCGTGAGCACGAACAGCTTCTTCATCCCGGCCGCGCGCGCCTGGCGCTCGACCGCGCCCATGAGCTTCTCGCCGTGGCCCGCGCCGCGTTGATCGGGCCGCACCGCGAGGCACGCGAGCTCCCCGGCGCGCGCCTTCGGGAACGGATAGAGCGCGGCGCAGCCGAGGATCAGCCGGTCGTGCTCGAGCACCGTGAACCGTCCGATCTCCTGCTCGAGCAGCTCCCGGCCGCGGCGCACGAGCGTGCCGTCCGCCTCGAGCGGCTCGATGAGCCGCAGGATCCCGCCGACGTCCTCGATCGTCGCGCGGCGCAGCCGCTCGAGCTTGTCGGCGGTGATCATGCTGCCCGAGCCTTCGTGGGTGAAGAGCTCGAGGAGCAGCGCACCGTCGGCGTTGCGCCGGACGACGTGCGCGCGCTCCACCCCGCCACGGACGGCCTCGAGCGCGCGCCCGAGATAGGTCCGGGTCTCCTTGCTGAGCCGCGCCGCGCCTTCCGCGAGCAGCCGCTCGGCTTCGTTCGCGGTGAGTTCGGGGCGCACCGCGCCGTCGGCATCCACCACCGGGGCGTCGGACAGGAAGATCAGCTTTGCGGCGCCGAGCGCGGTGGCAGTGGCCACCGCGACCGCTTCCATGGCGAGGTTGAAGACCTCGCCGGTGGGCGAGTAGCCGATCGGCGAGACGATCACGATGTTGCCGGCGTCGAGGCAGCCGGCGATGGCCTGGGCGTCGACCTTCCGCACCGCGCCGGTGTGCTGGTAGTCGATGCCGTCGTGCACGCCCATGGGCCGGGCGGTGATGAAGTTGCCCGACACGGTGTTGATCGCCCCTCCGGCCATCGGCGTGTTCGGGAGACCGAGCGAGAGCAGCGCGTCGATCTCGACGCGCAGCAGGCCCACGGCCTCCTTCACGCATTCGAGCGCGACCGGGTCGGTCACCCTCAACCCCCGGTGGTACCGCGACCGGCTCTTCCGCGTCTTCAGCTGTGCCTCGATCTGCGGGCGCGAGCCATGGACGAGCACGAGCCGGATCCCGGCGCTGTGCAGGAGGTTGAGATCGTGCGCGAGCGACACGAAGCGCCCCTCCGCGACCAGCTCGCCGCCGAACGCGATGACGAACGTGCGCCCGCGGAACGCGTGGAAGTACGGCGCGACCGAGCGGAACCAGGTCACGAAGCTCGAGTCGGGCCGCGCGGGCATTGGCTTGTTCATGTTTGGCCGGCGCGCATTCTAGCGCGGGCCCGGCGCACTCTCCGCGGCGATCCCGAAACCCTGGCCCTCGTCCGGTCAGCAGTCGCCGTAGAGCGCCTGCAGCGCCGCGAGCGCGGCGAGCGGCGCGGTCTCGGTTCGCAGGATCCGTGGCCCGAAGCGCACCGCGCTGAACCCTGCGGCGAGCGCGAGTGCGCGCTCCTCCGGCGCAAGCCCGCCTTCCGGGCCGATCAGCACCGCGACTGGCGGGTGCGGGGCGAGGGTGCGGATCGTCGCTTCGCCCTCGGGCACGAGGAGGACGCGCGTGCCGTCGCGCGGGAGCCGGGCCAGGAACTCCCCGAACGCAACGCTCGGTGCGACCGCCGGGATCCGGTTGCGGCCGCATTGCTCGCACGCCGCGATCACGACGTTCTGCCAGTGCGTCTCCCGCCGGCCCTGCCGCTCGCTCGACAGCCGTACGATCGAGCGCACAGTGACGAGCGGCTGGATCGACGCGACCCCGAGCTCGGTGGCCTTCTGGAGCACGAGATCCATCCGGTCGCCGGCGCACACCCCCTGCGCCAGGTGCACCTCGAGCGGCGATTCGCGGTCGACCGCGCGGCGGCTGCGCACCAGGCACGCGGCGCCGCGCTTGCCGAGCCCGGTCAGCGTCGCGGCGGACTCGTGGCCGTCGCCGTTGAAGAGAACCAGCGCATCGCCTTCCCGGAGGCGCAGGGCGGCCACGTGCCGCACCGCGCGTTCGGGCAGGTCCACCGTCGCGCCCGGCGGGAGGGATGCGTCGCAGTAGAAGCGCGGCGCGCGGGCGGGGCTCGGCTGCATGCTAAGATTTTAGCCTCCTCTTCAGGGCGCGATTCCCGCATGGCGGCGCAAACTCAGGTGTGCGACTTCGGCTGGAAGGCCGCCGACTTCGATCTGCCCGGCATCGACGGCGAGCGCCACACGCTGGCGGCCGCGCGCGGGCCGAAGGGCCTGCTCCTCATGTTCATCTGCAACCACTGCCCGTACGTCAAGGCGATCCGCGAGCGGATCGTGCGCGACGCGAACGAGCTGCGGGCGCACGGGATCGGCTCGATCGCGATCATGTCGAACGACCCGACCGAGTACGCGGAGGATTCGTTCCCGAACATGAAGCGCGTCGCACTCGAGTTCGGGTTCCCGTTCCCCTACGTGCTCGACGAGACGCAAAGCGTGGCGAGGGCCTACGGGGCGGTGTGCACACCCGAGTTCTTCGGCTTCAACGCCGATCTCGAGCTGCAGTACCACGGCCGCCTGGACGGGTCGAAGACCGCGCCGATCCCCGGCGCGCGGCGCGAGCTGTTCGAGGCGATGGTGCAGATCGCCGCGACCGGACAGGGTCCCGTCGGGCAGACCGCCGCGCTCGGCTGCTCGATCAAGTGGAAGCACGGCTAGGCAGCCCCTAGCCAGCCCCGCGCGAGCGGGGTCCGAGCGATCCGTTGCGCGCCTTGGTCCGGACTCCAGCGGTGGCCGTCATAGAGCGTGCCGGAGCAGCGGCCGTCGGCGCGCGATGAACGTCGTCGAGGTGAGCGGTCTCACGAAGCGCTTCGGCAAAGTCGAAGCCGTGCGCGACATCTCGTTCACCGTGGCGCGCGGCAGCACCACCGCGCTCCTCGGCGGCAACGGCGCCGGCAAGACGACCACGATCTCGACGCTGCTCGGCGTGCTCTTGCCGACCGCGGGCCGGATCGTGGTGCTCGGCGAGGACATCGCGCGGCATCGCTACCGCGTGCTCCCGCGCATGAACTTCACCTCGCCGTACGTCGACCTGCCGCGCAAGCTCACCGTCGCGGAGAACCTGATGGTGTTCGCCAGGCTCTACGGCGTGGCCAGGCCGCGCCGGCGGATCGCCGCGCTCGTCGAGGCGCTCGAGCTCGGCGAGTTCGTGAAGCGTGCCTACGGCACCCTCTCCGCCGGACAGCGCACGCGCGTCTCGATCGCGAAGGCGCTCTTGAATGAGCCCGACCTCCTGCTTCTCGACGAGCCCACTGCGTCGCTCGACCCGGACATCGCGGATCGCGTCCGCACGCAGCTCGTCGACTACCAGCGGCAAACCGGCGCGACCCTGCTGCTCGCCTCGCACAACATGCCCGAGGTCGAGCGCATCTGCGACGCGGTGCTGATGATGCGCGCCGGCAGGATCGTGGACACCGGTTCGCCGGCCGACCTCCTCGCGCGGTACGGCCGGCGCAACATGGAGGAGGTGTTCCTCGACGTGGCGCGGCAGCGGAACGGCGAGCGGGTGGAGGCGGCGCCGGCGTGAGCTCGCCTGCGGCCCTCAGCGTGCGCCGGATCTACGCGATGATCCTGCGCCACCTGTACCTCTTCAAGAAGTCCTGGGTGCGGGTGGTCGAGATGGCCTACTGGCCCACGATGCAGATGGTGCTGTGGGCGTTCATCGCGAAGTTCCTGGCGACCAACTCGTCGCTGATCGCGCAGGTGCCCGGGGTCCTCGTGTCGGCGCTGCTCCTCTGGGAGATCCTGTTCCGCGGCCAGCTCGGCGTCGCGCTGTCGTTCTTCGAGGAGCTGTACTCGCGCAACCTGGGGCATCTGTTCGTCAGCCCGCTCCGGCCGCTCGAGCTCGTGGCCGCGATGATCGGGGTGTCGCTGATCCGCACCGTGATCGGGGTCGGCACGGCGATCGCGCTCGCCATCGTGCTGTATCAGACCTCGATCTTCGACCTCGGGGTGCCGCTCGTGTCGTTCTTCGCCAACCTCCTCGTTACCGCGTGGTCGGTCGGGCTGATGGTGTCGGCGCTGGTGATGCGCTACGGGCTCGCCGCGGAGAACTTCGCCTGGGGCGCGATCTTCGTCGCGGCGCCGCTCAGCGGCATCTACTATCCGATCGCCGTGCTGCCCCCCTGGCTCCAGGCGGTGGCGTGGTGGCTGCCGACGAGCCACGTGTTCGAAGGGATGCGCGCCGTGCTGCTCGAAGGCACGTTCCGCTGGGACTACTTCTGGACCACCGTCGCGCTCAACGCGCTGTATCTCCTCGTCGGCGTGGCGGTCTTCCTCGCGTCCTTCAACGGCGCGCGCAAGCGCGGGATGCTGCTCCAGATCGGCGAGTAGCTTCCGCGCGCGCGTGCCGCGCGCGTGACATTTTCCCGCCTGTAAGGACCGGCCGGACCATCCGACCAACGGGGGCCTTGCGTATGAGCGGGCATCGGGGTCGCGGCGACGAGCCGGCGGCTTCGAGCACACCCGAACTGCTTTGCTTGCTATTCAACCCAAAGGAGAGAGTCATGAAGAAGCTGATCGCTGTCGTTCTGCTGGGCCTCGGTGCGGCGCAAGTCGCGTTCGCCGCGGAGAACAACACCTACACCGAGGAGCCCTTTGCGGTGCGCGAGTTTGTGGCGCCGCAGACCGGCCTGCAAGTGATCCGGAACTACGACCTGGTCGACCGCTACAACCCGTAACCGGGATCGAGAAGATGCTCGTGCGCAGCCTCGCCGCAGCCTGCCTGTTCCTCGCGGCGGCGGTGGCTGCGCCAGCAGGCGCTCAAGTGGTGGATGCGCCGCACTGGCTCGCGGCGGTGACCGGCTCGCAGTCCTGCGATCGGGACGCGGGCGAGCCGACGGAGGCCCCGCACTGCTGACCGGGCGGCGCGGCCGTTACCGGCCCGTGCGCGTCGCGGATAATGTCGTCCGAGACGTCTCGCTCAAACCGCTGATTCATGCCCCAGCTCGTCCTGGACGGCGCCGCGCTCAACTACCAGCGCGCCGGATCGGGCGCACCCGCGCTCGTGTTCGTCCACGGCTTCGCCTGCGCGCACGAGGACTGGCGCCATCAGGTCGGTGCCTTCGCCGGTCGGCACGCCGTCGTCGCCTGCGACCTGAGGGGGCATGGCGCCTCGCCGGGGGATCCCGCCTCGTGCAACATCGAGAACCTCGGCGCCGACGTTGTCGCGCTCCTCGCTGCGCTCGACCTGACCGGGGTCGTCCTCGTCGGCCACAGCATGGGGTGCCGCGTCGTGCTGCAGGCGTACGCGGACGCGCCGCAGCGGGTTGCCGGCCTGGCGCTGATCGACGGCAGCTCGGTCGGCGCCGCCGGAGCGAGCGCGGTGGAGGCGGCGCGGGCGACGCTCGCCGCGGGCTACCACGACTTCGCCCGTCGGCTCTTCACGCAGATGTTCTTCACCCCGAGCCCCGAGGCCGACCGGATGATCGAGCGTGCCCTGGCGCTTCCCGAGGCGATCGGCACGGCGCTCTGGCTCAGCATGGTCGGCTGGGATGCGCGGCGAATGACCGGCGCGCTCGAGAGCGTTCGCGTTCCGCTGCTCGTGATCCAGAGCACCGCCATGTCGCCCGAGCGCGGGCGAGTACCGCTCGCGGCCGGCGGGACGTCAACGTGGCTCGAGCTCGTCCGCCAGCATGCGCCGGGGAGCGAGATCGAGATCGTGCCCGGCGTGGGGCACTTCGCGATGCTCGAAGCGCCGCAAGGGGTGAACGCGACGCTCGCCGCGTTCCTCGAGCGCCTCCCGGGCGCTCGCTGAGCCCCGGCTGCCTACTTCGCCTTCGAGGTCCGCGTGTAGGTGAAGTCCTTCTGCTTGCCGAGCGCGAGCAGCAGGGCGTTCGCGAGCCACATCGCGTCCTCGCGACGCAGCGTGACCCCCCCGCCGTGCCGCTTCGGGTCGGCCTCGAAGGCCGGGTCGTTGACGGTGATGTCGATCGTCCCGAGCTCGGGATCCTTCGACACGCGGATCGTCGCCTGCGGCAGCGGGTAGCCGCCGAAGACGCGCTCGTTGACCTTCGCCCAGACGAACACGCCCCGACTCCCTCTCTGATGGTCCGGGCGCATTCTACTTGGGCGGGGGGGAGATTCCCCGCCTCGCTGGCACTACGTGGCCCCCTTCGAGAAGGGAGCCGCCGGAAGAAAAGCGCGACCCCGGGAAACGGGCTGCCGTGCTTGGCGGCGAGGATGGCAGCCCGCCGGTTTTCGGGGTCGCGGGAGAGAACCTGGGGTGGGTCGAATCCTTCGTTCGTCAGGCGGCAGCCGGCAGCGACTCGGGTCCCATCATCGCGTGCACCACGCGATCCATGAGCGCTTCCGAGACCTCCACCACGCGCGCCCTGCCGTCGCGCAGCAGCTCGGCGAACGCCGGCGGCGCGAGCTTGCGCGCGCCGGCCGCGCTGGACGTGAACAGCAGGATGGTTTGCTTCGGGCTCACCCAGATCAGCTTCGAGCGGATCTCGGCCTGACCGTCGATGAACTCCACCACGGCGCCGCGCTCGAGGGCCATCGCCGTATGGACGAAGTAGTCGTCGACCGGGGGCGTCGTCGCGGGCGCCTCGTCCGCCACGTCCGGCTCGGTCGCGGGGCCGGCGTCGGCCCCGGTGGCGGCCTCGGCGGCGACCGGCTGCTGGACCTTCGCCGCCTGCGCCTTCGCCGCGCTGATCGCCGCGGTGTGGGCCTGCATGAGCTGGTTGAAGAAGCCGTGGCGGGTATCCGACGGCATGTCGATCGTGTTCATGCCGCGCAGGAGGCTCCGCATCAGCGTCGGCAGCATCGCGGCGAGCTGCTGGATCTCGGCGGTCCTGAGCGGCGACACGCTCCACACCAGCGCGTCGACGACGCCCAGCCGGTGGGTCCAGGAGTCGTCGCCCTCCCGCTCCTTCATGTACGCGTCGACCAGCGTCTTGGTCCACCACTGGTACAGGAAGTCGCGGACGAACGGCGGCGTCTTGCGGGTGACCCGGCGTTTGATCTCCGCGACTGCCGTGTGGTGGGCGATCTCCGCTTCTTCCTTGCGGACGAGCTCGGCAGTCGTGGGCGCGAGCTCGGTCTGCCGCGACTGGCGCTCCTCCTCGACGATCTTCTCGAGCGTCTCGAGCGCGGCGGTGAAGATGGCGAGATCGTCGGTGAACTTGTGGACCAGGTAGTCGACCGCTCCCCGCAGCCCGATCACGAATCGCGAGGCCTCGTCGGTCGCGACCTCCGGGTCGGAGGCCACCTCGGCGACGCGGTCGAGCAGCTGCCGCATCGGGTGGTTGCGGCGCGCGAAGAAGGTGCGGTCGAGGATCGCGGCCTTCACCGCGACGATCTGCAGGCGCGAGATCTCGCGCTTGACGGTCTCCGGGACCTGCCGATCGTCGAGGATGTAGTCGAACACCATGTTGACCAGCTCGATCGTGAGCTGGTCGAGGGGGTGGCTCTGCGACCGCACCTGGTCGCCGAGCGCGGCCATGAAATCGAACGCGCCGCCTTCGCTCGGCAGGGTGGTCGACTGGAGCGCCGAGAGCGAGGTGAGCAGTGCCGGGCTGGCCGGGAGCGCGAGCGCGTTCTCCATCGCGTAGCGTTGCGGGTCGGCGAGCATTCGCGTGACCTGCGACCGCGCGGCCGGCGGGCCGTTCAGCACGTTGGCGACGAGCTGCGAGAGCTCCGCCGATCCGGCCGGCCCGCCGAGGAGCTGGCCGAGGCTGAGCGCCTGGCTGGCGCTCATCGCCGCGGCCGCGGCGTTCTGGGCGCCGCCCCAGAGCTGCGCGAGATTCATCGCCTGGCTCGCGGCGAGCGCCTGATTCAGCGCCAGCGGCTGCGAGGCGCCCACGCCGGTGTCGGCGGCGCGCTTGACGTGGTGCTTGATGCGCGGCAGGACGTGGTGCGCGATCAGGTTCTGGTTGACGTCCGCGTACATGTGGGTGATGCCGGCGGCGACGTAGGGCTGGAACGCGTTCAGCATCGACCGCTTGACCGCGAAGTCGCCCGGCAGCTTGGCGCAGGCGAGCTTGAGCGCCTCGAACACCGCCTCCGGGGACAGCGGGTTCGACGTGTCGTCCTCGATCGCGTCGCTGGCGAGCAGATGCCCGAAGCGCGCGCGGATGCCGAGGAGCTGATCCGGGTCGATGCGGTTCGTGGTCCGGCGCGCGAGATCGCTGACCACGAGATCCTCCTCCATCGCCGCGTCGTCGACGAGCGTGAGCTCCTCGACCCGCATCTCGTTCTTCGCGAACGCCGCCGTGCGCCGCGACGACACGCGCCGCTCGAAGATCTCGATGAAGTAGCGGTCGAAGGAGGCCTTGATCTCGGTGCGGTGCTTCTTGACCTGCGACATCGCCTCGAAGAGGATCTGCTGCTCGGCGCGCGACGTCGAGGCTTCGGCAAGGCTGAACAGATCGTTCTCGACCTTGTCGAGAGCGTCGGCGAGGATCCCGCTCAGCTTGGAACGCGCCAGCTCGCGGCACTGGCTGAGGAGCGCCTTGCTCTCCGGCGCCGAACGAGCGCCGGCGTCGGCGGCGATGCCGGAGCGGCGCACGGGCGTTTCCATACGCGAAACCTCTGGAGCGAGCCGCCGGCGCGCACCGGGCGCGGCAGAACCGGCGCGGGGCGAGCGGACGAGTCCCTCGAAAATCGAGCGTCTTCAACCGGAGGGCGCGAGCGGGAGACGCGGAAACCGCAGGCCCGGTGCTGCCTGTGTTGTTCTTGTTGTGACGACCCCACTATGCCATAGCGGTATGCCGACGTCATGGCCATTCGTGACCTAGTTCACGACCGTCCGTCGGCAGGATTGCTCACTCGGGATGATGTCCCGACACGAGCGTCGGCTCGCCGACACTCGGTCTGGGGAGTGCCCCGGCAGGCGTCGGGGCGGCGCGCGTTGCGCGCGCCACGGGAACTACATCGTCGGAATTACATCGTCGCGCCGAGCGTCCACGGCGCGAACTCGTCCTCGCCGTAGCCCCACAGCTCGCTCTTCGACTTCTGGCCCGAAGCGGTCCTGAGGACGAGCTCGAAGAAGCGCGCGCCGACCGCGCCGATCGACTCCTTCCCGTCGACGATCGTGCCGCAGTTGATGTCCATGTCGTCTTCCTGGCGCTCGAAGAGCGGGGTGTTGGTGGCGAGCTTGAGCGACGGCGCGGGCTTGCAGCCATAGGCCGAGCCGCGGCCGGTGGTGAAGCACACCATGTTCGCGCCGCCGGCGACCTGACCGGTGGCCGACACCGGGTCGTAGCCCGGCGTGTCCATGAACACGAAGCCTCTGGCGGTCACCGGCTTGGCGTACTCATAGACGTCGACCAGGTTCGTCGTGCCGCCCTTCGCGACCGCGCCCAGCGACTTCTCGAGGATCGTCGTCAGGCCGCCGGCCTTGTTGCCGGGTGACGGGTTGTTGTTCATCTCGTTGCCGTTGCGCCGCGTGTAGTCCTCCCACCACCGGATCCGGCGGATCAGCTTCTCGCCGACCTCGCGGGCGACGGCGCGCCGCGTCAGCAGGTGCTCGGCGCCGTAGATCTCCGGGGTCTCGGACAGGATGGCGGTGCCACCATGGCGCACGAGCAGGTCGACGGCTGCGCCGAGCGCCGGATTGGCGCTGATCCCGGAGTAGCCGTCGGAGCCGCCGCATTGGAGCCCGAGCACGAGGTGGCTCGCGGGCACGGTCTCGCGCTTCACCCGGTCCGCCTCGGGGAGCAGCGCTTTGATGCGCGCAACGCCTTCCTCGACCGCTTTCGGGGTCCCGCCCTTGTCCTGGATCGAGTAGGCGTGGAGGCGGCCGCTGCGCGTCAGGCCTTCGGCCGCGAGCAGCTCGTTGATCTGGTTCGCCTCGCAGCCGAGGCCGACCAGCAGCACCGAGTGGAAGTTCGCGTGGCGGATATAGCCGGCCGTGGTCCGGCGCAGGAGGTCGATCGCCTCGCCGTCGGAGGCCATGCCGCATCCGGTCTTGTGGGTGAGCGCCACGACGCCGTCGACGTTGGGATAGTCGTCGAGGCGGTTCTCGAACTTGCGCGCGATCAGCCGCGCAACCGTGGCGGAGCAGTTGACGCTGGTGATGATCCCGATGTAGTTGCGCGTCGCCACGCGGCCGTCGGGTCGGACGATGCCGTCGAAGGTCGCCTGCGGGGTGATGGCCCGGGTCGGCTTTGCGTCGGCGCAGAAAGCGTAGTCGCGCTCAAAGTCCCCCATGGCGAGGTTGTGGACGTGCACGTGGTCGCCCGCTCTGATGTCGCGCGTCGCGAACCCGATGATCTGGTTGTAGCGGCGCACCGGCGCGCCCGAGTTCACGTCGCGCACCGCGATCTTGTGGCCGGGGGCCACCTTGACCGCGACGCGGACGTTCTCCCGCAGCAGCATGGTCCCCGCCGGGATCTCGACGCGGGCGATGACTACGTCATCGGCGGGGTTGAGGCGAATGACGATGTCGGCGGCTTGGAGCATGGCGAGCCTCGGTTTGCGCGCGCGAGCGATTCTAACGGGTCCGCACCAACGGCTCCTCGGCAAGGCGCGCCTGCGGCGCCGCGAGCGAGCGCACCTGGAACCGCCCGTCGTCGCGGAAGAGCCAGGTTTCCACGATTTCGATCCGACCGCGGTGCAGGAGCTCGGGCGGAGGCGCCGGGAGCGGCGCCGCCGCGCGCACGCTCCGCATCGCGACCCCGGCGAGCTCGTCATCGGGCGTGCGCAGCGTCCGGATGCCCCGAACCGCGCCATTGCCGTCGATCGTGAACCCGAGGACCACCACCGCGCGCAGCAGGTGCGGTGGGGTTCCCTCGAAGGTGGTCGCCGAGTTGGCTCTCAGGATTGCGCCGGCGAGGTCCCGCTTGTAGTGGTCGAGCGAAAGCGGCGGGCCAGGCGGCGCCACCTGCGGCGCTGGCGGAGCCGGCTTGGGCGCCTCCGGCGGGGTCGGTGCGCCGCAACCGGCGACGAGGATCGTCGCGA
This sequence comes from Burkholderiales bacterium, assembly GCA_035286595.1. Lineage (GTDB taxonomy): Bacteria > Pseudomonadota > Gammaproteobacteria > Burkholderiales > SG8-39 > DATEDA01. Next base: position 2,482 of record DATEDA010000032.1, on the reverse strand, counting down.
CGCAGAGTGCGCGCCCGATCACGGCTTCGCCGGCAGCGGATGCCCCGGCATCAGTTCGTAGGGATGCACCCAGCCGGGTTGAGCGCGGATGCGCCCGAGCCAGGGCGCGATGCTCGGGAAATCCGCCCAGGACACGCCGAACTCCTCCGGCCAGTAGAGGTACCCGCACATCGAGAGGTCGGCGATCGTGAGCTTGCCCCCGACCGCGAACGGGTGCGCGGCGAGATGCTTGTCGAGGATGCCGAGCGCGCTCTTCACGCGCCCGCGGAGGAACTCGGTGACCGGGGTCTCGCCGGTCTTGGCGAACTGGACGAGAAAGCGGAGCGTCGCGATGTAGCTCGTCAGCTTGTGATTGTCCCAGAGGATCCAGCGGAGGATCTCGCGGCGCTCGTCTTCTGTTGCCCCGCCGAACTTGCCGAACGTCGACGCGAGGTAGTCGAGGATCACGCCGGACTGGGTGAGGCGCCGGTCACGGTGCTCGAGCACCGGCACTTCGCCCATCTCGTTCACCTTCTCCCGGTATTCGGGCGTGCGCGTCTCGCCGTTGAAGAAGTCGACGAACCGCGGCGTCCAGTCGGCGCGGCAGAGGTTGAGCATGAGCGCCGCCTTGTAGGCGTTGCCCGATTGGGCGAAGCAGTAAAGCGTGTATTCAGCCAACTCTGCCTCCTGCACTCTGGGCCTAGTGGTTGTCCCGGGGCACTGCCGCCCCGCTCTTGCCGACCAGGAAGTCGAGGTCGGCGCCGCGGTTCGCCTGCATCACGTGGTCGACGTAGAGCCGGTAGTAACCGCGTGCCAGGTGCTTCGGCGGTCCCTGCCATTCGCTCTTCCGGCGCGCGAGCTCGGCGTCGGAGACCTCCAGATGCAGGCGCCGCCGCTCGGTGTCGAGCTCGATCACGTCGCCGTTTCGCACCAGCGCGAGCGGGCCACCCGCCGCCGCCTCCGGCGCGGCATGGAGCACGACCGTCCCATAAGCCGTGCCGCTCATCCGTGCATCCGAGATCCGCACCATGTCGGTGACGCCCTTGCGCAGCACTTTCGGCGGCAACGGCATGTTCCCCGATTCCGCCATGCCGGGATAGCCCTTCGGCCCGCAGTTCTTCAGCACCATGACGCAGGTCTCGTCGATGTCGAGCCGCTCGTCGTCGATCCGCTTGTGAAAGTCGTCGATGTCCTCGAACACGACCGCGCGGCCGCGATGCTTGAGCAGCCCCGGCGTGGCCGCGGACGGCTTGATCACGGCGCCCTCCGGCGCGAGGTTGCCCTTCAGGACTGCGATCCCCGCGGCGGGCTTGAACGGCCGGTCGTACGGGAAGATCACCTCGCGGTTGTGGCAAGGCGCCTCCTTGTTGTTCTCCCAGATGGTCTTCCCATTTGCCGTGAGCGCGCTCTTGTGCAGGACGCCGGCGGCGCCGAGCTCGTGGAGCACCGCGGGCAGTCCGCCGGCGTAGTAGAAGTCCTCCATCAGGTACTTCCCCGAGGGCTGCAGGTTGACGAGGCAGGGCAGGCGGCTGCCGACCTTGTCGAAGTCCTCCAGCTCGAGCTTCACCCCGATCCGGCCGGCGATCGCGAGCAGATGGATCACCGCGTTGGTCGACCCGCCGATCGCCGCGAGCGCCATGATCGCGTTCTCGAACGCCTCGCGGGTGAGGATCTTCGACATGGTGAGGTTTTCGCGCACCTGCTCGACGATGCGCCGGCCCGCCATCCGGGCGATGATGTTCCGACGCGCGTCGACCGCCGGGATCGCCGCGTTGCCCGGCAGCCCCATTCCGAGCGCCTCGACCATCGACGCCATGGTCGACGCGGTGCCCATCGTCATGCAGTGCCCGTGCGAGCGGTGCATGCACGATTCGGCCTCGAAGAAGTCCTCGAGCGGCATCCGGCCGGCGCGCACCTCCTCGGACATCTGCCAGACGCCGGTGCCGGAGCCGATGTCCTGGCCGCGCCACTTTCCCGAGAGCATCGGCCCGCCGGAGACGCCGATCGCCGGGACGTCGCAGCTCGCGGCGCCCATGAGGAGCGCCGGCGTCGTCTTGTCGCAGCCGAAGAGCAGCACCACGCCGTCGATCGGGTTGGCGCGGATCGACTCCTCGACGTCCATGCTGGCGAGGTTGCGGAACATCATCGCCGTCGGGCGCAGCATCGTCTCGCCGAGCGACATCACCGGAAACTCGAGCGGGAAGCCGCCGGCGTCGAGCACGCCCTGCTTCACGTGCTCGGCGAGCGTCCGGAAGTGCGAGTTGCAGGGCGTCAGCTCGGAGAAGGTGTTGCAGATCCCGATCACCGGTCGCCCGTCGAACTGGTCGTGCGGCACGCCGCGGTTCTTCACCCAGCTGCGGTAGATGAAGCCGTCGCGGTCGGTGCGACCGAACCACTCGGCGGAGCGGAATCTGGGTTTCTTCGGGTCAGGCATCGGGTGCTCCGGGGATGGGGCGCTGGAATCGACGCGGACGTCCGGGCGCGCGGCGAGGGGGCGCGCTCG
>DATEDA010000031.1:0-6744 GCA_035286595.1 Burkholderiales bacterium | reverse complement strand
CGCTCGCCATGGAGCCGGAGGAGCGCGCGATCATGCGGCGCCCGCCGCGCCCGCCGGACGAGAGCGTGTTCGCGCGCGGCATGGGCTACCAGGTGCTGTGGACCGGCATCATGATCGGCGGCATCACGCTCGCCGTGCAGTGGTGGGCGATGAGCATCGGGTCGTCGAACTGGCAGACGATGGCGTTCACCTCGCTCACGATGTGCCAGATGTTCGTGGTGCTCGCCGTCCGCTCCGACCGCGAGGGGCTGCATACGATCGGGATCCTCTCGAACTGGCACCTCGCCGGCGCCGTGTTCCTGACGTTCCTGCTGCAGCTCGCGGTGATCTATGTCCCGGCGCTGAATCCGATCTTCAAGACGACGCCGCTCTCCGCGCAGGAGCTCGCGGTCGCGCTGCTCCTGCCGGCGATCGTGCTGGTCATGGTCGAGCTGGAGAAGGTGGCGATCCGCAGCGGCTGGCTGTACGCGGAGCGCCCTGGTGCGCGGCGGCTTGCGGGGGCGGCTTCCTGAGCTGCCGCGCGAGGAGGATGCCATGCTGAGACTGCTGCTGCCGATCGACGACGCCGGCAAGCTCGATCACGCGGTGCGCTACGTCGCGATGTGTCAGCGCGAGAGCCGCTCGCCGATCCAGCTCCATCTCCTGCATGTCGAGCTGCCGCTGTCGAGCTACGTCGCGTCGAAGCTCCCGGCCGGCGCGGCGAAGCGCTATCACGACGACCACAACCGGGAGGTGCTCGGACCGGCGGCGGACGCGTTCGCGCGCGTGAGCATCCCGTGCCGGACGCACGGCGTCGTCGGCGATCCGGTGCAGTGCATCGTGGAGTTCGCCCGCGACACCAGCATCCACCGCATCGCCCTGGTGACCCGCGCGCGCCAGACGCTCCCCGAGGTGCTGTTCGGCTCGATCACCGCCGGCGTGCTGCAGGAGTCGCCGGTGCCGGTGGAGGTCGTGCCGATCGAGCCCGGTTCGTCGCTGCGCGTCTACGCCCGTGCCGCCGGCGCCGGCGCGACAATTCTCACACTGGTGTATCTCGCGCTCGAGTGACGGGAGCCGGCAATGACCTTTGACAGCACCGAGTTCTGGATCGCCCTCGCGCAGATCATCGGCATCAACATCGTGCTCTCCGGCGACAACGCAGTGGTGATCGCGCTCGCCGCGCGCTCGCTGCCGCCCAGGCAGCAGAAGCAAGCGGTGCTGTGGGGGAGCGGCGCCGCGGTCGTGATGCGGATCGTCCTCACGGTCGTCGCCGTGGAGCTGCTTAAGCTGCCCTGGCTCAAGCTGGTCGGCGCGGTGCTGCTGTTCTGGATCGCGGTCAAGCTGCTGCTCCCCGAGTCCGGGGGCGAGGGCGGCGGCAAGACGGGCACCGGCATGGCCGCCGCCGTCAAGACGATCCTGATCGCCGACCTGGTGATGAGCCTCGACAACGTGATCGCGGTGGCGGCGGCGGCGAAGGGCAGCCTGCTCCTGCTGATCCTGGGCCTCGGCATCTCGATTCCGCTCGTGATCTTCGGCAGCACGCTGCTGCTCGGGCTGATGGAGCGCTTCCCGATCATCATCACGATCGGGGCCGCGCTGCTCGGTTGGGTTGCGGGCGAGATGATGATCTCGGACCCGGTGGTGAGGGGCTGGATCGACGCCAACGCGGGGTGGCTGCACTATGCCGGGCCGGCGGCGGGCGCGGCGGCGGTCGTCGTCGTCGGCAAGCTGCTGGCGGAGCGGCGCGAAAAGGCGCCGATCGTCCTGGACGATCTGGCTGCGGACGACCCGCAGCCTGCGGCGGCCAAGGCGTCCGCCGCGCGACCCGAGTAACGGAGGCGACCATGTTCAACCGGATCCTGCTCGCGGCCGACGCCTCCGACAACGCCCTGCGCGCGGTCGATTACGCGATCGCGCTCGGCGACGAGCTGCGGCCGCTGCACGCGATCGACATCCATCTCCTGAACGTCCAACGTCCGCTCACGGGCGACGTGGCCGCGTTCGTGGCGAAAGAGGCCTTGCGCGACTACCACCATGAGCGCGGTCTGAAGGCGCTGGAACGGGCCCGCGCCCGGCTCGACGAACGCGGTGTGCCGTACACCTATCACCTGCTGGTCGGTCCGCCCTGGCAGATGATCAGCGAGTACGCCAAGGAGAAGGCGTGCGACCACATCCTGATGGGTCGCCGCGGCCTCGGGTCCTTCACCGGCGGATTGCTGGGCTCGGTGGCGCAGAAGGTGCTGCAGCTCGCGGAGCCGCCGGTGGTGCTGGTGAAGTGAAGGTCCTCACCCGGCGACGCCTGCGCGCGCGAGCATCGCGTGCAGGAGCACGTTGCAGCCGGCGGCGAGATCGTCGGGCTTCGCGTCCTCGATCTCGTTGTGGCTGATGCCGTCCTTGCACGGCACGAAGATCATCGCCGTGGGCGCGACGCGCGCGACGTATACCGCGTCGTGCCCCGCCCCGCTCACGATCTCGAGGCTGGGGTAGCCGCCCGCCTGCGCGCCCGCGCGCACCGCGGCGACGCATTCGGCGTCGAAGTGGCACGGCGGGAAGTACACGACCTCCTCGGCCTTCACCGCCACCTTGCATTCGCCGCCGACGCGCGCGCACGCATCGCGGAGCTGCCGCTCCATCGTCCGCAGCCCGTCGTCGGTGGGGTGGCGGAAATCGACCGAGAACTTCACCTCGCCAGGCACCACGTTGCGGGAGTTCGGTCCGACCTGCATGAAGCCGACCGTGCCGCGCCCGTGCGGCGCCTCGCCGCGCGCGATGCGGTTCACCTCGATCACCAGCTTTGCGGCGGCGAGCAGGGCGTCCTTGCGCAGCTCCATCGGCGTGGGCCCGGCGTGCGCGTTCATGCCGGCCACCGTCACGTCGTACCAGCGCTGGCCGAGCGCGCCCATGACGATGCCGATCGTGTTCCGCGTGTCCTCGAGGATCGGGCCCTGCTCGATGTGCGCCTCGAAGTACGCGCCGACCGGCGTACCCGTGGGCGCGCTCCCCGCATAGCCGATGCGCTTCAGCTCGTCCCCGACGAGCTTCCCGTCGACATCGGTGCGCGCGAGGACGTAGTCGAGGGGGAACACGCCCGCGAACACGCCCGAGCCCATCATCACCGGCGTATAGCGCGTGCCTTCCTCGTTGGTCCACACCGCGACCTCGATGGGGGCGTCGGTCCGCACGCTGCGGTCGTTCAGCGTGCGCACGACCTCGAGGCCGGCGAGCACGCCGTAGTTGCCGTCGAACTTGCCGCCCGAGGGCTGCGTGTCGATGTGGCTGCCGGCGACGATCGGCGGTCGCCGCGCGTCGCGCCCGGCGCGCCGGCCGAAGATGTTGCCGATGGGGTCCACGCGCACCTCCAGTCCCGCGGCCTTGAACCAGCTCACCACGCAGTCCCGGCCCTGCCGGTCGAGGTCGGTGAGTGTGATCCGTCGCACCCCGCCGAGCGGGGTCGCGCCGATCTGCGCGAGGTCCATCAGCGACTGCCACAGCCGGTCCGCATCGATCTTCAGGTCCGCGCTAGCGCGCGGGACTCCCGTTGCGACGTGGTTCATCGTGGTCTCCCTCAACGGCTCGGGGGGGGGACGCGATTATCGCCCAGCCGGGACCCGGTCAGCGCGCCGGCGGCGTCCGGCGCAGCACGCGGCCGGGTCGCGCGGCGGTTCCCCGGCCATCGCGCCACACAATCGTGCCGTTCACCAGCACGAACGCAATGCCGGTGGCGGGCGTGGCCGGCCGCTCGAACGTCGCGGTGTCGATGACTCGGTCGGGGTCGAACACCGTGACGTCGGCGAACGCGCCGGGGGCGAGCGAGCCGCGGCCGGCGAGGCCGAAGGTGCGCGCCGAGAGCCCGGTCATCTTGTGGACCGCCTGCTCGAGCCCGAAGAGCCCTACCTCCCGGCAGTAGTGTCCAAGCACGCGCGGGAACGCCCCCCACAGGCGCGGGTGCGGGTGGACGTCGTGCGGCAGGCCGTCGGACCCGATCATGGTGTGCGGGAACGCGAGGACGCGGCGCACGTCCTCCTCGCTCATCATGAAGTACACCGCGCCGCCCGGCTGGAGACGGCGCGCCGCCTCCTCCGCGCCGCAACCCATCGCGGCCGCGATCTGGTCGAGCGGCTGCCCGGCGAGCTCCGGGTGCGTTTTTGACCACGTCACGAGCGTCTTCGCGGCCCGCGCCGCCATGTCCCAGCGCAGGATGGTCGACGACGCGACGTACGGATACGCGTCGAGCCCCACGGCCTGCGCGCGCATCGCCGCCGTAATCGCGGAAAGCGTCTCGCGGGTGCGACCGTGGTTCGGCGCGCCCGCCGTCTTGTGGTGCGAGATCACCACTGGCGCCGTCGCCTCCCGCCCGATGCGGAACGTCTCGTCGAGCGAATCGAGGACATGATCGGCTTCGTCCCGCATGTGCGTCACGTAGAGCGCGCCGCGCTCGGCGAGCGGCGCGCAGAGCGCGATCACCTCCTCGGTCGGCGCCCGGTTCGCCGGCGCGTAGGCCAACCCCGTCGAGAACCCGATCGCGCCGGCGTCGAGGCTCGCGGCGACGAGGTCGCGCATACGCCCGATCTCGGACGGCGTCGCGGGACGATCGAGGCGGTCCATGGTGCCGACGCGCAGCGTCGTGTGACCGACCATGGCCGCCGCGTTGACGGCGGCCGGGCGCGCGGCGAGCTCCTCGAGATAGTCCGCGAACCGCGCGTACCGGAATCCGCCCTCGCCGCCGATCAGATCGAGCGGCGGCGGCGCGCGCTCGGCGACGAGCGGGGCGAGGCTGATGCCGCAGTTGCCGGCGATCACCGTGGTCACGCCCTGGCTCACCTTCGGTGTCATCTCCGGAAGCGCGAGCAGCAGCCGGTCGTCGTGCGTGTGCACGTCGATGAAGCCCGGCGCGACCACGTGCCCGGTGGCGTCAAGCTCGACCTCCGCGCGCCAGCCGTCGAGGCGGCCGACCGCGGCGATGCGGTCGCCGGCGATCGCGACGTCGCCCGGCGTGCGCAGCGCGCCACTGCCGTCGATGACGGCGCCGTTGCGGATGATCGTGTCGCAGCGCTGCATCGCGGTCACTCCGGTGGCGGCACCGCGCCCTTGCGCTCGACGATCAGCCCGTAGGCCTGCGGCTCGCGGTGCCGCGCGAAGTTGAACACCGTGTTCTTGTACGACTTCGTCAGGTCGAGGTCGCAGCGCGCGATCGCCAGCTCGTCGCCGAGCGTCGTGCACGCGGCGACGATCTCGCCCGAGGGCGCGACGATGACCGAGCCGCCGATCTGGTCGACGCCTTCCTCGCAGCCGCACTTCGCGACGCCGACCACCCACGTGCCATTCTGATAGGCGCCCGCCTGCATCACGAGCGCGTTGTGGAAGTTCCCGAGCGCGTCGTGCTCGGGCGCCGGTGGGTGGTGCACGGGCGTGTTGTAGCCGAGCAGCACCAGCTCCACGGCCTGCAGCCCCATCACCCGGTAGGTCTCCGGCCAGCGCCGGTCGTTGCAGATGCACATCCCGACGATGCTGTCGAACGCGCGGAACACCGGGAAGCCGAGGTTGCCGGTCTCGAAGTAGCGCTTCTCGAGGTGCTGGAAGCGCCGCCAGGGCTCGTGCTCGGCATGCCCCGGCAGGTGCACCTTGCGGTACTTGCCGACGATGCGCCCGCTCCGGTCGACGAGGATCGAGGTGTTGAAGCGCCGCGTGCGGCCGCCCTCCGCGGCGAGCTCGGCGTAGCCGAGGTAGAAGCCGATGCCCAGCTCGCGCGCAGCGTCGAAGAGCGGCTGCGTGTCCTTGGAGGGCATCTCGCGCTCGAAGAAGATGTCGATGTCTTCCTGGCGCTCCAAGTGCCAGCGCGGGAAGAACGTCGTGAGCGCGAGCTCCGGGTAGACGACGAGGTCGCAGCCGTGCGCCCTCGCCTGGCGCATGAGCCCGAGCAGGCGTCCGACGACCTGGGTGCGGTGCTCGGCGCGGGCGATCGGACCGAGCTGCGCCGCGCCGACGGTGACGATGCGGGTCATGGCGAATCCCTCCTGCCGGCGAGCACCTCCTCGGCCGACCGACCCACGATCCGCCGGTAGATCTCCGGGTCGGTGTCGCCCTCGCTCCCGAGCAGCAGCACGCGCGCGCCCGCGTCGAGGCCGAGCTGCGCGCGCTGATCCGGGCGATCCTGCAGCGCGAGCAGCGCGGCGAATCCCGCCGCGCCGGTCTCGCCGGTGACGATCGCCGGATCGCCGTCGCGCGGGTTGGCGAGCGCACGCACCGCTTCCAGCGCCCAGTCGTCGCCGATCGCGAGTGCGGCATCCGTGCCCTCGCGCAGGATCTCCCATGCCGCCTCGGACACCTCTCCGCACGCGAGGCCCGCCATGACGGTCTCGAGGCCGCCGTGGACGGCCACCGGCCGTCCCGCCGCGATGCTTTGCAGGAGGCAGTCGGCGCGCTCCGGCTCGACCGCGACGAACCGTGAGCGCTGCGGCCCCCAGGCGAGCCAGAGCTTCGCGCAGATCGCAGCGGCGAGTGCACCGACGCCGACTTGCACGAAGACATGCGTCGGGACCTCGCCCGCAGGGAACTGCCGGAGAGTCTCCGCGGCCACCACGCCGTACCCGTGCATGACATCGACCGGCACATCGCGATAGCCGGCGTACGAGGTATCGGAGACGACGAACCAGCCGTGCCGCGTCGCTTCGGCCGCGGCATGGCGCACGGCGTCGTCGTAGTTGCCCGGCACCCGCACGACCTCGGCGCCGTAGCGACGGATCGCCTCCGCACGCCCCTCGCTCA
>DATEDA010000030.1:0-2725 GCA_035286595.1 Burkholderiales bacterium | reverse complement strand
CCTCGGCGCGGCCGGCCCCGGCGAGCAGTCCCTCGCCGAGCTGATCGAGCACGAGCCGCGCCTCCCGCGTGCCGAGCTCGACCGGATCGCGATCGACCCAACCGATCCCTGCATCTTCCAGCTCTCGGGCGGGACGACCGGCGTGCCGAAGCTCATCCCGCGCACGCACAACGATTACGCCTACAACTCGAAGATCGCGGCGCCGGTCTGCGGCGTGACCGCGAGTTCCGTCCTGCTGCTCGCGCTGCCGATCGCGCACAACCTGCCGCTCGCCTGCCCCGGGATCCAGGGCTACTTCTTCAGCGGCGGGAAAGTGGTGCTGTGCGCGAGCACCCGTCCCGAGGAGATGTTCGTTCTGGCCGCGCGGCATCGCGTTACGCACATCAAGGTCGTGCCGGCGCTGCTCATCCGGCTGATCAACAGCCCCGAGATCGGCAAGTTCGACCTGTCCTCCGTCCGGGTGATCCAGAGCGGCGGCCAGCGGATGCAGCCCGAGGTGCGCCTGCGGACGCGCGCGCTCATCCCGAGCGCGACGGTGCAGGAGAACTTCGGCATGTCGGAAGGGATGCTGTTCTTCGTGCGCCTGGACGATCCCGAGGACGTGCGGCTCGAGACCTGCGGCCGGCCGATCTCCCCCGACGACGAGGTGCGGCTGGTCGACGACGAAGGCCGCGAGGTGCCGGCCGGCGAGGTGGGCGAGCTCACGTGCCGCGGCCCCTACACGCTGCGCGGCTACTACGGCGTCCCCGAGTACAACGCGCGGCAGTTCACGCCCGACGGCTTCTACCGCTCGGGCGACCTGATGCGGCGGCATCCGTCGGGCAACTACGTCGTCGAAGGGCGCAAGAAGGACCTCATCAACCGCGGCGGCGAGAAGATCAGCGCCGAGGAGATCGAGAACCTGATCCTCTCGCACCCGGCGGTGCAGAACGTCGCGTGCGTCGCGATGCCCGATCCGGCCCTGGGCGAGAAGATGTGCGCGTGCGTGATCCTGCGCGGCGGCCAGCCGCTCACGCTGAAGGCGCTGGTCGATTTCCTGGGCACCAAGGAGATCGCCCGGTTCAAGCTTCCCGAGCGGCTCGAGGTGCTGGGCGAGCTCCCGGTCTCGACGTTCGGCAAGGTGTCGAAGAAGGCACTGGTGGAGATGGTGACGAGGAAGCTCGCCCAGGAGCAGGCCGCCTGACATGCGGATCATCGATCTCCACTGCTACCCGGGCACTCAAGCCTGGATCGACAGCCAGGGCCCGTACGTCGCGGCACTCGCGAAGTACTGGAACCGCGCCTGGGTGGCCAAGACCGAGGACGAGGTCATCGCGGACTTCGCCGGCGCCGCAGTCGAGGCGTGCCTCGTCGCGCTCGACCTCGAGACGACCGTCCGGACGCCGCCCTGCACGAACGAGTACGTGCACGGCATGTGGCACCGCCATCCGCAGCGGATCATCCAGTGCTGGGGCACCCTCGACCCGTTCAAGGGCGAGATCGCGATCCAGCAGGCCAAGAAAGCGGTGCGGGAGCTCGGCTTCGTCGGCTTCCACTTCCACCCGATCATGCAGCACTTCGCGGTGAACGAGCGGCGCTTCTACGCGCTCTTCGAGGCGATCGACGAGCTCGGCGCGGCGGTGATGATCGACGTCGGCACGACCGGCATGGGCGCCGGCCTGCCGGGTGGGATGGGTGCGAAGATTCGCCACGCGCATCCGTCGTCGATCGACGAGCTGGCGGCCGACTTCCCGAACCTGAAGATCCTCATGGCGCACCCCGGCTGGCCGTGGGTCGACGAGGCGACCGCGGTGGCGCTGCACAAGGGCAACGTCTACTGGGAGATGTCCGGCTGGGCGCCCAAGCACTTCCCGGCGAGCCTCAAGGTCGACATGCGCGCGCGGCTGCAGGACAAGATCATGTTCGGCAGCGACTATCCGAGCCTGCCCTACGCGCGCATCCTCCGGGAATGGCAGGAGCTCGGCTACGGCGATGCGGTGATGGAGAAGATCTTCCACCAGAACGCCGAGCGGGTGCTCGGGCTCTAGACGAGGAGTCAACCAATGGCAGCGAGAGCGACACCCCCCTTCCGCGCCGACCAGGTCGGCAGCCTGCGGCGGCCGGAGCCCCTGATGAAGGCGCGAGAGCGCCTGCTCGGCGCGCACGATCTCGACCACAACTTTGGCCCGCACGGCAACGCCGAGCTCGCCCGCCTCGAGGACGAGGCGATCCGCGAGGTCGTAAAGCTGCAGGAGGGCATCGGCCTCCGCTCGATCACCGACGGCGAGTTCCGCCGCCGGATCTGGTGGAGCGAGTTCCTGCTGTCGCTGGAAGGGGTCGAGGGCTCCTATCGCGGCGAGGAGCGGTTCCGCGACCAGACCGGCCACACGGTGCCGTCGCCGCGTATCGACGTCACGGGCAAGGTTCGCTGGCGCAAGAGCGTGAACGTCGGGCCGTTCAAGTTCCTGAAGTCGGTCACCAAAGCCACGCCGAAGGTCACGCTGCCGGCGCCGCAGACCCTCTACCAGTTCGCGACCCGGGCGACGGTCAGCAAGGAGGCTTACCCCGATCTCGCCGCGCTGTGGGACGACCTCGCCGAGGCCTACGGCGCCGAGCTCCGCGCGCTCAGCGAAGCCGGCTGCACCTATGTCCAGCTCGACGAGGTGATGACCTCGTGCCTGTGCGACGAGAAGCAGCGGACCAAGTTCCGCCTGCGCGGCGACGACCCGGACGTCATGCTCGGCGC
>DATEDA010000029.1:0-3523 GCA_035286595.1 Burkholderiales bacterium | reverse complement strand
GCTCGTTTCGGCGCGGCATCTCGCGCCGCTCGCGCCGATCTCCGATGTCCGCGGCACCGCCGAGTACCGGAGCGACGCAGCGGTGACGCTGGTCCGCCGGGCACTCGCGCAGCTCACGAATGAATAAGCCCGCCAGCGGTGCCGACGTCGCGCCGCTGGCGCAGATCGGTTTCAGCGTCAACGGCGGGACCTGCCGGGTGACCGTCGATCCGGCGACCCGCCTCGCCGAGGTGCTGCGCGACGAGCTGGGGCTCGGCGGGACGAAGATCGGCTGCGACGCCGGCGACTGCGGCGCGTGCACCGTGCTGCTCGACGGGCGCCAGGTGTGCGCCTGCCTGACGGCCGCGGCGCAGGCCGAAGGGCGGATGATCACGACCGTCGAGGGCCTGGCGTGGAACGGCGGGCTCGACCGCTTGCAGCGCGCGTTTCTCGCCCACGGGGCGGCGCAATGCGGGATCTGCACGCCCGGCATGCTGATCGCCGCGAGCGATCTCCTCGCCCGCAATGCCCGGCCGACCGAACCGGAGGTGCGCGACGCGCTCGGCGGCGTCCTCTGCCGCTGCACCGGCTATCGCAAGATCGTCGAAGCGGTGCTTGCCGCGACCGAGCGCGAGATCGCGTTGCCGGAAGCGCCGGTCGGGGGCGCGGTCGGCTTCCGCGCCCCGAAGACCGACGGGGTCGCGAAGGTCACGGGCGGCGAGATCTTCGGCGCCGATCGCGCGCCGGCCGGTGCGCTGTGGCTCCGGACGGTCCGCTCACCGCACGCGAAGGCGCGCTTCACGCTCGGCGACTTCGGGCCCCTCCGGGCGAGGCACCCCGGCCTCGTGGACGTGATCACGGCCCGCGACGTGCCGCGCAACGGCTTCGGCATCTTCCCCGACGTCAAGGATCAGCCGGTGCTCGCGGCGGGCCGGGTGCGCTTCCGCGGCGAGGCGGTGCTCTGCCTGGTCGGCGAGCGGCGCGCGGTGCTGCGCATCCGCGAGGACGAGCTGCCGATCCAATGGCTGCCCGAGACGCCGCAGACCGAGATCGCCGACGCGCTCGCCGACTGCGCCGATCCGATCCACGCGTCGAATCCGGACAACGTCCTGATCCGCGGCCGGGTCGTGAAGGGCGACGTCGACGCGGCGGTCGGCGGCGCGGCGTTCGTCGCCGAAGGCGAGTTCACGACGAGCTTCGTCGAGCACGCCTACGTCGAGCCGGAGGCGGGCTACGCCGAGCGGGTCGGTGAGCGGCTCCGGGTCTTCGCCGCCACGCAGACGCCGTACATGGACCGAGAGGAGGTCGCTCGCATCCTGGGGATCAAGGACACCCAGGTGCACATCGTGCCCTCGGCCGTCGGCGGGGGGTTCGGCGGGAAACTGGACATCGCGATCCAGCCGCTCCTCGCCGTCGCGGCGTGGAAGCTCGACCGGCCGGTCCGCAGCGTCTACACGCGGCCCGAGTCGATGGCATCGACCACGAAGCGCCACCCGGCGCGAATGCGCGCGCGCTTCGCCTGCGATCGCGACGGGAATCTCCTCGCCGCCGATTTCTCCGGCGACTTCAACACCGGGGCGTACGCGTCGTGGGGAAGCACGGTCGCGAACCGCGTGCCGATCCACGCGTCGGGGCCCTATCGCGTGCCGAACGTCCGGGCGCTGAGTCGCGCCGTCTACACGAACGCGCCCGTCGCCGGCGCGTTCCGGGGCTTCGGCGTGCCGCAGTCGACGATCGTCCACGAGGCGCTGCTCGACGAGCTCGCCGAGCGGGTCGGGATCGACAAGCTCGAGCTCCGCCATCGCAATGCGCTGCGGACGGGCCACTCCACGGCGACCGGCCAGATCCTGAAGGCGAGCGCCGGCCTGGCGCAGTGCCTGGACGCCCTGCGCCCGCGTTGGCGGGAGGCGCTGTCCTCTACCGAAGCCTTCAACCGCGGCGCCGGGAAGGCGGGCCCGCTGAAGGGGATCCGCCGCGGCGCCGGGATCGCGTGCATGTGGTACGGGATCGGCAACACCGTGATCGCCAATCCGTCGACGATGCGGGTAGGCCTGCGCCCGGAGGGGCGCATCATGTTCTACAACGGCGCGGTGGACATCGGGCAGGGGTCGAACACGATCCTTGCCCAGGTGCTCGCGGACGCGCTCGGGATCCCGATGGACGCGATCGACGCGGTGATGGGGGACACGGATCTCACGGCGGACGCGGGCAAGACGTCCGCGTCGCGCCAAGCCTTCGTGTCGGGCAACGCGGCCCGGATCGCGGGCGAGCGGCTCCGGGAGCGGATGATCGCGCTGGCCGAGGTTCGGCCCGACGCGCGGGTGCGACTGGAGAGCGGAGTGCTGATCGCGGAGGACGTCGAGGGCGAGAAGCGGGTCGAACTGACCGAGCTGCCGCGGGACCGGGCGGGCGACGTCCTCGCGGCCGAGGGCTCCTTCAATCCGCCGACCGTGCCGCTCGACCGGGACGGGCAGGGCGTGCCCTATGCGACCTACGCCTTCGCGGCGCAGATCGCCGAGCTCGAAGTGGATCTCGAGCTCGGCACGGTGAAGCTCCTCGGGATCACCGCCGCCCACGACGTCGGGCGCGCGATCAACCCCACGCAGGTGGAGGGACAGATCCACGGCGGCATCGCGCAGGGGATCGGGTTCGCGCTGATGGAGGAGTATCACGCGGGCCGCACCGAGAACCTGCACGACTACCTGATCCCGACGGTCGGCGACGTGCCGCCGATCGAGGTGATCCTGGTCGAGGACCCCGAGCCGCTCGGACCCCATGGCGCGAAAGGCGTGGGCGAGCCGGCGCTCATCGCGACCGCTCCGGCGATCTTCAATGCCATCGCGCACGCGACCGGGGTGCGGGTACGGCACGCGCCGGCGACGCCGGATCGGCTGCGGGCCGCGCTGCTGAAGGCGTTCGGTTGATGGCCGCACGCGCGCCGATTGCGTTTGTGACCGGGGCGCGCCGCGGCATCGGCCGCGGGATCGCGCAGGCCCTCGCCGACGCCGGCTTCGACGTCGTCGTGAACGACCTCCTCGATGACGCCGCTACCCGCGAGACACTCGCGGCGATCGGCGCGAAGGGCCGCCGGGCGGCGTTCGTGCCGGGCTCGATCGCGGAGCTTCCGGCCCATGCGAAGCTCGTCGAGGGGGCCTTCAGCGCGTTCGGCACCGTCGACTGCCTGGTGAACAACGCCGGGATCCAGGTCAAGGTGCGCGGCGATTTGCTGGACGTCACGCCCGAGAGCTTCGACGAGATCCTGGCGGTGAATCTGCGCGGCACTTTCTTCCTCACGCAGGCGGTCGCGAGGCGGATGCTCGCCGAACGCCGCTCGACCGGCGATCCGCCGCGGTCGATCGTGACGATCTCGTCCGCCAATGCGCGGCTCGTCAGCCTGAACCGGGCCGAGTACTGTTTCGCCAAGACCGGTCTCGCGATGATGAGCCAGCTCTTCGCGCTGCGGCTCGCGGAGGCCGACGTCGCGTGCTATGAAGTCCGCCCGGGCGTCATCCGCACCGACATGACCGCGGTGGCGAAGGATCGC
>DATEDA010000028.1:0-30226 GCA_035286595.1 Burkholderiales bacterium | reverse complement strand
CCGGCGGGATCGTGCTCGTCAACCTGCCGGAGCGCGCGAGGCGGTGACGGCGCGCGAGCTGCGCGAGATCCGGCCGACGGTGCCCGTGATCCTTTGCACCGGTTACGCGGATAATCCCACCGAGGCGAAGGCGCACGCGGTCGCCAGAGGAGGGGAGAGATGAACGCGAAAGGGCTCGTAACCGTTGCCGCAGCGTTGCTCGTTGGCACGCCTGCGGCGCAGGCGCAGACGTACCCGGCGAAGCCGGTCCGGGTGACTGTCGCGTTCGCCGCCGGCGGCATCGCCGACGGGGTCGGGCGGATGGTGTCGCAGAAGCTCGCCGACCGGTTCGGCCAGCCGTTCGTGGTCGAGAACCGCGGCGGCGCCGGCGGCAACGTGGCGGCGAAGCAGGTCATGGCCGCGGCGCCCGACGGCTACACGCTGCTCGTCACCACTGCGGCGATCTCGATCAATGCCAGCCTGCACAAGGACGCCGGCTTCGATCCGCTGGCCGACTTCGTGCCGGTCGCGATCACCGCCTCGACACCGGGCCTGATCGTCGTGCACCCGTCGGTGTCGGCGGCGAACCTCCGGGAATTCCTGAGCTCGATGAAGGGCAAGCGGCTGACCTACGCGACGGCGGGCGTCGGCAGCTCCTCCCACCTCGCCGGCGAGTATCTCTTCAAGACCCTGGCCGGCATGGATGCGACCCATATTCCCTACCAGGGCGGAGCGCCCGCCGTCACGGCCGCGCTCTCGCAGCAGGTCGACGCGCTCAGCATCTCGATGCCGACGCCGCTGCCGCACGTCAAGCAGGGCAAGCTCAAGGCGCTCGCGGTGGCGAGCCTCACGCGCGTCGCGGTGCTGCCGGACGTGCCGACGGTCGCGGAGTCGGGATTCCCCGATTTCGAGGAGCGCTCGTGGGTGGCGTTCTTCGCGCCGGCGAAGACCAGTCCGGCGATCGTGGCGCAGCTCAATGGCGCGATCAACGAGGCGCTGCGGCAGCCGGACGTCCGGGACCGGCTGAACGCGCTCGGGTTCGAGCCGCATGGCGGCTCGTCGCAGGAGTTCTCGGTTTACCTCCGCAAGGAGGTCGACAAGTGGGCGCGGATCGTGAAGGCGACCGGCGTCACGGCGAACTGACGGACGGACGATGACGCTCGATCAGCTCGTGCAGGACCTGGTGGTCGCGAATCGAGTCCTCGCTCACCACGGGGTGCTCGACGGCTTCGGCCACGTGAGCGCCCGCCATCCCACGGATCCGGGCCGCTACCTCATCTCCCGCTCGCTCGCGCCGGAGCTCGTGTCGGCCGAGGACATCATGGTGTTCGACCTCGACTCGAAGGCCGTCGGCGGGGACGCGCGGCAGCCGTATCTCGAGCGCTTCATCCACGGCGAGGTCTACCGGGCGCGGCCCGACGTGAAGGCCATCGTGCACAGCCATGCGCCGCCGGTGATCCCGTTCGCGGCGTCATCGGTCGGGTTGCGGCCGATCTACCACATGAGCTCGTTCCTGGTGCGCGGCGCGCCGGTGTTCGACATCCGCAGCCGCTTCGGCGCCACCGACATGCTGGTGCGGAACAACGGCCAGGGGCGCGCGCTCGCCGAGTCGCTCGGAAAGAGCGACATCGCCCTGATGCGGGGTCACGGGTTCGTGGCCGCCGCGCCGAGCGTGCCGCACGTCGTCTATCGCGCGCTGTACACGATGCTCAACGCGACGCTGCAGCAGCAGGCGATCGCGCTGGGCGGCTCGATCGCCTACCTCGAGCCCGACGAAGCCGAGAAATCCGACCTGACGAACCAGGCCGCGATCGGCCGACCGTGGGAGCTCTGGAAGCGGAAGATCGAAGGGGCAGAGTGATCGGCCTCACGGCCGCGTCACTAGCGGTCGCGACTGTCGGCCCCGGATTCGAGGACGAGCGGATTATCCGCCGCCGCTTCCTTGGGCGGCCGGGCCGGCTGCGGCAGCGCATAGAACATGGGCTGCTGGCGATCCTGACCGGTCGCGAACAGGCCCCTCGCGCGCACCGCCGTTCCCCGCGCACTCGCCTCCCGCTGGGCGCCATGGAGCTGCTCGGCGAGCTTCTGGTCCCAGGGCAGGACGTAGGACCGCGGCTCCTCCATCCCGGGCGCTCGCAGCCAGAGGTAGATCGCTTCGCCCTCGCGCAGCTCGGCGCCGATCACCTTGGCCTCGGCGAGGTCGGCGCGCTTCCACTCCAGCGCGATGGGCTTCGGGCGGCTCAACAGGTCGACCACGCTGACGTAGGTGGCCGGCAGGAACAGCACCGCGATCGACAGCGCGCCGACCTTGATCCACAACGCGCGCGGCGACCAGATGCAGATCGCGGCGAGCGCCGTAGCCAGCCCCAGCGATACGGCGAACAGGTAAGAGACCTGGCTCATGGCCCCGGTCCTTGATCCGCGTGCGCCACTCGCGCCCCGCGCAACGGCTTCGGAAGGTCGTGCACGGTGCCGCTCACCAGCCGGGCCTTGTCGTCGAGCCTGAACCTGACGACCGTGAGCTCCTCGCCATCGCGCGCGAGATCGACCTTGGCGGCGAGGATCTGCTTGGCCGACTCGTTGACCGAGCCCTTCACGCTGACGACGATCGAGACCGGGATCGGGGCAGGCTGGTGGTTGCGGTAGAGGTGGACGTTGACCGTGTACTCGCCGGCGGGCACGCCGCGGCTGTAGGAGAACTCGTAGTTGAGGCCGGTCAGGTCTCCGCTGTGGCCCAGATCGTCGCGCAACAGGTTGAAGACGGCGCCGCCCTTGTTGGAGTAGCCGACCGGCACGTCCTCCGGGGCCTGCACCCACAGATCCACGTCGGCGTCCAGCTGGTCGGGCCAGCGCGCCTCGACGATCACGTTGCCGGGGCTGCGGGTCGCATCGTCGGTCTTGGCGCGCGGATTCAGGTGCGGAAGCAGCAGCAGCACCAGGGTCACGAAGCCCGCCAGCGCCAGCATGATGACGTCGCGGAACACCGTGGCTCCGCTCTCGTCATCGAAGAGGTCAGCCTCGCGCATGGTCCTCCGCCCGCTCCACCAGCGCGGCGATCAGCTTGACCGTGCCGCTCGCCAGCAGCTGATGGTTGGCCATCAGCCAGACGTTCAGGACCGCGCCGACCAGCGTCGTGTACAGCGCAGTCGACATCCCGCTGATCAGGGTGGCGACCATCGGCGTGATGGCGCTGATGTCCGCGGCCCGCTCCGGATCGACGCCGGAGAGCGCGACGATGAAGCCGAGCACGGTGCCGATCAGCCCGAGCAGCACCAGGGTATTGCCGATGTTGCGCACGATCGCGATGCGGTGCGAGAGTCGCAGGCGCGTAGCGCCGGCGAGGTTTGCCCGGCTCTCCGCGGTTCGCCCGAGCAGCGGCGCCAGGTGGGGCATGGCGGCCGGTTCGCCGGCGGCATCGCATTCGCGCAAGCTGTTGAGCTCGCGGCTCGTCTGCCACACCTTGCGCGCGCAGATGCCGAGACCTCCGAGGAAGACGAGGAAGATCAGCACGCACAGGTACGTGGGGTCGGCGACGATCACCCGGTCCACGAGGCCCTGCGCGTAGGCGACAGCGAGCAGCGCGAAGCCCACCACGTTGAGCAGGGCGAACCGCAGCACCAGCAGATAGCGGTGCGGGTCGCGCGACTGCGGCCGCGCCTTCTCGAGCAGCCACGCGACGGGCTCCCACGCGCTCCGGCTGGTCCGCCCGGCATCGATCTGCGCGGGCATCGCCGAGATGTGGCTGTCGAGGTTGGCGAGATGAACGCGCGGCGGCGCCGCACAATGGTCCGGGCGGCCGGCAGCCGCTGCGGAGGCGGTGGGCGGCGCCTTCTCTTCCTGGGCAAGCATCCTGGTCATGGCTGCGCCACTCCCTGGCTCGGTCGGTCTTGAGCGATGTCCCGCAATTCGCGTGCCATCCGACCGGGCAGCAGCAAGGAACCAGGGCGAGAAGAGGGAATTCCCCCTCACCACCCTCCCCCAGAGCGTGGGGCTCTGGAAGCGGACGGTCGAAGGGGCGGGGGTAAGAGGACTTTGTCTCGCGGGCCTACGCTAACCGCACGCCCCCACCGCCCCGCACGCGGTGCAAAAGTCACACCCGTCCTTGCGGATCACGGTGTAGTTCCCGCACTCGATGCAGAGCGCTCCCTGCATCACCTTCGGCGCGCGCTCGTCGCGCGGCGCCTCGAGCACGCCCATCTCGCGTGTCGGATACCCGCGCTCATCGAGCACCCCGAGCATCGCGTAGCGGTGGATGATGAGCTGCGCGAGGTACGCCACCGTCGACGGCCAGGTCTGCTGGCGCCGCTCGCCGGGCACGAACGCCATGAAGTCGCCGAGCGGCTCCGAGTAGTTGAGGAGCTTGCGCAGCTTCATGCCGACCCACGCCGGGTCGAGCACCCGCATGTCGAGCGACAGGATCCGCGCGAGCCCGTCGAGCGCGCGCGGGTAGTGGCCGGCGAGGAACATCGAATAGGGCCGCAGGACGCTGCCGGGCAGCGTGATCTCCTTCACCCCGAGCACGAAGTCCTCGCCCGAGGCCGGGTTGCGGATGTCGACCGACCAGGAGAGCGTGCCGTCGGTGCCGGTCTTCGGCTCCTCGACCGCGAACATCGCGTCGAGCACCGGGTGCGGCCGGCCTTCCGGCGACAGCAGGTCGGGCGCCCGCTCGTCGAGCGCGTGCAGCTGGTCGCAGCGCCAGCGGATCACCTGCGCCACGCCGGCGGCGACGCTCGGCACGAGCTTGCGCTCGCCGTGCGGCGGGAACGGCAGCTCGAACGACTGGTCCCCGGGCGTCTTCGCGAGGACGTCGAGCTTCAGGGCGAGCCACGCGCGGTCCTTCGCGCGCATGTCCATCGAGAGCGTCTTCGCCACCGCGCCGAGGCCGCGCGGCTGCTCGGCCCCGTTCACCCACACCTCGAACGGGAAAGCCCGCCCTTCCTCCTCTACGTGACCCACGAACAGCGCGAACTCGCCGCCCGGGTGCTCGATCATGTAGGTCCAGGACAGGTTCCCCGCCGGCAGGGTCGGCCGGCTCGGCCACGCGAGCGAGGCGAGCACCGGCATCGGCAGGCTCTTGATCGAGAGCCGGCGATTCGCCTCGGAGAGCACGACGTCCTGCGGTTGCCTGTGCCCGGGCTCGGCTTGCGGCTCGACGGAAAGCACCGCCCCCAGCACCTTGTTCGGGCGATAGGTCGCGAGGCCCTTGAGCCCCGCGCGCCACGCGCTGAGGTAGAGATCCTCGAACTCCGAGTAGGGGTAGTCCTCGGGGACGTTCACCGTCTTCGAGATGCTCGTGTCGTTGTAGGGTGCGACGGCTGCCACCATGTCCTTGTGCGCCTGCGCCGAGATCTCGAGCGCGGTCACGAAGTACGGCGGGAGGTTGCGCACGTCGCCCCCGAGGTGGCGGAAGAGCCGCCAGGCATGGTCCTCGACCTGGTACTCCTTCCACGTGCCGTCGGGCATGCGCTTGCGGCGGGAGTAGGTCCACGAGAACGGCGGCTCGATGCCGTTCGAGGCGTTGTCGGCGAACGCGAGGCTGATCGTCCCGGTCGGCGCGATCGAGAGCAGGTGCGAGTTGCGGATCCCGTGGCCGCGGATCTTCTGCTTGATCTCCGCCGGCAGCCGCGACGCGAAGTTCCCGCCCGAGAGGTAGAGGTCGGCGTTGAAGAGCGGGAACGCGCCGCGCTCGCGCGCGAGATCGATGGAGGCGACGTACGCGCGGTCGCGCATCGCTTCGGAGATCTTCGACCCCATCGCGCGCGCCTCGGCGGTGTCGTAGCGCAGGCGCAGCATGATCAGCGCATCGCCGAGGCCGGTGAAGCCGAGGCCGATCCGGCGCTTCGCCATCGCCTCGTCGCGCTGCTGCGGCAGCGGCCACGGCGTCACCTCGAGCACGTTGTCGAGCATCCGCACCGCGGTCTCGACGACCTTGCCGAAGGCCGCGAAGTCGAACTCCGCCTTGTCCATGAACGGGCGCTTGACGAACTTCGTGAGGTCGATCGATCCGAGGTCGCAGCAGCCGTACGCGGGGAGCGGCTCCTCCGAGCACGGGTTCGTGCTCTCGATCGTCTCGCAGTAGTAGAGGTTGTTGTCCTTGTTCATGCGGTCGAGGAACAGCACGCCCGGCTCGGCGTGGTCGTAGGTCGAGCGCATGATCCCGTCCCACAGCGCGCGCGCGCGGATCTTGCGGTAGACCCACAGCCCGTCGGCGCGCTGGTAGCTGCCCGCCTCCCGCGCGTCCTGCGGCGGCGCCGCCTTGTGCACGAGCTCGAACTCGCCGTCCGCCTCGACCGCGCGCATGAACTCGTCGGTGACGCCGACCGAGATGTTGAAGTTCGTGAGGTCGCCCTCGTCCTTGGCGCGGATGAACGCCTCGACGTCCGGATGGTCGCAGCGGAGCACGCCCATCTGCGCGCCGCGCCGGGAGCCGGCCGACTCGACCGTCTCGCACGAGCGGTCGAACACCCGCATGTACGACACCGGGCCGCTCGCGCGCGACATCGTGCCGCGCACCAGCGCGCCCTTCGGGCGGATCGACGAGAAGTCGTAGCCGACGCCGCCGCCGCGGCGCATCGTCTCGGCCGCTTCCGCGAGCGCGGTGTAGATCCCCGGCTTGCCGTCGACGACCTCGGTGATCGAGTCGCCGACCGGCTGCACGAAGCAGTTGATGAGCGTCGCGGTGAGCGTCGTGCCGGCGGCGGAGTTGATGCGTCCGGCCGGAACGAAGCCCCGCTCCTGCGCCTCCAGGAACTTCGCTTCCCAGTGCGCGCGCTTGTCCTCGTCTTCCGCGGCGGCGAGCGCGCGCGCGACGCGGCGGCGCACCTCCTCGACGGTGCGCTCGGCGCCCTTGGCGTATTTCTCGACCAGCACCTCGCTCGAGATCTCCTGCTCGGGCAGCGGCGTCAGGGTCGGGGTCTTTGCGGTTTCGTTTTTTGTTTCAACGGGTTGCATGGTTGTTCTCGGTGTGGAGCCGGGGGTTCACGGGAAGCGGAGGAAGATACGCCGGTCGGCGCGCCGGATCACCCCTCCACGCGGTTGCAATCATGGCAGCGACAGCGGGTCATGCCGTGAGCCAGATCAGATGGGTTGGAATCGCTTCTTAACGTACTCCCTGAGGTTCGGTCGCGCAAGCGAAATAGAATTGCATTTCGGTTTCACGGCCCTGTATCCAGTAGTCCCAGGGAGGCCCGACCCCAAGATCCAGGGGCGGAAGGGCGGCATTGTGCACGAATCGCCGGACGCTGCAGGATTCGGGGACAATCGCCCTCGCCCGCCCCGGCCACGCAAGGAATCACCCGCCGGAGCGACCAAGCCGGGCCCCCGCCCACACGAAGGAAGCGCGAGAAAACCATGGCCAATCAACCGATCCGTCCCAGCGAAGTCCCCGCCGGCAAGGAGGTCGCCACGCTCGCCGGCGGCTGCTTCTGGTGCCTCGAAGCGGTCTACGACGATCTCGCCGGCGTCGAGTCGGTGGAGTCCGGCTACATGGCCGGGCGCAACCCGGATCCGACGTACGAGGACGTCTGCTCCGGCGCCACCGGCCACGCCGAGGTGGTGCGCATCACGTTCGACCCCAAGACGATCTCGTTCCGCGAGCTCCTGGAGGTGTTCTTCGTGATCCACGACCCGACGACGCTCAACCGCCAGGGCAACGACGTCGGCACGCAGTACCGCTCGGCGATCTTCCATTACTCGCCCGAGCAGAAGAAAGTCGCCGAGGAGGTGATCGCGGACCTCGCGCGCGAGAAGGTGTACGACGATCCGATCGTCACCGAGGTCACGCCGGCGGTCGACTTCTGGGTCGCCGAGCGCTACCACCAGGAGTACTTCAGCCGCAACCCGGGCCAGTCCTACTGCATGTGGGTCGTCGCGCCCAAGGTGCAGAAGTTCCGCAAGCACTTCCTCGCGAAGGTGAAGAAGGCGGCGCGGTAGTGAGCTACCGGCGCATCGCCGCCGAGGAGGCCTGGGCGCCGCCCGAGATCCTCGACCGGTATCGACGGCTCCTCGCGGCCGAGCCCGCCTTCGACGATCCGGGGTTCCGCAGCCTGTGGGGATACTTCAGCGGCAAGTCGCCGCGCGCCACCGACCTCGTGGCGCGGATCCAGGACCTCGGCGAACGGCGCCTGCGCGAGATGGACGAGAGCGGCATCGCAAAACAGATCGTGTTCCTGACCGCGCCCGGCGTGCAGGTCTTCGACGCCCCGACCGCGACGTCGCTTGCGCGGTCGACCAACGATCAGCTCGCGGAGGCGGTTCGCCGGCACCCCGACCGCTTCGCGGGCCTGGCGGCGATCGCGCCGCAGGATCCGCGCGGCGCGGCGCAGGAGCTCGAGCGGGCGGTGAAGCACCTCGGCCTGAAGGGTGCGGTGGTCAACTCCCACACCCGCGGCGAGTACCTCGACGACCCGAAGTTCTGGGAGATCTTCGAGGCGGCCGAGGCGCTCGACGTCCCGATCTACCTGCACCCGACCACGCCGTCGCCGGGGATGGTCCGCCCGTTCCTCGAGCGCGGGCTCGACGGCGCGATCTACGGCTTCGCCGTGGAGACGGGCCTCCACATGCTGCGCATCGTCGTGAGCGGCGCGTTCGACCGCTTCCCGCGCCTGCGGATGGTCGTCGGTCACCTCGGCGAGGGCCTCCCGTACTTCCTCTTCCGGATCGACTTCATGCACCGCCTGATGGTCGTGTCGAACCGCTACGAGAGCGTCAAGCCCCTCGCGCGAAAGCCGAGCGACTACCTGAGGGAGCGTTTCCACTACACGACGAGCGGGATGCAATGGGCGCCGGCGATCCTCTTCGCCCTGTCGGTGCTCGGACCCGACCGCGTGCTGTACGCGATGGACTACCCCTACCAGTTCGTCCCGGAAGAGGTGAAGGTCACCGACGAGCTGCCGATCAGCGACGCGGACAAGCAGAAGCTCTACCAGCTGAACGCGGAGCGGGTGTTCGGCCTGTAGCCTCGACTGCAACGTAGCGTGATCGCGCGTGAAGGCCCGCAGGCTGCACGGCTGGAACCTGACCCCCAAGGCGGCCATCGCGCTGCAGGCCGAGCTCCGCGATCGCGTCGTTCGCGCCGGGCAGCTCGCCGAGGTGCGCCACGTCGCTGGCGTCGACGTGGGCTTCGAGCGGAACGGTGCGGTCACGCGTGCGGCCGTCGCCGTGCTGGCGTTTCCCGGGCTCGAGCTCGTCGACAAGGCGGTGGTGCGGCGGCCGACGCGTTTTCCGTACGTCCCCGGGCTGCTCTCGTTCCGCGAGGCGCCGGCAGCGCTCGCCGCGTTCGAGCGGCTGCGCGTCGCGCCCGATCTCATCCTTTACGACGGGCAGGGGATCGCGCACCCGCGCCGCTTCGGAATTGCGAGCCACCTCGGTGTGCTGCTCGACACGCCGTCGATCGGCGTCGCGAAGACGCGGCTCATCGGCGAGCACCGTGCGCCGCCCGATCGCCGCGGGGCCTGGGCGCCGCTCGTCGACGCCGGGGACACGATCGGCGCGGTGCTGCGGACGCGTGCCGGCGTGAAGCCGCTCTACGTCTCGATCGGGCACCGGATCAGCCTCGCGGCCGCGGTGCGCTGGACGATGGCGTGCGTGACGCGGTATCGCCTGCCCGAGACGACGCGCTGGGCGCATCGGCTCGCATCGGTCGACGAATCGGGAAGAACAGGCCGGTTCTAGGGGTTGCTTGCCGGGTCGCGCCGGCTTGCGCCTCTCACATTACCGTGGTAATGTAGAGCGATGGCAATCGCTCATTCGAAGCTCACGGCGCAGGGGCAGATTTCCGTCCCCGCGGAGGTCCGGCGCAAGCTTGGCATCGGCCCCGGCTCGATTCTCGAGTGGCGCGAGGAGGGAGCGCAGATCGTCGTCCGTCGCGCTGGACGCTATACGTCCGACGACGTTCATCGGGCGCTGTTCCCGAAGCGGGTGCCGGAGGCCCGAACCGTCGCGGAGATGAAAGCCGGCGTCCGTCGGTACCTGAAAAAGCGCCATGCGCGCGGTTGACACCAACGTGCTCGTTCGGCTGATGACCCGCGATGACGCGAAGCAGGTGGCCGCCGCCGAGGCGTTCGTCGAACCGGGCGCATGGGTTCCGCAACTCGCCCTCGCGGAGGCCACCTGGGTGCTTTCGGCCGTCTACGATCTGGACGCCGCAGCGATCGCCACTGCGATCGAGATGCTTCTGAATCACCAAGAGCTGACGCTCGAGGGATCGGAAGTGGTTTTGAGCGCGCTCGCGACTTTCCGCAGGCGGCCGTCGCTCGGTTTCTCCGACTGCCTCATGCTCGCGGTGGCGCGCAAGGCTGGGCACCTGCCGCTCGGAACCTTTGACCGTACCCTGGGCAAGCTGGAGGGGGTCGAGAGACTCTAGCCGAGCGGCCAGCGCCCGGCGGGCCGCCTGCCGTGTGAGCCGGCGCGCGCCTCACCAGCGCTTCGGCCAGAACGTCACCCAGACCCCGATCGTCGCGACGTCGTTGTAGCGCCCGATCTTCGGCAGGAAGGTCGCGTTCAGCGTCACCGGGCCCCAGTCGTAGGCGACGAGCGGAATCGGCGCGACGAACGCCCGGCCGTTGTTGTAGGTCGGGCTGTTGAAGAGCGCGAGCGCGCCGCCCGCGTGGAACCCGTGGCCGACGTGCCAAAACGCCGCCACGCCGGCGACCACCGCCGTGTTGCGTCCCGAGTCGTAGTAGGCCGCCGCCTCGACATCGAAGCTCCAGCGGTCGCGCTGGGCAAAGCGGTAGCGCACCCCGAGGCCCGGGTTGAATCCGTTGTCGACGCCGAGCGCGCGCGCCCGGTCGCGGTCGAAGTGGTAGGAGAGCCCGAAGAAGCTGATGCCGAGCGCGTCGGCGTCGACGGCGGCCGCCGGCGCCGGCATGGCGAGCGCCGCGAGCGCGAGGAGCCAGGCGGCGCTACGGACGGCGGGCGGCATCGGGGCGGGGCGACGGGAACGGGGACACCCCGGGAGTCTACGGGGCCGCTATGCCATTGTCATTAAAATCGGTCACTCCCGCTGCGGCGGGTCGAAGAGCGGGAGCTGCACCGTCCCGAGGAGGACCGCTTCCTCGACGGCGCGCTTCGCCTCCTTGAGCGTGGCCGCTACGCCGGCGTGCATGCCGGCTTCCCAGCGATACTTCCCCGCGGCCGGCGAATCGCGTTCCACCTTCACGACGCCGAGCCGGCGCTTTCCGAGCCAGAACCCGTGCGACAGGTAGCCGCGCTCCCAGACCGGTTTCTTGTTGAGCCTTCGCTTCCTCGTCGCCATGGCCTCCCCCCGGGGGCCCGGCATCGTAGCGCGAAGTCGTGTCCGCGTCAGCGCGCGGCAAGCGCGTCGCGTATCGCGCCGGCGAGCTTGAAAGCGGTGAGCGGGGCCGAGCCCTCGGCCTTGTTGTTCGCGGTGACGAAGACCGGATGCCCGGCGCGAACGGTCCCGGCGGCGAGCCGCGCGAGGGCGTCCCGCGTCGCCGGATCGTCGTCGACGAGCCGATCGAAGGGCGCGTAGCGCGCCTTCGCCGCCTCGTACTCGAGCCCGGCGCGCAGATTCCAGCGCGCGACGAGTGGCCCGGCGGCGAGATCCGCCAGGCGCCGGGCCTGCTCGGCGAGCGCGGGCATCCGCGGGTGGACGCTGAAGCAGTACCGCGCGCCCGTCGCGTTCAGCGCGCCGGCGAGGCTGCTGGCGAGGAGTTCGCTGTCCCGCACCTCGACCGCATAGAGGGGACCCTTCGGCAGCGCCGCGAGGAAGCCGGCGAGGCGCGCGGCGAAACGGACCGGCCACTGCGTCCCGTCTCGACTGAGGGGAGGGAACTGCAGCAGCAGCGGGCCGCACTTGTCGCCGAGGCCTTCGACGGCCGGGCGCACGAAATGCTCGACCGCGAACCGCGCGTCGAGGAAGCGCTGGTTTGGCGCCTGCGGCCGGCCCTGCTCCGCCCGCAGAAAGGCGTCGGTGACGAGGCCCGGTGCCTTCACCACGAACCGGAACTGCGCCGGGACCTGCGCGGCGTAGCGCGCGAAGTCGAATGCCGGCAGCGGCGCGTAGAAGGTCCGGTCGATGCCCACCGCGCGGAGGCACGGGTGGCGCGCATACGCACCGAGACCCTCGCGCGCGAGCAGGGTCTCGGAGACGGGCCGGTCGTACACGATGCCCGCCCACCCGGGGAAGGCCCACGACGACGTGCCGAGGCGCACGCTCTCCGGCAGCTCGCGGCCGAGCGCCGCGATCTCGCCGTTCACGCGCGCCGGACCGACGCCCGGCGTGCGTCCCGGGACCGACGGGGGCCCCTTGAAGAGCGAGAGCTGGTTGACCATGGGGGGAACACGGAAGCGTACACCGGCGCGCCCCGCGGACGCCAGCATTCCGGTCGTTCCGCGCTCCGCCTACGGGGCGAGACGCTCGATGACCCAGTCGTCGCCGGCGGACTTCCGGTACCGGACGCGATCGTGCAGCCGGCTCGGGCGCCCCTGCCAGAACTCGAACTCGCGCGGAGCGACGCGATAGCCGCCCCAGTGCGGCGGTCGCGACGGGGCGAGCCCGTGGCGCAGGCCCATCTCGGCGACGCGGGCCATGAGCGCGCCCTTGCCGATCACCTGGCTCTGCGGCGAGGCCCAGGCGCCGATGCGCGCGCCGAGCGGCCGGGTCCGGAAGTACTCGTCGGAGTCGGCCGCGGCGAGCCGCTCGATCCCGCCCTCGATCCGGATCTGGCGCTCGAGCTCGGCCCAGTAGAGGAGCAGGCTCGCGTGCGGATTCGCGGCGAGCTCGCGGCCCTTGCGGCTGTCGTAGTTCGTGTAGAAGACGAACCCGCGGGCATCGAAGCCCTTCAGGAGCACCATGCGCGCCGCCGGCCGCCCGCCCGCGTCGACCGTGGCGAGCGTCATCGCGGTCGGCTCGCGCAGCTCCGAGTGGAGCGCGTCGTCGAACCACTGCGCGAACTGGTCGAGCGGGTTGCGCGCGACGGTGTCGACGTCGAGGCTCGCGCGGGTGTACTCGCGGCGGCGTTCGGCAATGTCCATGGCTCGCGCGATTCTACCTTGCGCCTTTCGCGCGGCTCGATGCGCTCGGCTAGCGGACGGTGCGCCCGCCTGTGGCGGCATCCGGCGCCGGCGCGCGCACGCCGGTCGGCCGAGAGAAGATGAGCGCGGTGCCGAGGAGCACGAGGCCGCACCCCGCGGCCATCGTTCCGGTGATCGTCTCGCCGAGGAACACCGCGCCCCACAGCATTCCGAACGCCGGAATGAGGAACGTGACCGTCAGCGCGCGCGTGGCGCCGACGTCGGCGATCAGGCGGAAATAGAGTAGGTAGGGGATGGCGGTGCAGAGCACGCCGAGCATGACCACGGCGATCCACTCGCCGGATGTCGGCCATGCGACCGGGGGCAGCGCCGGGAGCAGCGGCAGGAGCGCGACCGTCGCCGCGAGCTGGCTCCCCGTCGCGACCGCGGCCGGCGCCGGCGTGCGCGCTTGCCGCTTCAGGTAAGCGGCGGCGACCGCGTAGCACAGCGCGGCGACCAGGCTGGCGAGGATCGCCCAGACGACCTGCGACGCGAGCGGCACGGGCCCGAGCCGGACGAGCATGGCGACGCCACCGACGCCGGCGACGAGCCCGAGCGCCGCCCGGGCCCTGAAGCGCTCGCCCAGCCACGCTGCGGAGACCAGCGCGCCGAAGAACGGCGTGGTGGCGTTGAGCACCACGAGATAGGACACCGGGAGATGAAGCGCACTGAACGCGTAGAGCGCGAAGGGCGCCGCGGAGTTGATCGTTCCAACGACGAGGAACAGCCGCCAGTCCTGGCGCCAGCCGAGCCGGACCCCGGCGACGCGCAGCCAGACGACGAGCGCCGCAGCCGCGAGCAGCACCCGCAACTCGGCGGTCGCGATCGGGCCGAGCGGCAGCACCGCGACGCGCATGAACAGGAACGAGCCGCCCCAGAGCGCCGCCAGCGTGAGCAGGCGCGCGACATCGAGGACCCGCATCGCGGCTTCAGCCGGCGGGCGGGCTCTCGCCCCGCTCGCGCGCGACGGCGGCGCGCTCGCGCTCGAGGAGCGCGCGCTTGCGCTGCACGCCCCAGCGATAGCCGCCCGAGGAGCCGTCCGCCGCGATCGCGCGATGGCACGGAATCGCGAGCGCGACCGGGTTGGTCGCGCAGGCGCGCGCGACGGCGCGAGCCGCTGCTGGCCGGCCGACCGACCGCGCGAGCGCGCCGTAACTCGTGGTCTCGCCCGGAGGCACCGACTGGAGCGCACGCCACACCCGCTGCTGGAAGGCGGTCCCGCGGATGTCGAGCGGCAGCCGCAGCGCCTGCGCTGGCCGCTCGATGAACGCCACGATGGCTGCGAGATAAGTGCCGAGCGAGCTGTCGGCGGCATCGATCGCGGCGCGCGGGAAGCGTTCCGCGAGCCGCTCGGCGAGCGCGGCACGGCCCGAACCGAGCTCGATGGCGCACACCCCGCGGTCGGTCGCCGCGACCGCGATCCAGCCGAGCGCGGAGCGCGCGAACCCGCAGCGGATCTGCTCGCCGGCGGCACCTCGGGCGTACACCGCCGGAGACATGCCGAGCAGGGCGTCGGCGCGCTCGTAGACGCGGCTCGCGGAGCCGAATCCCGCACCGTAGACCGCGGCGTCGACGGATTCGCCGGCCGCGAGCGCGCGCTGGAAGCGCTCGCGGCGATGGGCGACGTAGTACTCCCGCGGCGTCACGCCGACTTCACGCTTGAAGAGCCGCTGGAAGTGGAACCGGCTCAGGCCCGCGGCCGCCGCGAGCGCCGTCAGGCGCGGCGGCGCCTCGGCGGTCTCGATCGCGCGGCAGCTCGCGCGCACGCGCGCCAGGGTGTCGTCGCGCGGCGACAGTTCGCGCTCGGGATGACAACGCCGGCAGGGGCGGAAGCCCGCGCGCTCGGCAGCGCCCGGCGTGTCGAAGTAGACGACGTTGCGCGCGAGCGGGCGACGCGAGGGGCAGCTCGGGCGGCAGAAGACGCCCGTGGTCTTCACTGCGTACACGAAGCGTCCGTCGGCGGCGGCGTCGCGCCGGGCCAGCGCGCGCCACCGCTCGCCGGGGCCTTGCAGATCGAGGGAATTCATGGGGAATGGATCCTGCGAGTGATGATGGCGCGCAGTCTAGGCGGGCGCGGACCGCCCCGCCATCCGGGTGTTGCGATCAAACTCAGTCGCCCGGTTTGCCCCAGAGCTGGAGCAGGCGCGCGTCGCGGCGCGCATCGGAGGGCGGAGCAGGGGCCCCACGCTTTTGTGGGGATGCGACCCCGGAGACGCGCATGGCGGCCGCGTGACGGGCGCGGATCAAACCCTCAGTCACCGGCTTTACCCCAGAGCTGCATCAGGCGCGCATCGCGGCCGCACCCGGTCCGGTAGTACTTGTAGCGCACCGGATTTTTCTTGTAGTAATCCTGGTGATAATCCTCGGCGGGCCAGAAGTCCCCGGCGGCCGAGATCGGGGTCACGATCGGCTCCTTGAACGGCTTCGACTTTTCCAGCACGGCCTTCGAGGCCTCGGCGAGCCGGCGCTGCTCCTCGGTGTGGTAGAAAACCGCGGTCCGGTACTGCGACCCGAAGTCGCAGAACTGACGGTCCTTGACGGTCGGATCGATGTTGCGCCAGAACGCTTCGAGCAGCTTCTCGTAGCTCACCTTCGCCGGGTCATAGGCGACCTGGACGACCTCGGTGTGGCCGGTCCGCCCCATGGAGACCTCCTCGTAGGTCGGATTCCGTTTGGTTCCGCCCATGTAGCCGGAGATCGTGGAAACGACCCCCGGAAGCTTGTCGTACGGCGGCTCCATGCACCAGAAGCAGCCGCCGGCGAACGTCGCCTTCGCGAGCGGCGGCGATCCGGCCGGCTGCTGCGCCGGGCCCTGCGCGGCCGCGGCGCCCGATGCGACCAGCGCCGCCGCGAGAGCGAGGACTCGCGCGGCGGGGGTGAAGCGGGAGACGCATCCCATCGTCATTCCTCCGGTCCGGTTGGAGAGGGGCGCGGGCCGTGCGACGGGCGTCGGCGCCGGCGTTCGAAACGAGCTTACACGAGCGGACCCCGGGGTGCGATCGGGTCGCGGCCGAGGCAAAAAACCTCTTGCGCGTTGGCCCGCGCTTGGGGCATCCTCTCGTCGCCGAGCCGCTCGCAAGTGGCGGCAATGCCAGACGGTCGAGATCCTTTCGACGAAGACGAAGACGACACGCTAGTGGAGGTTTGAAGATGGCGACGAAGAAGAAGTCGAGGAAAGCTGCGAGGAAACCGGCGAAGAAGATGAGCCGCAGGCCGGCGGCGCGGAAGAAGTCGGGCGCGAAGCGCAAGCCGAGCGCGGCGTTCATGATGCCGATGACCCCGAGCGCCGCGCTCGCCGCGGTCGTGGGGCCGATCGCGCAGGCGCGCACCGAGATCACGAAGAGAATCTGGGGCTACATCAAGCGCAACAAGCTGCAGGACGCGATCAACAGGCGGATGATCAATGCCGACGAGAAGCTGCGCGAGGTCTTCGGCGGCAAGCGTCAGGTCTCGATGTTCGAGATGACGAAGCTCGTCAACAAGCACCTGAAGAAGTAGGCGCGACTCCCAACGCGGCCGGCCCCGCGCAACGCGCGGCGCCGGCCGGGTTTTTTTCCGTGCCGCTCAGACGACGCCGACGTCGTCGAGGAATTTCTGGCGCTCGGTCGCCGTGCCGAGATGGTCGGCGAGCAGCATGTAGAACTGCCGCGAGGTCTTGGCCTGCGTCGCGGCCTTCTTCACGATCACCTTTGCGATCGGGCCGACGTACGCGGCGAGGCGGTGCTGCGCGGCGTCGATCGCCTCCGGCGTGAGCGGCGCCGAGATGCGCGAGGCATGCGTCGAGCCCGGCTCGTAGGAGGTGCGCGTGCCCGCCGCGGGCTTCTTCGGCAGCGTTCCCTGGAGCTCGGCGCGCGTCGCGAGGAAGCTCTTCCGTTCCGCGACCGCGCTCAGGTTCTCGGCGAGCAGCGAGTAGAGCTCGTCGATGTCGAGCGTGCGGCCCGCCGCGCGCCTCACCATGACTCTCGCCACCGGGCCGACGTGGCGCGCGAAGTGGCCCTCGATCGTCTTCAGGAGGTTTCCGTCCCAGCCCGTCGGCGGCTCGGTGGTGCGCGCGGGCGTCGGCGTCGCGTCGGAGTGAGGCTGAGAGGGACTCGTGGGCTCGATTCGCACGGTGGTCGGGACGATCTCGGTGATGATGGTCTCCTCCGACACCGTCGGGCTCACCGGCGCGGCGTACGCGTCGAGCACCGCGGCGCGGAACTTGTGGGCGGTCTGGAACCGCTCTTCGGGCTTCTTCGCCATCGCCTTCGCGACCACCTCGTCGTAGCGCGAGGGCACGCGCTCGGGGTCGAGCTGCGACGGCGGCGAGGGGTGCTCGTAGCACACCTTGTAGGCGATCGACTCGGTCGAGCCGGTGAACGGCTTCACGCCCGTGAGCAGCTGGTAGAGCACGACCCCGGAGGAGAAGAGATCGGCGCGCCAGTCGACGTTGGCCCCGGCGTACTGCTCCGGGGCCATGTAGCCCGGCGTGCCCATGATGGCGCCGATCTGCGTCAGGTTCGACGAGTCGATGCGGGCGATGCCGAAGTCGGCGATCTTCAGCTTGCCGCTGGTCATGATGATGATGTTCGCCGGCTTGATGTCGCGGTGGTACACCCCCTGCTCGTGGGCGTAGGCGAGCGCGTCGAGCAGCTGCGCCATGATCGACACCACGTCCCGGTCTTCGAAGCGCGTGTTGCGGTTGAAGTACTCGCGCAAGCTATTGCCTTCCACGTACTCCATCGCGATGTAGGCGAGGTCGCCTTCCTCGCCGTACTCGAAGACCCCGACGATGCCGGGGTGCGAGAGCCGGCCGGCGGCCTGCGCCTCGTTCTTGAAGCGCGCGAGCATCGTGTGCGCACGGTCGTCGTCGATCAATTCCTTGCGGATGGTCTTGATCGCGACCGTGCGGCGGATGTTCGGGTCGAACGCCTTGTAGACGACGCCCATGGCGCCCTTGCCGAGCACCTCGGTGACGGCGTACTTGCCGAGCTTCTCTAGCGTCGACATCCGGCCGCTCGGCGTCGGACAACCCTCCCCCGCGCAGAGGGAGGGCGGGGAGGGGAGTCGGGTGCGTGAACCTCGATCACTGTTGCCGTCACTCCTCGAGCATCTTCATCGCCTGGACGAGGCTCTTCTTCATGCGGTTGAAGGAGTCGGCGAGCACGCCGATCTCGTCCTTGGACGCCACGCGGAAGTCGGGCACGTCCATGTTGCCCATGCTCACCTGGTCGGCGAGCTTCGAGAGCTTCGACACCGGCCGGATCACCATCGCGAACAGCATCAGGTTGAGCGCGAGCCCGATCAGCACGAACACCGCGGTGAGCGAGATCATAAACGTCCGGTACGCCGCGGTCGCGCGCTGGATCGGGACGTCGGTGGGCACCGAGACGACCTGCGCCCCGATGACCTCGTTCAGCTGCCAGCCGAAGCCGTTCGCCGGCCCGTAGCGGTCGACCATCGTCTTCGGCGCGGCGTCGACCGTGCTGTGGCACGGCAGACAGCCCGGGTCCTTGATCTGGAACGGGCGCGCGAGGTATAGCGAGCGGCCGGTCGGTGTGTCGCGCTCGCCGATGATCTCGCCGCGGTCGGGGACGGCGCGGAACTGGTTGACGATGTCGGTTTCCCAGTCGACCGCTCGGTTGCGCGGGTTGGTCGGATTCAGCGTGGCCTCTTTGTAGGTGTACTCGGGGAACTTCTTGCGCAGGCCCGCCAGCACCTCGGCCGCGGAGTAGGCGGGTATCGACTGCGGCAGGAAGGTGTATTTCATCTGGGTAGCGAGCAGCGGCCCCACCTGGCCCGCGGTGTAGGCGCGCGTCGCGAGCGCGGTCTCCATCACCAGCCGCGCGTTCTGCAGGATCTCCTCGCGCGCGTTGCCCTGCAGGAGCTGATTCGACACGTAGCCGGCCGCGCCGAGCCCGATCAGGAAGATGGCGATGAACACGAGGTTGAACTTCAGAATCAGCTTCATTGCGGCTCTCCTTGCCTCACTGCGTGGCGCCCCTCTGCCCGCCGGGTTGCTGCGGCGCCTCGGGCGGCGGCTCCTTGGGCTTGTACTTCTCCGGGAACAGGATCGGGTCCCACTCGAAGTGGAACCGCAGGTTCGCGATGAGCGCCTGGCGGAACGCGGGGTCGTCCGCCTTCCGGATGAAGCGCTGCATGACCGGCCGCCGGATCTCGGGCGGGGCCTTCAGCCACATCTCGACGTCGCCGTACGCGAGCTCGCCCGCCGGCTTCGGGCTGACGTCGCGGTCCTTGTATCGCGCCACCCGCGACGGCAGGTTGTCCATGTAGGGCCTCGGCATCGCGGTGACGAAGGCCGCCGCGGGCCGCGGCTGGATCGAGGCGCGCTGGTCCGCCCGGCGCACGTAGAACTGCCCGCCGCGGAGCCGGGTGGGACTTTCCCGCGTCGCCTTGGCGAAGCCCTCGGCCACCCGCACGTCGCCCGTCTCGACGAACATGCTGCCTTCGCCACCTGCGATCTGCATCACCGCGGTCGCGTCGGCGGTCCCCAGACCGAATAGCAGCGTCGTGTACCGGAACGGGGCCGATGACTTGGCGCTCGCAAACTTGCTCCAGCCTTCCATCAGATAGAGGTCGGAGACGCCGATGCCCTTCGGGCCGCGCGGCGCGAGGGCGCCGACGTAGAAGCGCGCCTTCGGACCGAGGCTGAGGATGAAGCCGTCGGCGAACTCGATCTCCACGAACCCCTTGTCCCCGATCTCGATGATGTCGCCCGCCTGCAGGCGCACGCCCTCCAGGAGCACGTAGCGGGAGGTGCCGCGCAGGAGCGCGCCGCCGCCGCTTTCGAGGAGCGTCACGATCGCCGGCGGCTCCGCCGCGGACGCGGCGAGCGAAACCACCGCGCATGCAGCGGCGGCGAGGCCTCTGACGGTCACGGCCCGCAAACACTCCCTCCCGACGAACCCGCGGCCGCGCCGGTGACGGCGCACGGCCACGCGAAGCTCAACCCATTGATACTAGGCGCCTCCCGAGGGGTGCGTCAATCATCCTCCCGGATGGTGACTTATACTCGACGTCGGTCAAAACGCCCCGGTGCACGCATGCCCGCCTCCCAGCTCTGCGCGGTGCTGTTCGTCGACATCAGCGGGAGCACCCGGCTCTACGAGGAGCTCGGCGACGCCCAGGCCCTCGCCCGCGTGGAGAGCTGCCTGCGCCTGCTGCAGCGGGCCGCGGACGAGCTCCGCGGCCGCGTGATCAAGACCACCGGCGACGGGCTGATGTGCGCGTTCACGGAGGCGGAAGCCGCCCTCCAGGCGGCGCGCGCGATGCAGATCAGGGTGCTCGAGCAGACCGGGCTCGGCGGTCCGGCGCTCGGCATCCACGTCGGCTGCCACTACGGCGCGGTCATGGAGAGCGCGGGCGACCTCTACGGCGATTGCGTGAACGTCGCGGCGCGCGTCGCCGGGCTCGCGAAGGTCGGGCAGATCATCACGACGAGCGAGGCCGTCAGCGGGCTGTCGGGCCCGGTGCAGGAGAAGGTCCGCCTGCTCGACCGCGTGGCGGTCAAGGGCAAGCGCGAGCCGGTCGAGATCTACGAGTTCGTGTGGCAGGACTCGGAGGAGCTCACGACGCTCGGCACGCGGTTCGCCGACGATCGCGTGCCGCGGCTCAAGCTCGGCTTCGGCGAGCGCGAGCTCTGGTTCGACGGCTCGGGCGGCGGCGGGGTGACGATCGGCCGCGACGCGAGCTGCGACATCGTCATCGGCGACCGCAAGACCTCCCGCCAGCACGCCAGGATCGAGAAGCGCCGCGACAAGTTCGTGCTCGCCGACCACAGCTCGAACGGCACTTTCGTCGCGATCGCGGACGAGCCGGAAGTGTGCCTGCGGCGCGAGGAGGTGATGCTGCGGGCGCGCGGCCGCATCGGGCTCGGCCACCGCACCAGCGATGCCGAGGCGACGGTCGTCGAGTTCACCTGCGAGTAGCCGCGGGCGCCCACGCCCGCGCGCGCCCGGTCAGCGCCGCCGCGCGTACGCCGCGCCCGCCGCGAGGGCGGCCGCCATCGTCCAGAACACCGGCGCCATCCCGAACGCCGCCCCCAGCGCCCCGGACGCGAGGGGGATGACCGTCTGGCTGAAGTTGAGCAGCGTCGTGCGCAGCCCCAGCGCCTCGCCCGCCCGTCCTTCCGGGGCCGCGCCGTAGAGCAGCATCATCACGACGGGCTGCGACATTCCGAGCCCGGTGCCGAACACGAACGCGAGCGCCATCAGCAGCGGCACGCTCGCCACGAGCGGGAGCGCGACGAAGACGGTGCACGCGATCAGGAGCGCGCAAGCGAGGAGATCCCACTCGCGGAACCGCCGGGCGAGGAAGGGCAGCGCGACCCGCACGACGAAGATCGCGGCGCCGAAGGTCCCGAGCACCAGGCCGATCGTCGAGGCGGTGAGGCCGATGGTCGTGCCGTAGATCGGTATGAGGAACACGAACAGGTCCCAGGTCATGTTGGAGATCGCACTGACGATCAGGACCTTGCGCAACCCCGGCTCGGCCAGCAGCTCGAACACGTTGCGGCCGGCGGGCGCGGCGCTGCGTGGTCGCCGTCCCGGCAGCGGCAGGCGCGCCACCGCCAGCGCCGCGAGGGCCGCGGCGGGGAACGCAGCCAGCAGCAGGAACGCGTTCCAGTGGCCGAGGCCGTCGATCGCGAAGCCGGCGATCATCGGGCCGAGGAACCCCGAGGTCGAGAAGCCGAGCCCGACGAGGCTGAAGTTGCGCACGCGCTCGGCCGGGGGGCTCATCGTGCCCGCCGCGTGATTCGCGGCGATGTGGAAGAGCATGAACGCGGTGCCGACGACGGTGCTCGCGACGAACAGGATCGCGAGCTGCGGCAGGAAGAAGGCGAGCGCCCAGCCCGCCGCCATGCCCGCCGCCCCGACGATCATCGGGCCGCGGACGCCGATGCGGTCGACGAGACGACCCATGGTCACGGCCAGGAACATCGGCACGACGGCGAACAGCGACGCGAGCACGCCGACGGTGAACGCCGAGGCGCCGACGTTGAGCGCGGCGAGCGCCACGGTCACGCGCCCGCCGACGAAGGCGAGGTGCGTGAGCATCGTCAGCGCGATGACGAAATAGAGCGCCAGGACCGCGGATCCCGAAAGGGCCGGATTCTACGCGGCCAGTCCCGCCGGGGCGGATCCGCGGGGAATCCTGTCCGTACAATCAACGGTTGATCGTTCCGATGCGGAGGAGCCCTTCATGTCAGGCGAGGTCAAGCAGGTCGGCGAGCGCACCTACCGGGAAACCTTCGGGCGCTACTTCGAGGATTTCCATGTCGGCGACGTCTATCAGCATCGCCCCGGCCGCACCATCACGCAGTACGACAACATCTCGTTCACGCTGCTGACGATGAATACCCATCCGCTGCACTTCGACGAGGAGTACGCCAAGCATAGCGAGTTCGGCCGCTGCGTCGTGTGCAGCCCGCTGACCGTCGCGCTGATGGTGGGCATGAGCGTGACCGACGTGAGCCAGAAGGCGATCGCGAACCTGGGCTGGACCGACATCAAGCTGACGCACCCCCTGTTCGCGGGGGACACCCTTTATGCGGAGTCCGAAGTGCTCGACAAGCGGGAATCGAAGAGCCGCCCGGGCGCCGGCCTGGTCTCGGTGAAGACCATCGGCCTGAACCAGAACCGGGTCAAGGTCTGCGAGTTCATCCGCACCATGCTGATCATGAAGCGCAGCGGCAACGAGCTCGAGATCAAGGCGAACTATTGACCTTCCGACCGGGCGACGAGGAGACTCAGTGCCCTTCGAACGCGCACAGCGCGTAGACCGGGTGGCCGAGCGACTCGAGGCGCTTGCGGCCGCCGAGTTCCGGAAGCTCGATGACGAAGCAGCATCCGGCGACGCTCCCGCCGGCGCCTCCGACAAGCCGGATCGCGGCCTCGGCGGTGCCGCCGGTGGCGATCAGATCGTCGGCGACGAGAATCCGTTCGCCAGGCGCGATCGCATCGACGTGCATCTCGATGCGGTCGGTGCCGTACTCGAGCTCGTAGTCGTGGCCGACGGTGGGCCCGGGGAGCCGGCCGCGCTTGCGCAACGGGACGAAGCCGACACCGAGCGCGAAGGCGAGCGGGGCGGCGATGATGAACCCGCGCGCTTCGATGCCCGCGACCTTGTCGAGCGGCTTCCCGCGGTAGTGTGCCGCGAGCCGATCGATCGTGAGCTTGAAGCCGGCCGGATCCTTGAGCAGCGTCGTGATGTCGCGGAACATCACGCCCGGCTTGGGGTAATGCGGGATCGTGCGGATGAGCGATTTGATCGGCATGGCGGCGCGTCTCATGGGACCGCGCATGATCGTAAATGACCTGGGCCCGGCGTGGGCGGCTCGCGCCGCCGTTCGCCCGTGACCCGACCCTATTCGAGAGCTTCGCGGACGCTTCCTGCTGCGCCGGGCTGCATCTCCGACCGGTCCAGGCGGTCCGCATCGGGGGCGTAGGCGTGGAAACGGTTACCGCCTGCCCGCTTGGCCCGGTACATCGCCGCGTCCGCGTGAGCGAGCAGTTCGTCGACCGTGACGCCGTCCTCGGGGAACAGCGCGATGCCGATGCTGACCGTGATGGTCACCGGCCGGCCGGCCGCCTGGAAAGGATGCGATCCGATCGCTTCGATCAGTTGCTCGGCCAGGGCCTGGGCCTGATCGCCGCCGGTGTGCGGCAGGGCGATGGCGAACTCGTCGCCACCCACCCGCGCGAGCAGGTCGCTCGTCCGCAGCCGTCCGCGAAGCAGGGCGGCGAGCGCGACGAGGAGCTTGTCGCCGGTCTCGTGGCCCAGACGGTCGTTGATCAGCTTGAACTCATCGAGATCGAGGTACAGGAGCGATCCACGCGTGCCGTAGCGTTTCGCTTCGGCGAGGTGCTGCCACAGCTCCGCTTCAAAGCGTCGCCGGCTGAGCAGATCGGTGAGTGAATCGTGGTCCGCCAGGTGCGTGAGCTGCATCTCGAAGCGCTTGCGCTCCGAGACCGAGGCCGCGAGCGTCATCGCCATCACGGTGATGACACCCATGAACGCCTGGAGCAGGAGCAGCGACTCGTTGGGCGAGTCGCCGGCAAAAGCACCGACCCCGCGGAGCGTAGCCGAGACGGCAAACGCCGAGAGGAGGAAGGAAGCGGTCACCGCCTCGCGCTGGCCGAATCGATAGGCGGCCCAGACGACGGGCGGGATGCAGAGGAATGTCAACGGCGGATTCCTGTCCTGGAAAGGGGCCACCTCGCCGAACACGATCAGGCCGATCACGCATACGGCCAGCAGCAGCAGCGCGGCTTCCCAGAACTGCTTGCGGTTCCACCGCAGGCGCGGGTTCCGAGCCCAGAGGAGCACGAGGGGCGCCACGATCAGGGCGCCCGCCGCGTTCCCCAGCCACCAGGTCAGCCAGATGGGACCGTAGCTCGCCCAGCTCGCCACGCCACCGAGACAAAGGGTGGTGACCCCGAAAGTGGCGCTCACGAGCGTGCTGATCATCGCGGCGAGGAGCGCCCACTTGAACACGTCTTCCGGCCGATCGAATGCATCGCGGCCGCTGGCGAACCGGTTGACGAGATAAGCGCCGACCACGGCTTCGAGGGTGTTGCCGGTCGCGATCCCGATCGATGTCGCGACGGAGCCGGCCGTGGTGACGTTCACGAGGTACGCCCCGACCAGCACCGCCGGCCAGACGCGGTACCCGAGCAGGAGCACCGCCGCCAGCGCGAGCCCAGTCGGTGGCCACACCGGGCTCGCGCTGGGATGGAAGAAGGCGAGCATCAGCCCGAACTTGCCCGCCGCGAAATAGAGCGCGGCAAGGCCACCGAGCAACCCGAGCTCTCCGAGCAGCCGACGGATGGTGATCCTCTCTTAGCGTTCTTGGCAGAGGCGGCCCTTCCGTGCGGGCGCCTCCAAGCCGTGTCCGGCCTTCACCCGGGGTCTCGCGGACCCTGATGGTGAATGATTCTAGCCCGGTGACCAAGGACGGCCGCACCGGGACGCGCCTCCGTCTCGGAGGCCGGGAACGAGCGAAAGGATGGACTTCTCGCGTCGGTGAGGCCGACGCGTCCGTCACGCTATGAGCGTAACGGCTCAGCGGCGCTCGCCGCTGCGCCGCTCGCCGCCGCGCGACTCACCGCTGCGCCGCTCACCGCCGCGCGACTCACCGCCGCGCCACTCACCGCCGCGCGACTCGCGCGCATCGCCGCGGCCGCGGTCGCCGCGTGACTCTGCCGGCTCCGGGAACGAACGCTGCGGCAGCATCACGTGCGGACTCGCCGGGGCGGCGCGGACCGTGGCCGCCGATGCCTGCGGCGGCGCCTCGCGGCGCAACTCCGGCGCGGGCACCCGCGTTACAACCTGGGGCGCTGGAGCGTGCATGCGCGCGGGCTCGACCGGCCGTTCGACGCGGATGGGCTCCGGCCGGCGTTCGAGCCTGCGAGGCGGTTCACCGGCGCGGCTTTGGTCATTGGCGGGAGCGCGATCCGCACGTGGCGATGCATCGGGGCGAACAGCGACCGGCGGCCGGCGCTCCACGGCGCGCTCGGGCGCGCGCGGCGTCGGCAGGCCTGCGACGTTGGGCGCTGGCTGCGCGGTTG
This sequence comes from Burkholderiales bacterium, assembly GCA_035286595.1. Taxonomy (GTDB): domain Bacteria; phylum Pseudomonadota; class Gammaproteobacteria; order Burkholderiales; family SG8-39; genus DATEDA01. The sequence goes on along the minus strand of DATEDA010000028.1, from coordinate 4,643 downwards.
GCGCTGCGCGCTCGACGGACCGGTCGACCGCCGCGCGCGGAGGGGATCCGACATTGGGGGATGGCTGCGCTATCGGCGCGGCGCGCGCGACGGGTCGGTCGATCCCGCGTGGTTCCATCCGGCCTTGCGGCGGCTCGCCGCGGCGATCGCGCTCCTCTCGCGGCGATCGATCGGCGATCGGTCGCCGGTCGCCCGGGGGCGTCGCGGGACCTGTTGCCGGCGCAGGCTGATTCGGCGCCGGTCGGGCGAGTTCCTGCGGCCGCCTCGGCCCGCGATCGTCGTCGCGTGCTCGCCGCGCCTCCGCCGCCCGCTGGGGCGGCCGCGCGACCGTCTCCGGCGGCGCGTTCGACGCCCCGGCGGCGAGCTCGTCGTGCCGGACGCGCACGAGCGACCGGTCCACGGGTCGGCCATGGGTGACCGTCGCGGCCGGAACGACGGTGACCGCGCGATCCACGTGGCGGTGCGCGAAGTGCCGCGGCGCGTGGACGACGTTCGCCACGTGAGTGATGTTCACGTTGCGCACGAATACCGTGCTGCAGGGAAACGCCGGGATGAAAACCTCTCGCGGCGCGAGCGGGAACCAGCCCACCGCCGGCACCGCGCCGATCGACACCGTGACGCTCCAGCCGGGGGAGCCGACCCAGCCGACGAGCGCGGGCGCGAACACCGGGCGAGCCACCCACACGCCCGGCGCCCACGCCCACACGCCGCCGATGAGCGCCCAGCGCCCGTAGTGGAACGGCGCAAAGCCCCACGGCGCGTTGTCGACCCAGGTCCAGCCCCACGGCGCGATCCAGGCCCAGCGGCCCCAGCGGTAGGGCGCCCAGCCGACCGGGACCGCGCGCGGGTACCACACCGGCCCGTACTCGGCGCTGTCGCGCCAGTCGCCGTGCTCGTCGAGCGACTCGGCGCCGGTCATCTCGGGCGAGACGTAGCGCGGGCTGCGCGCGACGTCGTCGCCCCGGTCGCGGGCGAGCGCCCAGTCGTCGAAGCCGTCGGCGAACGCGCCGACGATCTCGAGCTCGCCGCGGCGCCCGATCTCGGCGCGCTTACCGGACGAAACCGACACGGTCGCGCCGCCCACGGTGATCTGCGCGTTGCCCTGGAGGGCGGTCACCGTAGCGGTGCCGGCGCGAGGATTCGCGTCGACACGGTAGCGGCCGGCGTCGAGGAGCAGCACGCGCGCCTCGGGTGTATCCAGCGTAAGCCGCGCGGCCGTGCCGCGGTCGCGCACGCGCACGTTGACGGTGCCCTCCCGGAGGCGGAGGAAGGTCGCCTCGTCGTCGAGCTCCGCGAATTCGAGATCGGTCGCGCCATCGAAGCGCACCGCCGTCGAGCCGATCCGCACTTCGGCGCGCGCGCCGCGGGCCGTCGTGATCGCCGTGTCGCTGGTCACCGGCCAGTTGAGCGCCGCCGGCTCCGATTCGCCGGTGCGGGTGTCGTGGACGGTCACCTCGCCCTGGATGAGGCTCAGGCGGCCGACGCGCGCGGGCGGATCCGCTTCCGCGGTGGCAAACCCCAGGAAGAGCGCGACGCCGATCGGGATCGAGCGTGCGAGGTTGCGCATGAGCATCTCCTCGTTCCAGCTTGCGCGTTGCGGCGGAAAAGCCGGCCGCGCACGACTGTTATAACGAGGACCCGGGGGCGAAGTCGACCCTCCGCAACACTCTGTTTCACTTGTGTCGATTGCTTACACAGTGTGGGGAAAAAAAGCGCGCGAGGGGGAACCCCGCGCGCTCCCGAAGAGGAAAGGAACTGCCTAGGCTGTCTTCAGCGCGGCGAGCACCTTGTCGGGCGTGAACGGCACCGAGCGCATCCGGATCCCGACGGCGTCGTAGACCGCGTTCGAGATCGCGGAGGGCACGACCGCAGCGGTCGGCTCGCCGACGCCCCACGGCCGCTCTTTCGGCCGGTCGATGAGGTCGTACGCGATCTCGGGCACGTCCGGGAACCGCAGGATCGGGTAGGTCTCCCAGTCGAGGCTCGTCACCGACGAGCGATTCCACTGCAGGTCCTCGATCAGCGTCCGGCTTACCGTCTGGATCACGTTGCCGTCGATCTGGTTGCGCAGGCCGTCGGGGTTGATGATCTGCCCGCAGTCGTGCGCGACGTGGAAGCGCTCGACCCGGATCTTCCCGGTGCGCCGGTTCACCTCGACGTCGGCGACTACCCCCACGTACGTGCGCACGAGCTCGTACTTGATGTACGAGACGCCGCGGCCCTTCGCGATCTCGCCCGAGCCGCCGGTCGGCTTCGTGCGCGGCGTCCAGTTCGCCAGCTTGCGCAGCCGCTCGAGGCACTCCAGCCCGCGCGGATCCTTCAGGTTGCGGATGCGGTACTCCAGCGGATCGACGCCGGCGGCCGTCGCGAGCTCGTCGAGGAAGCACTCGTTGCCGTAGGTGTTCTGCATCCGGCCCGGGGTGCGGATCCACGACGGGCGAAACGGCGTCTCGGTGAGCCAGTGGGCCGTCGCCTTGATGTTCGGCAACGCGTACGGGATCGCGAGCGACTGGTGGATGTTGCCCGGGTGCGCCGGACTCCTGGGCAGGTTCGCGAGGTCGGCGGCGACGAGCGTCACTCCCGCGAACGCCGCCGGCCGGGCGGGGATGAACACCTCGGACTCCCACGCGGCGATGTTGCCGCTCGCGTCGAGCGCGCCGCGGTAGTCGAGCAGGGTCGGCGGCCCTTTCGGGTCCCAGCCGTGCTCGTCCGCGCGGCTCCACTGGACGCGCACCGGCTTGCCGACTTCCTTCGCGACCAGCGCGGCGTCGGCCGCCGCGTCCTCGTGACCGTTCCTGCCGTAGCAGCCCGAGCCCTCGAGGTAGATGCAGCGCACGTTGAGCTCGGTCATGTTGAACATCTGGGCGAGCTGCTTGCGCAGGAGGTGCGTCGCCTGCGAGGCGGTCCAGACGGTGAGCTTGCCGTCCTTGAAGTCGGCGATCGCACACGACGGCCCCATCGAGCCGTGCGTGTGCACCGCGAAGTCGTAGGTCGCCTTGAACGTCTTCGCCGCGCCCGCGAGAACCGGGGCAGTGTTGCCGGCCTTCTGGAACACCTCGTCCTCCACCACCTTGGTGTTCCGCACGTAGTCCCAGAGCTTCGCCTTGTCGGGCAACCCCGCCCAGTTGGACCAGCCCGCGTCGATCGCGCGGGCGGCTTTGATCGCGGCCCATTCGTCGCGGGCGACCACGGCGAGGAAACTGTCCTTGCGCACGGCCCCGATGTAGCCGGGGATCTTCTTGCACTCGGCATCGTTCCACCTTTCCAGCGCGGCCTTCATCGCCGCCGGGCGGACGACGCGCGCGTGCAGCATCCCCGGGACCTTGAAGTCCTGCATGTAGGTGAAGCGGCCGGTCACCTTCTCCGGAATGTCGAGACGCGAGACCGGTTTCCCGACGATCGTGTAGGTGGCCGGATCCTTCGTCGGCGCTTTTGGATCGACCTTCAGCGCGAGTCTGCGGTCACCAACCAGCGCGCCGTACGCGACTCGCTTGCCGGTCGATCCGGCGCTGATCACGCCGTCCCTGAGCACCAGGCCAGCCTTGGCGACCCCGAGCTTCCGCGCCGCGTCGTCGAGCAGCGCCTCGCGCGCGGTCGCGCACGCCTGCCGGATCTGCATGCCGCCGCTCTGGATCGTCAGGCTGCCGAACGTCGGCCCCTGGTCCGGGGTGAGCAGCGTGTCGCCGGTGACGAGCTTGACCCGGGACATCGGCACGCCGAGTTCCTCGGCGGCCATCTGGGTCAGGGCGGTGTCGGTGCCGGTGCCGAGGTCGACCTTGCCGGAGTACACGGTCACCATGCCCTTGCCATCGATGGCGACGAAGCCGTCGACCCGGTCGAGGGCGACCGTCTTCGGCCCGACGTCGATCGCGGCGTCGGCCAGGTTCGGCGCCACCGCGAACGTGACGATGAGCGCGCCGGAGCCCTTCAGGAAATCGCGGCGGGAGACTTGATCGGTCAACATGGCTCGTCCCTCCTCAGGCCATCGATTCGGAAGCGCGCTTCACCGCGCGCACGATGCGCGCGTGCGTCCCGCAGCGGCAGAGATTGTCGGCGAGCGCCTCCTTGATCTGGGCCTCGCTCGGCCGCTTGTTGGTCTGCAGGAACGCCGCGGCCTGCATGATCATGCCGTTGATGCAGTAGCCGCACTGCACCGCCTGCTCCTCGATGAACGCTTTCTGCAACGCATGCGGCTTCTCCGGCGTGCCGAGCCCCTCCAGCGTGACGACCTTGGTGCCGGCGGCCTTGGCGACCGGGAACGAGCAGGAACGCACCGCCTGGCCGTTGACGTGCACCGTACAGGCGCCGCACTGCGCGAGTCCGCAGCCGAAGCGCGGGGCGTGGAGGTCGAGGTCGTTGCGCAACGCGTACAGGAGCGGCATCTCCGGGTCGTCGACCCGGACCGAGCGCTGCTTCCCGTTCACGATGAAAGTGACAGTCGTCGCCATCGGGCTCTCCTTTGTAGGTGGGGTTCTTCTTGGAAAGGGGTCCACCTTAGACCCGGCGTACCCGGAACTCAAGGCGTACGTCGTGCCGCAGCGCAGCGGCGCCGCGGAGCGACGACAGCCCGAGCGCCGCTGCGCCGCAGCGGCGGCTCAGGAACGGCGGAAGGCTCCGCGCACCGCCTCGCCGCCCGCGGCCCC
>DATEDA010000027.1:0-23064 GCA_035286595.1 Burkholderiales bacterium | reverse complement strand
TGCGCGGCCGTCACATGCCTACCTCGGCCTGTCGCCCGGCCTCGACTTCGAGACGCGCATCTTCGCCAAGACCAACGCAGCCGAGTTGCTCCGCAAGGAGCTCGCCGCGCCGAATTACCGCTGCAGTTCGATCGCGCTGGGCGCGAACACCGATCCGTATCAGCCGGCGGAGCGCGAGCTCCGCATCACCCGCTCGATCCTCGAGGTGCTCGCCGAGTGCGAGCATCCGTTCACGATCGTCACCAAGGGCGCACTCGTCGAGCGCGACATCGACCTGATCGCGCCGATGGCGGCGAAGGATCTCGCGCGGGTCTACGTCTCGGTGACCAATCTCGACGCCGAGCTCGCCCGCAAGCTCGAGCCGCGCGCTTCCGCGCCGTACCGCCGGCTCGAGGCGATCAAACGGCTCGTCGCCGCCGGCGTTCCGTCCGGCGTGCTCGTCGCCCCGGTGATTCCGTTCATCACCGACCGTCACATGGAGGAGATCCTCGAGCGTGCGCGGGAGGCGGGCGCGACTGAGGCGGGCTACATCCTGCTGCGCCTGCCCCACGAGGTCGCGCCGCTCTTCAAGGAATGGCTAGCGACGCACTACCCGCTGAAGGCCGAGCACGTCATGAGCCTCGTCCACCAAATGCGCGGCGGCAAGGACTACGACTCGACGTTCGGCGTCCGGCAGCGCGGCACCGGCAACTTCGCCGAGCTCCTCGGCAAGCGCTTCGCGCTCGCGTGTGAACGGCTGGGGTTCAACACCGATCGGCGCGGCGGCCTCGATACGACCCGTTTCCGCCCGCCGCGCACCGGGCCGCAGCTGGCGCTCTTCTGACCGCTAGCGGGGCGTGCCCCAGACTTCGGTCGCGGTCTCTACCACCAGCTCGAGCTTGCGGCGCTGAACGTCTTCGCTGATGGGATTGCCGAGGAAGGTGCTCGCGAACCCGCATTGCGGGCTGAGGCACAGGTTCTCGAGCGGGACGTACTTCGCTGCCTCGTCGATCCGGCGCTTGAGGTCGTCCTTCGACTCCAGCCCCGGAACCTTGGTGCTGACCAGGCCGAGCACGACTTTCTTGCGGGACCCCTTCGGGAAGTAGCGCAGCGGCTCGAACCCGCCGGAGCGCGCGTCGTCGTACTCGAGGAAGTATGCGTCGACGTCGATCCGGTTGAGCAGCACGTCGGCGATCGGCTCGTAGCCGCCTTCCGCCGCCCACCGGCCGGCCGAGTTCCCGCGGCACAGATGGATGCCGGCGACCATCCCGGCCGGCCGGCCGGCGATGACGGCGTTGATCAAGCGCGCGAAGCGGTCCGGAACCTCCGCCGGATCATCGCCCCATTGCCGGAAGACCTCGCGCAGCTTCGGATCGCAGAGATACGCGAAGTTCGTGTCGTCGAGCTGCACGTAGCTGCAGCCGGCGTCGCCCAGCTGCTGCAGCTCTTCCCGATAGACCTTGGCGATGTCGGCATGGAACGCCTGGAGATCCGGATACGCCTCGCGGCTGACGGCCGCCCGGCCGCCACGCAGCAGCATGGTCGGCGACGGGATGGTCTGCTTGGCGGTGCGCTTGGTGTGGGCCTTCACGAACCTGAAGTTCTCGACCTCGATCGGCCGAGAGTGGCGAAGCTTGCCGGTGATCGCGAAGGCGCGGGGCGCGAAGGGCTTGTCGCCCGCGGGCGTCGCCGCCAGCGCGCCGCCTGCCGTGCCCTGGACCGGCAGGGCTCCCGTCGACCGTGCGCCGTCCAGCTTCTCGATGAAGTCGGCGTGGAACGACGTGCGGCGCAGCTCCCCGTCGGTGATCGCGTGCAGCCCGACGGACTCCTGGAGCGCGATGGCGTCGCGGATGCAGCGGTCCTCGAGCTCGCGCAGCGCCGCCGCAGGGTACTTGCCTTCGAGCGCCTGCTCGTGCGCCGCGCGCAGCGCGGGGTTGCGCAACAGGCTGCCGACCTGGTCGGCGCGAAACGGGGGCTTCGTCGATTCGGTCATCCGGCGACTCCTCAGCTCCACCTGGCAAAGCAGAGACCGGTACCGGTCAGCGCGGGCGTGCGGTACGCGGGCGTATAGGACAGCCACGAGAGCTCGAGGTCCGTGGCGGCACCGGCGATCACGATCCAGTTTCGGATCTCCGAGCTGCCCGACTTCAGCCGCCGCGGATCGAGGTTCGCAAGGAAAGCATGGTCCTTCTTGCGCAACGCTTCGATCACCGCCCGGTCCAGGTCCTCCTCCACGACGAAGTGGCTCAGGCCGCCCGAGGCGAGCAGGCCGACGCGGAGATCCTCCGGGAAGCCGGCGATCAGCTCTTTCAGCGCCGCGCCGAGTCGCAGGCAGCGCCTGGGGTGCGGTGGATTCGGCGGGTTGTAGGTGTTGAGGAAGATCGGGACGATCGGGAGGCTCGCGCCGTCGAGGTAGCGACGGTGCACGAAGGCGTAGGCGTGGCCTTCGAACTGGTCGCCGACGAGACCGGACATCGCGGACACGTCGAATTCGCGCTCGACCAGACCCTCGATCAGATGCAGGGCCAGCGCCCGGTGGCAGGGGTAGTGCGCATCCTTGCCCTCTTCCCGGCGGCGCATCTGGGCGCGCCGGTGCCACTCCGCTGGCGGGACGGCCGGCTGGGCGGCGTTCCGGATCGTCGCGCCGTAGTAGATCCCGATCGACGGCATGTGCTGGTCGTGGAAGAGCTCGTACTGGTCGTCGCCGACGACGATCAGGGCGTCCAGCCCGGCGGACGCGATCTCGGCCTTGAGGCGCGCCATCGCCTCCTGCACCGCCTCGAACCGGCCGGTGATCGCTGCCGGCGTGATGAGCTCGCCCGCGTTGGACGGCGCGCGGGCGAGGACGTCGGCGTAGGAGCAGGGCGCGCCCTCGCGGTCGTAGTACTGGAGCCGTGGATCGGTCTCGCGGAACCGCGTCAGCCAGTCGTCCAGCTCGGCGGTCAGCATCACGCTGTGGGACGAGCCGAACGCGGCAGCGAGGCGCGCCATGAACCCGTCCCTCCAGTCCGTCCGCCTTCGCGCCTAGGCTCGCGCGCGGCGCGCGGCGAAGCGCGGATACACCTTCCCCACGTTGCCGTGGAAGATCTTCTCCCGGTCGGCGGCGCTCAAGCCTTCGATCGAGTCGATATAGCGCTTGGTATCGTCGTAGTACTGCCCGGTCTCGGGGTCGATTCCCCGCACCGCGCCGACCATCTCCGACGCGAACAGGATGTTGTCCGCGGGAATGACCTTGAGGAGGAGCTCGATCCCGGGACGGTGATACACGCAGGTGTCGAAGAAGACGTTGTTCAGGAGCAGCGCCTTGAGCGGCGGCTTGCCCATGTCCTGCGCGATCCCCCGGTAGCGGCCCCAATGGTACGGGACCGCGCCGCCGCCGTGCGGGATGATGAACCTCAGGGTCGGGAATTCCTTGAACAGATCGGCGGTGATGAACTGCATGAACGCGGTCGTGTCGCCGTTGATGTAGTGCGCCCCGGTGCCGTGGAAGTTCGGGTTGCAGGAGGCGCTGACATGGACCATCGCCGGCACGTCGAGCTCCACCATCTTCTCGTAGAGGGGGTACCACCACTTGTCGGTGAGCGGCGGATCCTTCCAGTAGCCGCCGGACGGGTCGGGGTTGAGGTTGCAGCCGATGAAGCCGAGCTCCTTCACGCAGCGCTCGAGCTCCGCGATGCAGTTCTGCGGCGGGACTCCGGGCGACTGGGGCAGCTGGCACACCCCGACGAAGTTGGCCGGATAGAGCGCGCACACCCGATGGATGAGGTCGTTGCAGATCTCCGACCACTGCCGGCTCGTCGCCTCGTTGCCGAGGTGATGGCCCATCCCCATCGCGCGCGGGGAGAAGATCGTGAGGTCGGTGCCCCGCTCGCGCTGGATCTTCAGCTGGGCGCCCTCCAGGCTCTCCCGGATCTGGTCGTCGCTGATGCCGAGGGATCCCTTGGACGGCGCGTGCTTCGCGCTCTCGAGGTCCGCGAGCTGGCGCTTGCGATACTCCTCCAGGGCCTTGGGGGCCGTCGTGTAGTGCCCGTGGCAATCGATGATCATCGCGTCCTCCCTGATTCGGCTACCGGCCCAGCGCGCGGGTCACGTCGTCGAAGAGCTCGTCCACCTCGAAGCGACGTGGAATGAGCCCTTGCCGATGAACGTAGTCGATCGCGACCTCGAGGTTGCGGCGGTTCGCCTCGACGCCGAACGGGTTCGCGTCGAGCTCGCCTTTTGCCGGCAGCCCCGCGGCCCGCTTGCTCTCGCTCAGCAGCCGGTAGATCTCCTGCACCGCGCGCGGGCTGGACTTCGAGAGCGAATCCTTCACCACCACCATGTGGTTGATCTGGAGCGCGCCGTTCTTCCGGCGCCAGGCCTCCGCCGCCGCCGCCGGGTCGGGAATCAGCGGCTTGAGTCGCGGGTCGCTGGGCACCGCGCCGACGATCGCCGCGTCGATCTCGCCCGCGAGGAGCATCTGGACGAGGTCCTTTCCCGCTGCCGCGCGCTCGATTCCCGGCGGGTCGCGAAACTCGGCGACGTGCGCATCCTCGAAGGTCACCCAGCGCACGCGGTTGAGGTCCACGCCATGGTCGTCGGCGAGGATGCCGCGGATCCAGGTCACCGTGGTCACCGAATAGGAGCGGATGCCGACCCGGCCGCCGGCGAGATCCCCCGGCGCGAGGTGACCGCGCTCGGCGTTGTACACGATGAACGGGTGCTGGAACCGCCCGATCAGCACGGCCGGCAGGAGGACCAGCGGCTTGCCGTACGCCTTGGCCATGAGGAAGGTGACGACGGCGAGCTCCGCGACGTCGAACTCGAGCTCGCGCACCACCCGCTTGAACGCCGTGTTCGGCACCTTGACGTCGGCGAAGTCGAGCGCAACGTCCGGGGACCGGACCTCGCCCTTCTTCAGCGCCGCGGTAACCGGGTAATCCCCCAAGAGGGCGCGGAGCCTGACGGGCTCGGGGTGGGTCATATGGGGCGCTCCTCCTATTGGGTCCGCGGATGCGATGTTGCCTTAGCCGCGGGCTCGGTGCACGACCGCGGCCCGCGCCGTCGCCTGACTAGCCGAACTTCGCGAGCAGGGCGGCGGCGTGCCGCACGCGCTCGGCGCCTTTCTCGCCCGCGGCCTTGTCGGGGCCCGCCTGGATCGCGCAGGCGAGGACGTTGAAGAAGGCCTTCTCGAGCGCGCGGCGCGCGGCCGAGAGCTGCTGCGTCACCTGGTCGCACTCGGCGCCCGACTCGATCATCGCCTGGATGCCCCGCAGCTGCCCCTCGATGCGCTTCAGGCGCAGCACGAGGTCGCGCTTGTGCCGTTCGTCGCGGATGACTGCCATGCCGTTTGCTCCTGATCAAAGACCGCGGACGCGGCGACTGTACCCTCGGTATTCAAGGCCGCACTCACGCCGTTTGACATACTATACTCCCTATAGTATAGTTCCGCCAGTGGGGGGGCTGCCCGAAACTCGAGGAGCACTGCAATGACCGTGGAACGATTGATCCGCATCTTCGCCGGCGCGTTTGTGCTGGTCTCGCTTGCCCTGGGCGTCGAGGCGAGCCGGCTGTTCGTGAGCCAGCACTTCCTGTGGCTCACCGCATTCGTCGGCGCCAACCTGTTCCAGAGCGGCTTCACCCGCATCTGCCCGCTGGAGTCGATCCTGCGGCGGCTGGGGGTCAAGTCCGCGACCGCCTCCGCGTGAGTCCGGGGCGGCGAGGGAAGGGGCTGAGCGCGTGAACCGGCTCGCCACCCTTGTCGCAGCGTTCACGCTCGCCGCCTGCGGCGGCGAGCCGGAGTCGACGCCGGCATCGTCCGCGCCGCCGGCGCTCGAGACCGCCGCCGTCGAGCTGCGCGAGGTCGACCTGACCTACTCGGCGGAGGCAGTGGCCGAGGCGGTGCGCCAGTCCACCGTCGCCGCCCAGATCGCCGGGCGCATCGTCGAGCTCCGATTCGACGTCGGCGACTACGTGAGAAAGGGCGAAGTCATCGCGCGCATCGACGAGCGCACGGCGACCCAAGCGGTGGCGGCGAGCGAGGCGCAGGTGCGCGAGGCCCAGGCGGCGCTCGGCAATGCCCGCTCCAACTACGAGCGGTCGAAGCAGCTCCTGGCGCAGAAGTACATCAGCCAGGCCGCGCTCGACAAGGCGGAGGCCGACTACAAGGCCGCCCAGGCGCGGCTTGCCGCGGTCCTCGCCGGGGCCGGCCAGGCGGCGACCGAGCGCAGCTTCACCACCATCGTCGCGCCCTACAGCGGCGTCGTGTCCGCACGGCACGTCGAGCTGGGCGAGATGGCCGCGCCCGGCAAACCGCTGTTCACGGGCTTCGATCCGGCGACCCTGCGGGTGGTCGCGAACGTGCCCGAGACGCAGGTCGGCGCGATCCAGGCGCTGTCGAAAGCGCGCGTGGAAGTGCCCTCGCTCGGCAAGTGGGTAGACGTGAAGCAGCTGACGATCGTCCCGTCGGCCGACCCCCGCACCCACACCACGCGCATCCGTCTCGAGCTGCCCGCCGATGCGCGCGGCGTGTATCCCGGTGCGTATGCCCGGGTCCACTTCGTCGTGGGCAAGGCGACCCGGCTGCTCGCACCGCGCGCGGCGGTGATCCGCCGGAGCGAGGTGACCGCCGTGTACGTCGTGGACGACGCGGGCGCGCCGCGGCTTCGCCAGGTGCGGCTCGGCGCCGCCGGCGACGAGCGGCACGTGGAGGTGCTCGCCGGTCTCAAGCCGGGCGAGCGCGTCGCGCTGGACCCGGTCAAGGCGGGAATGGCGCGCGACCAGCTCAAGGGTTGAGGCGGCCGGCGGCGCGAGCATGGGCATCTCCGGGCGCATCGCACGGTTCTTCCAGGACTCGCAGCTCACGCCGCTGCTCGCGCTCGTCGCGTTCCTGCTGGGCCTCTTCGCGGTGGCGGTGACGCCGCGCGAGGAGGAGCCGCAGATCAACGTGACGATGGCGAACGTCTTCATCCCGTTCCCGGGCGCCTCGGCGCGGGACGTGGAGACGCTGATTGCCACCCCGGCCGAGCAGGTGCTCGCGCAGATGACCGGCGTCGAGCACGTGTTCTCGGTGTCGCGCCCGGGGATCGCGGTGCTCACGGTGCAGTTCGAGGTGGGCGTGCCGCGCATCGACGCGCTGGTCCGGCTCTACGACACGGTCAACTCGAACCGCGACTGGGTGTCGTCCAACCTCGGCATCGGCGATCCGATCATCAAGCCGAAGGGCATCGACGACGTGCCGGTGGTGACGCTCACCCTCTGGAGCGAGGACCCGCAGCGCGGCGCCTACGAGCTCGAGCGGGTCGCCCACGCCGCGGAGGTCGAGCTCAAGCGCGTACCGGGGACGCGCGAGGTCCAGACCCTGGGTGGACCCGGGCGGGTCGTGCGGGTGCTGCTCGACGCCGATCGGTTGACCGCCCACGGCGTGTCGGCGCTCGACGTGCGAAGCGCCCTTCAGCTCGCCAACGTGGCGGCGCCGAGCGGCAAGCTCCTGCGCGACAACCGCGAGATCGTGGTCGAGACGGGGAACTATCTGGCGTCGGCGGCCGATGCCGAGAGCCTGGTCGTCGGCGTGCACGAGGGACGGCCGGTGCACCTCTCGGATGTCGCCCAGGTGGTCGACGGGCCCGACCAGCCCGTGCGCTACGTGTGGACCGGCGCCGGGCCGGCGGCGGAGAAGAAGGGCATCCGGGCACGCGGGGAGCAACCGGCAGTCACGATCCAGGTGACGAAGAAGCCGGGCGAGAACGCGGTCGACGTCGCCGAGCGGGTGATACAGCGGGTCGACGAGCTGCGCGGCGCGGTGATTCCGGACGACGTGCAGGTAACGGTGACGCGCGACTACGGCGCCACCGCCAACGACAAGGCGATGAAGCTCATCCAGAAGCTTCTCTTCGCGACGCTGTCCGTGGTGGTGCTCGTGTTCGTCGCGCTCGGGCGGCGCGAGGCGCTGATCGTCGGGGTCGCGGTGCTGCTCACGCTCGCGACGACGCTCTTCGCCTCCTGGGCCTGGGGGTTCACGCTCAACCGCGTATCGCTCTTCGCGCTCATCTTCTCGATCGGGATCCTGGTCGACGACGCGATCGTGGTGGTCGAGAACATCCACCGTCGTCGGGCGCTCGAATCGGGCCCGCTCTCAGGCATCATTCCGGCCGCGGTGGACGAGGTCGGCGGCCCGACGATCCTGGCGACGTTCACCGTGATCGCGGCGCTGCTGCCCATGGCGTTCGTGAGCGGGCTGATGGGCCCCTACATGAGCCCGATCCCGATCAACGCGAGCATGGGGATGCTGATCTCGCTCGCGATCGCGTTCACCGTCACCCCGTGGCTCGCCCTGAAGCTCCTCGCGCACCACGGGCACCCCGCCGCGGGCCCCGGGAGGCTCGAGCGCCTGTTCGAGCGGCTGCTCGGGCCGTTCGTCACTGCCGCGCGCGCGGTGCGCAACCGGCGGGTCCTGACGCTGGCGGTGTTCGGGCTGATCCTCGGGTCGGTCTCGCTCGCGGGCTTCAAGCTCGTGGTGCTGAAGATGCTGCCGTTCGACAACAAGTCAGAGTTCCAGGTGGTGGTCGACATGCCGGCCGGCACCCCGGTCGAGGTCACCGCCGCGGCGCTGCACGACCTGGGCGCCTATCTCGCGACCGTGCCGGAGGTCACCGACTATCAGGCGTACGCGGGCCTCGCCTCGCCGATCAACTTCAACGGCCTGGTGCGCCAGTACTACCTGCGCAACCTGTCGGAGGCCGGCGATCTCCAGGTGAACCTCGTCGACAAGGCCGAGCGCGACCGCCAGAGCCACGAGATCGCCCGGAGCGTGCGGCCGAAGCTCGAGGAGATCGCGCGCCGCTGGGACGCGAACGTCAAGGTGGTCGAGGTCCCGCCGGGCCCGCCGGTGCTCTCGCCGATCGTCGCCGAAGTCTACGGCCCCGACGAGCTGGGCCGCATCCGCGTCGCCAAGAAGGTGGGCGAGGCGTTCGCCGAGACGCCGGACATCGTCGGCATCGACGACTCGGTCGAGGACGCCGCGCCGCGGGTGGTGGTCAACGTGGATCAGGGGAAGGCGGCGCTCGCGGGCGTCTCCCGCCGCGACGTGGTCGAGACCATGCGCACCGGGCTCGCCGGCGCCGACGCGACGCCCCTCCACGACGGGCAGTCGAAGTACGAGGTGCCGGTGCGGGTCACGCTGCCGCCGGAACGGCGCGGCGAGCTCGCCGAGTTCCTCAAGCTCACCGTCCGCACGCCGGCCGGGACACTCGTGCCGCTCTCGGAGGTCGTGAACGTCGTGCAGAACGACCGCGACCGGCCCATCTACCACAAGGACCTGCTCCCCGTGGTGTACGTCGTCGCCGATCAGGCGGGGCGCGTCGATAGCCCCTTGTACGGCATGTTCACGGCGCGCGGCAAGATCGTCGGGGAGAAGCTCGAGGAAGGCGGCGTGCTCGGCGAGTACTTCATCCGGCAGCCTTCCGACCCGTACCGCGAGTACGCGATCAAGTGGGACGGGGAGTGGCAAGTGACCTACGAGACCTTCCGCGACATGGGGATCGCGTACGCCGTGGGCCTCGTCCTGATCTACCTGCTGGTGGTGGCGCAGTTCCGCTCGTACCTGGTGCCGCTGATCATCATGGCGCCGATCCCGCTCACCATCATCGGCGTGATGCCCGGGCACGCGCTGCTCGGCGCGAACTTCACCGCCACCTCGATGATCGGCATGATCGCGCTCGCCGGCATCATCGTGCGGAACTCGATCCTGCTGGTCGACTTCGCCAACCTCATGGTGGAGGAGGGCGTCCCGTTCCGCGACGCGGTGATGCAGTCGGCGGCGGCGCGCGCGAAACCGATCGCCCTGACCGCCGCCGCGGCGATGATCGGGGCGACGTTCATCCTCGACGACCCGATCTTCAATGGGCTCGCGATCTCGCTGATCTTCGGGATCTTCGTCTCGACCGCACTGACGCTGGTCGTGATCCCGGTGCTGTACTACGTGGCCTACCGGAAGCGGTTCGAACCGGGCTGAGGGTAAGCGCGGGGTTCACCCCCGCACGAGCTGCAGGAACTCCTTACGCAGCTCCGGGTTCATCAGGAACGCGCCGCGCATGACGCTGTTGGTCATGTGGGTCCCGTCTTTCACCCCGCGCCACTGCGTGCAGTAGTGGTCGGCTTCGAGCACCAGGGCCACCCCCTCGGGCTTCAGGCGTGCTTCGAGCAGGTCCGCGAGCTGCATCACCGCCTCCTCCTGGATCTGCGGGCGGCTCATCACCCAGTCGGCGATGCGCGAGTACTTCGACAGCCCGACCAGATTCGAACGCTCGCTCGGCAGCACGCCGATCCACAGCTTGCCGAGGATCGGGACCAGGTGGTGCGAGCACGCGCTTCGCACCGTGATCGGCCCGACGATCATCAGCTCGTTCAAGCGCTCGGCGTTCGGGAATTCCGTGACCGGCGGCATCCGGTGGTAGCGGCCCTTGAACACCTCGTGCAGGAACATCCGCGCGACCCGCCGCGCGGTCCCGCGCGTGTTGTGGTCGCCCTGGGTGTCGATCACGAGCGCCTCGAGGACCGCCTGCATCTTCGCGGTCACTTCGTCCTCGAGCACCTTGAGCTCGGCCTCGCCGTGGATGAACTCGGAGATGTTGTCGTTCGCGTGGAAGCGCCGTCCCGCCGCCTCGAGCCGGGCGCGCACGCGCTCGGATGCCGTGGCGATGTTCTCCGGATCGTTCATGGGCACCTCAGCGTTCGAGAACGCGCGCGGCAGCCGCCGGCGCCTTCTTACTATACGACTCCGCGCCTCGCTCCGCGCCCCGCTCCGCGAGAAAGTCCGCGAGGACGCGCGCGGTGTGCGATCGGTCGGTGCGCTTCGCGACCGCCTCGGGCGCGCCCATCGCCACGATCCGCCCGCCCGCGTCGCCGCCCTCGGGGCCGAGGTCGATGATCCAGTCGGCGTCGGCGATCACGTCCAGGTTGTGCTCGATGACGACCACCGTGTTCCCGGCGTCGACCAGGCGATGCAGCACCCGGAGCAGCTTCTCGACGTCGGCCATGTGCAGGCCGACCGTGGGCTCGTCGAGGACGTAGAGGGTGTCGGGCTTCGCTCCCTGGATCCCGGGTCCTCGCTTCGCTTCGCCCGGGACGACGGGCCGCTGGCCCGTCGCCTTCGCGAGCTCGGTGACCAGCTTGATCCGCTGCGCCTCGCCGCCGGAGAGCGTCGGACTCTGCTGCCCGAGCGTCAGGTAGCCGAGCCCCACGTCCTGCAGCAGCCTCAAGGCGCGGTGGGTCGACGGGTGGGCGGCGTAGAACTCGACCGCCTCGTCGACGCTCATCGCTAGCACCTCGCCGATGTTCTTTCCCCGCCAGCGCACGGTCAGCGTCTCGGCGTTGAACCGCGAGCCGCCGCAGACGTCGCAGTTCACCTTCACGTCCGGCAGGAAGCTCATCGCGATCGTCTTCACGCCCTGACCCTCGCACGCGTCGCACCGGCCGCCGTGGGTGTTGAACGAGAACCGGCTCGCCGTGTAGCCGCGGATGCGCGCCTCGTTGGTGTCGGCGAAGAGCCTGCGGATCGCGTCCCAGAAGCCGACGTAGGTCGCGGGGCACGAGCGCGGCGTCTTGCCGATCGGCGCCTGATCGACCTCGAGCACGCGGCCGACGAGCTCGGCGCCGTCGATCGCCTCGCAGCCGCGCAAGCCCCCGCTGCCGTTCCGGCGCCGGCGCTCGCTCACGAGCTCGACCAGATTGGCGTGCAGCACGTCGCGTGCGAGCGTCGACTTGCCCGAACCGGACACGCCCGTGATCACGGTCAGCCGGCCGAGCGGGATGCGGGCGTCGATGTGCCCGAGGTTGTGCAGGCTCGCTCCGCGCACGTCCATCGACGGCGTCTTCCCGTTGACCTCGCGCCGCGGCTGCAGCGGATGCCGCAGCGGCGCGGCGAGGAAGCGGCCGGTGACCGACTCCGGGATGCGGGTGAGCGCCTCGGCGGTGCCCTCGGCGACCACCCGGCCGCCGTGGCTGCCGGCGCCGGGGCCGAGATCGACGACGTGCTGCGCGCGTCGGATCGTCTCCTCGTCGTGCTCGACGACCAGCAGCGTGTTGCCGCGCGCGCCGAGCTTCTCGAGCGTGTCGAGCAGCACGCGGTTGTCGCGCGTGTGCAGGCCGATCGTCGGCTCGTCGAGGATGTAGCAGACGCCCTGCAGATTCGAGCCGAGCTGCGAGGCGAGCCGGATGCGCTGCGCCTCGCCGCCGGAGAGCGTCGGCGCCGAGCGGTCGAGCGCGAGGTAGGAGAGACCGACCTCGTCGAGGAACGTGAGCCGCGACCGGAGCTCCGCGACGATGTCGCGCGCGATCGCCTCTTCGCGACCGCTGAGGGGCAGGTCGGCGAAGAGCCGCGCGACCTTGCTCACCGGGAGCGCCGTCACGCCGGCGATCGACCGGTCGCGGAAGCGCACGTTCAGCGCCACCGGATTGAGCCGCTTGCCGTCGCAGGCGGAGCACGCCTCCGCCTCGCCCTCCCACCATTGGTTCCACCAGATCTCCTCGCCGGTCTGCTCCTCGTCGAAGCCGGCGAGCCTCAAGCCCGTGCCGTAGCAGGTCGTGCACCAGCCGTGCTTCGAGTTGAACGAGAAGAGGCGCGGGTCGAGCTCCGGGAAGCTGCGCCCGCACGACGGGCACGCGCGCCTGGTCGAGAAGACGGCTTCCGGCAGCGCGAGCTCGACCCGCGCGCCGCTGGCCTTCGCCCGCGCGGCGTCGAGCCGGTCGAGGCCTTCGATCACGTGGACGACCCCCTTGCCGAGCTCGAGCGCGCGGCCGAGTGCCTCGCGCAGCTCGCGCTCCCGGTCCGCCGCGACCACCACGTCCGCGACCGGCAGCTCGAGGGTGTGCTCCTTGAAGCGATCGAGCCTCGGCCACTTGTCGGTGGGCAGGAACTCGCCGTCGACCCGGATGAAGCCGTAGCCCTTGCCGCGCGCCCATCTGGCGAGGTCGGTGTAGTAGCCCTTGCGGTTCACCACTAGCGGCGCGAGCAGGCCGATGCGCCGGTCGCGGTAGTCGCGGAGGATGCGCGCGGCGATGGCCTCCGCGCTCTGGGGCTCGATCGGCGTGTTGCAGTCCGGGCAGTGCTGCGTGCCCAGCTTCATGTAGAGCAGTCGCAGGAAGTGATACAGCTCGGTGAGCGTCGCGACGGTGGACTTGCGCCCGCCACGGCTCGTGCGCTGCTCGATCGCGACCGTCGGCGGGATGCCGAAGATGGCGTCGACGTCGGGCCGCGCCGCCGGCTGCACGAACTGGCGCGCGTAGGCGTTGAGCGATTCCAGGTAGCGCCGCTGACCCTCGGCGAAGACGATGTCGAACGCGAGCGTCGACTTGCCCGAGCCCGACACGCCGGTCACCACGGTGAAGCGGTTGCGCGGCAGCTCGACGTCGATGCTCTTGAGGTTGTGCTCGCGCGCGTTGTGCACGACGATCGAGTGGCGGCCGCGGTCGCGCAGCGCTTCGTCCTTCCCGGCTGGGGGTGGTGCGTAGGCTCCGGGCGCCTTCTCGGCGGCCCCCAGCCCTCCCGAGAGGGCTGCTTCGTAGTCCTGCAATGCGTGCCCGGTGTGCGAACGTGCGTCCGCCATCACCTCGCGCGGCGTGCCGACGCACACGACCTCGCCGCCCGCGTCGCCGCCTTCGGGCCCGAGGTCGACGATCCAGTCGGCGGCGCGGATCACGTCGAGGTTGTGCTCGATGACGACGAGCGAGTGGCCGGCGTCGGTGAGCCGGCGGAACGCGCGCAGCAGCTTCGCGACGTCGTCGAAGTGCAGGCCGGTGGTCGGCTCGTCGAAGAGGAAGAGCCGACCGGCGGCAGCGGACCTTCCCTTCACCGCGGGGCGTGAGGCCGCTTCCGCCAGATGCCCGGCGAGCTTCAGCCGCTGCGCCTCGCCGCCGGAGAGCGTCGGCACCGGCTGGCCGAGCCGCAGGTACTCGAGCCCCACTTCCGCTAGCGGCCGCAGCGCCGCGACGACCTCGCGCTCGCCGGCGAAGAACGCGAGCGCTTCGGACACCGTCATCTCGAGCACGTCGGCGATGCCGCGGCCGTTCCACTTCGCCTCGAGCACCTCGGGTCGGAAGCGCTTGCCGTCGCAATCGGGGCAGCGCAGGTAGACGTCCGAGAGGAACTGCATCTCGACGTGCTCGAAGCCGTTGCCGCTGCAGGTCGGGCAGCGTCCGTTCCCGGCGTTGAAGCTGAACGTTCCGGCGGTGTAGCCGCGCTCCATCGCGACCGGCGACCCGGCGAACCGCTTGCGGATCGCGTCGAACGCGCCGACGTAGCTCGCCGGGTTGGAACGCGTGGTCTTGCCGATCGGCGACTGGTCGACGAGCACGACGTCATCGACCAGCCGGTCGCCGCGCAGCTCCCGGTGCGCGCCGGGCGCTTCGGTCGGCTTGCCCTTCGCCTTGCGGAGCGCGGCGTAGAGCACGCCCTGCACGAGGGTCGACTTGCCCGAGCCCGAGACGCCGGTCACGCAGACGAGGCGGTTCAGCGGGAATGCGACGTCGATGCCCTTGAGATTGTGCGCGGCGGCGCCGCGGATCTGGATCGTCGGCGGATTGGCTCGCGGCTCCCGGCTTACGACATGCCGGGACAGGGTCCGGCGGGATGCCGCGTCGTCGACTCGCCGCCGCCCCGAGAGGTACTGCCCGGTCAGCGTCTCGGCCCGCTTCAGCGCCTGCGGCGGGCCGAAGAAGACGATCTCTCCGCCGCGCTCCCCCGGGCCCGGGCCCAGGTCGAGGATGCGGTCGGCGGCGAACATGATCTGCGGGTCGTGCTCGACGACCACCAGCGAGTTGCCGGCGTCGCGCAGCCGCTTCATCACGTCGATCACGCGACCCATGTCGCGCGGGTGCAGGCCGATCGACGGCTCGTCGAGCACGAACAGCGTGTTGACGAGCGAGGTGCCGAGCGCGGTCGTGAGGTTGATCCGCTGCACCTCGCCGCCGGACAGCGTGCGCGACTGTCGGTCGAGGGTGAGGTAGCTCAAGCCCACCTCGGTGAGATAGCCGAGCCGGGCGCGGATCTCGGTCAGCAGCAGGTCGGTCGCCTGGTCGAGCGGCGCCGGGAGCTGCAGGCGCTCGAAGAACGACCGCGAGCGCTCGACCGGTAGCAGCATGAGGTCGTGCATCGTCAGGCCCGGGAGCGCGCCGAGCTTCGCTTCGTCGACGCGCATGCCGCGCGGCTTGAACCGCGCGTAGCTCCCGAGCCCGCGATCCGCATCCTCCTTCGTCCCGAGGCGCCACAGCAGCGCATCGGGCTTGAGCCGCGCTCCCTCGCACGTCTCGCACGGCGTGTACGCGCGATATCTCGACAGCAGCACGCGGATGTGCATCTTGTACGCTTTGGTCTCGAGCCAGGCGAAGAAGCGCTTG
The DNA here is from genome assembly GCA_035286595.1 of Burkholderiales bacterium. Lineage (GTDB taxonomy): Bacteria > Pseudomonadota > Gammaproteobacteria > Burkholderiales > SG8-39 > DATEDA01. The sequence continues at coordinate 7,713 of DATEDA010000027.1, read as the reverse complement.
ATGCCGTACCACTTACCGGGCCAGGACTTGCGCCAGCTCACCCACCCGTCGTCGCCTTCGATCACCCACCGTCGGTGGCGCTCGTCCAGGTCGCGCCAGGGGACGTCGAGCGGCACGCCGCGGCTCTTCGCCATCTTCGCGAGGTCGTCCTGGCACTCGCGGTAGCTGTCGGTCTGCCAGGGTTTCACCGCGCCGCCGCGCAGGGTCTTGGACTCGTCGGGAACGACGAGCCCGTAGTCGACGCCGATCACGCGTCCGAAGCCGCGGCAGGTCTCGCAGGCGCCGATCGGCGAGTTGAACGAGAACAGGCTCGGCGTCGGCTCGGCGTAGTGGATGTCGCAGTCGGCGCAGTGCAGGTCAGAGGAGAACCGCCACACCACCCCGTCTTTCCCCTCCTGGACAGGAGGGGTGGCCGCGTCAGCGGCCGGGGTGGTGGAGACATGCACGTTCACTCGGCTCCGCCCGACCCTGAGTGCCGCTTCCAGGCCCTCCATCACCCGCTCGCGCTCCGCACCCGCCATCCGGACGCGGTCCTGCACGACCTCGATCACGTTGCCGTGCTTGGCGTGGACGCGGGTGTAGCCTTGGCGCTCGAGGAGCTGCAGGATCTCGGTCTCGCTGAAGTTCTTGGGCACCTCGACCGGGAACGCGATCACGAGCCGCGGGTCGCCGGCCTCGCGGGCCCGGCGCGTGAGCTCGGCAAAGATCGTCTCCGGGGTGTCGCGCCGCACGGGGTTGCCGCAGCCCCGGCAGAAGAGCTGAGCCGCGCGCGCGTAGAGCAGCTTGATGTGGTCGTTCAGCTCGGTCATCGTGCCCACGGTCGAGCGCGACGTGCGCACCGGGTTCGTCTGGTCGATGGCGATCGCCGGCAGGCAGCCGTCGATGCGGTCGACCTGCGGCTTGTCCATGCGGTCGAGGAACTGCCGCGCGTAGGGCGAGAACGTCTCGACGTAGCGTCGTTGCCCCTCCGCGTAGAGAGTGTCGAAGACGAGCGAGGACTTGCCCGAGCCCGACACCCCGGTCACGACCACCAGTTCGTTCGTCGGGATCTCGAGCGAGAGGTTCTTGAGGTTGTTCTGCCGGGCGCCGTGGATGCTGATCCGGTCGCGAGGTGCGGCGCGCGCTGGCTCGGAGAAGGGATGCGGGGGCGTGTCCCCGTGGTCCGGCGGGACGTCGCGGGTCGGATGCTCCATCGGCTCTCGGGGAACGGGAAACGGAACGCGGCGCCGGAGGGCGCCGCGCAGCCGCTATTCTACGGCCGCGGCGAAAACCGCGGGCCGGGGAGAGTAGCAGGGTAGCCGCGGCCTATACGCGGTAGAGCGCGCGCTGGTCGCGGCGGAAGATGATCGTCGTCGCGAGCGGGTCGGAGGCCGTCCGCCCGAGACTGATGCGCCCCGACCCGTGGAGCAGGGTCTCGCCGCGCAGGAGCTGCACCTCGTCCGGCGAGCCGTCGAACACCACGAACGTGCCGTTCGCGCTGTGGTCGATCAGGCGGAATCGGACGGCGTCCAGCTCGACCGTCGCGTGCCGGCGCGACGCGTACTGGTCGCGCACGACGACGTCGTTGTCGGCGTCGCGGCCGAGCACGACCCGCAGGCGCGAGCGGTCCACCGAGACCGTGGCGTCCGGGGTCGAGAGCAGGAGCGCGCCGTCGTCGGACGGCATCTCCCGCAGCGGCCCCGGGTTGCGGCTCGTGATCTCGCCGGGATCGACCTGCCAGATCAGCTCGTAGATGAGCGAGTCGGCCTCGTCGCCCTTGAACCGGGTGGTGTAGAGCGCGCGCGCGCCGGACACCGTCGCGAGCGACAGCCGATCGACCACCGCCTGCGTGGTCAGGATCTGCTCCGCGCGCGCGATGCCGGCGAGATAGGCGGCGACGTTGACGGTCGTGCCGAAGCAGTCGTCGCCGTCCAGGATCACCGGGCCGAAGTTGATCCCGGTGTGCAGCCGCACCGGGTAGCTCCCCGGCGGGGAGCTCGCCATCTCGGCGTGCAGGGCCATCATCGCGCGCACCGCCTGCTCCGGGTAGGGAAACGCGCACATCACCTCGTCCCCGAGGGTTTTCACGAGGCGGCCCTTGTAGCTCGGCAGCAGCGCGCTCACCTGCGCGCAGAACGCCTGCGTCAGCTCGCTGGCCGCGGCGTCGCCGAGCTGGCGGTAGATCAGCGCGCTGCTCGCGATGTCCGCGAACGCCACTGCGTAGTGGGTTTCGGCCACTTTCGGCTCTCCCCTCGCTCCCCGAGCCCTGAATCTTATCGGGTCCGGGGCGCCCGGCCGTGGACATTTGCCGTGTTTCGCCTGGGGTGAGCGCGGGATTTCGCCGAACCCGACTGCTCGGGTTCGGCGCCGCGCGAACCGGCGCGCCCTGCAGGGCGTGCCGTGGGGGGGCGTCTCCACCTGCCGGTCCGGGGCGAGCGCGGGATTCGCTTGCGGCGATGACCGTCGCCGGTCGCCGACAACCGGCGCGCGCGCGGCCGCGGACGTAAGATTCCCGGGGCCGGCCGCCAGCCAGATGCCCGCCAACCTTTCGCCCGAGTACAAGGCCGCGGAAGCCGCGTTCCGCAAGGCGCGGGATCCGCGCGAGCGGCTGGACTGGCTGCGCGAGATGCTGCGGACGATCCCCAAGCACAAGGGGACCGATCACCTCCAGGCCGACATCAAGCGCCGGATCAAGGAGCTCTCCGAGGAGCTGGAAGGGCCGCGGAAGGGCGGCGCGCGCGGCGGGCCCGCCCTCGTGGTCCGCCCCGAGGGCGCGGCGCAGATCGCGCTGGTCGGCCCGCCGAACTCGGGCAAGTCGGCGCTGCACGCGCGACTCACCGGCTCCGGCGCGCACGTCGCGGAGTACCCGTTTACGACCCAGGTCCCGGAGCCGGGGATGTTGGTGCACCAGGACATCGCCTTCCAGCTCGTCGATCTGCCGGCCGTGTCGCCGGAGCACGCGGTGCCGTGGCTCGCCGGCGCGCTGCAGACCGCGGACGCGTGCCTGCTCGTGGTCGATCTCGGCGACCCGAACTGCGTCGAGCAGGTCCAGGCCGTGCACGCGCTGCTGCGCGAGAAGCGCGTCACGCTCGCGGACCGCTGGCCGTACGCGGACGCCGCGCCGGTCACGGGCGCCGCCGAGGTCGACGACGATCCCTTCGCGCTGCGGTTGCCGGCGCTGCTCGTTGCCAACAAGGCGGACCTGAGCGGCGACGAGGGCGCGGAGCTCGACGCGTTTCGCGAGCTGACCGGATCCCGCTACCCGGCGGCTGCGACCTCGGCGACGACCGGCCAGGGGCTGGGGGAGCTCGGCCCCTGGCTCGTCCGCAACCTCGGCATCGTGCGCGTCTACACCAAGGCGCCCGGCAAGCCCCCGGCCAAGGACCACCCGTTCACTCTGCGGCGCGGCCAGACGGTCGAAGACGTCGCGCGCCTCGTCCACAAGGACATTGCCGAGTCGCTCAAGTACGCGCGCGTGTGGGGCCGGTCGGGATTCGACGGCCAGCACGTCGGGCGGGAGCACCGCCTGGAGGACGGCGACGTGGTCGAGCTGCACACCTAACGGGTACCCCGGTCGCGCGGCGTGAAAAATTCACGGCGCGCGAGACCGCCGCGCGAGCCGCCGTCCGGCGCGAGGGGATTTCTGCTTTCAGCCGGCGGCGCGTCGGAATACGCTCACCGGTTCGCATCGAAGCGCCCCCCCGGTGTCCAAACTCTTCCGCTATTCGTCGTTCGTGGGCCTGGTGGCAGTGGTTGCGGTCATCGTGGCGCTGTCGTGGTTCTATCGCCGGCTCGCGTTCGATGCCTTGGTCGAAACGGAGACCCGGTCGAACGTGGCGCTCACCCGGACGTTCGCCAACTCGATCTGGCCGCGCTACGCCGGGTTCGTGCGATACGCCGGCCAGATCCCGCCCCACGACCTGCGCGCGCGCGCCGAAATCGGGGACCTGCAGCAGGACCTGAGGGTGCTCGCCAAGGGCCTCGACGTGGTCAAGGTCAAGATCTACAACCTGGACGGCCTGACGGTCTTCTCGACCGACTTCCGGCAGATCGGCGAGGACAAGTCGGGCAACCCCGGCTTTCTCGGAGCTCGGGTGGGCGCGACGGCGAGCGAGATCACGTTCCGCGACCGCTTCGACGCCTGGGAGGGCGTGATCAACGACCGGAACCTGATCGCCACGTACGTCCCGGTGCACACCGACGCTGCCGCGCCGGTCGAGGCCGTGATGGAGGTCTACTCGGACGTGACCGGCCTGGTGTCGAAGATGGAGCGGACCCAGTCGCAGATCATCACCGGCGTGGTCGGCGCCCTGTCGGCGCTCTACCTCCTGATGCTGTGGATGGCGGGCCGCGCCGACCGGATCCTCCGCAAGCAGGAGGCACAGCGGGTCGCGAACGAGGAGCGCATCCGCTACCAGGCGTACCACGACCTGCTCACCGGGCTGCCGAACCGGACCAGCTTCGCGGAGCACCTCGAGGAGGCGATGCGCCGCTCGAAGCGCTTCGGCTGGTCGGTGGCGCTGATGTTCCTCGACGTCGATCGCTTCAAGCGCGTGAACGACAGCCTCGGTCACGAGGCGGGCGACGAGCTGCTGCGGATCGTGGCGAGCCGCCTCAAGACCTGCATCCGCGAGACCGACATCCTGTTTCGCATGGGCGGCGACGAGTTCACCGTGCTGCTCGAGAACGTCAGGACCCCCGAGGAAGTGGCGGCGGTCGCCGCCCGCATGATCTCCGCCGTGGCCCAGCCGGCCGAGATCGCGCATCACGAGCTCACTCCCACCGCGAGCATCGGCATCGCGATCTATCCCCGGGACGATCAGCGCGGCGAGCGGCTGGTCAAGGCCGCCGACGCGGCCATGTATCGCGCCAAGGACGTCGGCCGCAACCGCTACGCGTTCTTCACGCAGGAGATGACCGAGCGCGTGGAGAGCCAGCTGCGGCTCGAAGCCGATCTGGAGCGCGCCCTCAAGCTCGGCGAGTTCGTCCTGCACTATCAGCCGCGGGTGTCGACGGCGACGCGACGCGTGGTCAGCATCGAGGCGCTGCTGCGCTGGAACAAGCCCCAGGCGGGGCTCGTTGCGCCGGGCGGCTTCGTGCCGCTGCTGGAGGAGTCCGGGCTGATCGTCCCGGTCGGCGCCTGGGTGCTGCGAACCGCGTGCCGGCAGGCCAAGGTGTGGCAGGAGACGGGCCTGCCCGCGATGCGCATCTCGGTCAACATCTCGTCGCGCCAGTTCCGGAACGAGGCGCTCGTGGAGACGATTCGCGATGCGCTCGAGTCGAGCGGCCTGGCCCCCGAATGTCTGGAGCTCGAGCTCACCGAGAGCCTGCTCGTCGAGAGCGCCGAGAACGCGGTCACGATCATGCAGCGGCTCAAGGCGCTCGGCGTCACCCTCTCGATCGACGACTTCGGCACCGGCTACTCGTCGCTCAACTACCTGAAGCGCTTCCCGATCGACTGCCTGAAGATCGACAGCAGCTTCGTGCACGACCTCCACACCAGCGCGAAGGATGCGGCGATCGTCGAGGCGATCTCGGCGCTGGCGAAGAGCCTCGGCATCGGTCTCGTCGCCGAGGGCGTGGAGGAGGTCCGCCAGGCCGATTTCCTGCGCGCGCGCTACTGCACGGAGCTGCAGGGCTTCCTCTTCAGCCACCCGTTGGCCGCGGACGAGATCGTGGACGCCGTCCGGAGACTTGCGCCCGAGTCGGAAGAAACCGCCGGAGTGGTCTAGTCCATCGCTCAGGCTCGGCACCGGAACGGCAGGTAGCCCGCCGGAAGGTCGGTCCTGTTCTCGCCCTTGACCGTCATCTTGTCAGGCGTCGGGGCATATCCGCAGACCCAGGTTACCGGGACGATCGGCGCATCCTCCACCACGGCCGGGCGAAGGGTCAGGATCTTGTCCTTGATCTGACTGTTCACTCGATTGCCGAACGTGATGTGAATCGCGCCGTTCTCCACCGCCACCGAGCTGATGAAGTTGTTGACGATCTTCTCGGCGGGAGGCAGCGCGGCGGCGGTGTTGTCGACGGGGAAGGTCTGTCCGGCGGTCCACGCTGCGGCGACCGGACCTTTCACGATGTCCGCCAGCGGCAGCGCTTCGGCGATCTGATCCCTGATGAACTTGTCCTGGTAGCTCGGCAGGGCCATGAGCAGCAGGATGGCGACGATCGCGAGGATCACCAGCATCTCGATCATCGTGAAGCCGCTGCTCCTTTTCGCCATCCGGTGGTTCGGCATCGCGCGCTCGACTCGCATGGGATTTGGAAATAGCCGTCTCAAGAGATTGGCATAGGCGCCCATAGGTTGCCATGGGTAGGGTGCGCCGCCGCAGGAATCCTTCGGTCGGTGGTAGGCTTGCGCACCCTATTGGCAGGAGGACTCATGAGGCATCCGTTCTTCACGCACGCCGCGGTCGCGTCGATACTCGCGCTCGGCCTGCTCGCGTCTCCCCCTGTTGCCGCGCAGACCTGGCCGACCAAGCCGGTGAGGTTCATCGTGCCCTTTCCGCCGGGCGGCTCGGTCGACCCGCTGGCCAGGATGGTCGGCGTCAAGCTGGGCGAGTCGCTCGGCCAGCAGTTCATCGTCGAGAACAAGCCCGGCGCTGCCGGCTCGATCGGCGCGGCCTTCGCCGCCAAGGCGCCGCCCGACGGCTACACGTTCCTGTTCGTGTTCGACACCCACGCGGTCAACCCGTCGCTGATCCCCAACCTGCCGTACGACACGCTGAAGGACCTCGCGCCGGTGATGCTGGTCGGCACGGCACCGATGGCGATCGCGACCAATGCCTCGAAGCCGTACAAGAACTTCGGCGATGTGGTCGCGGCGGCGAAGGCGAAGCCGGACACGGTGACCTACGGCTCGATCGGCAACGGCAGCCTCGGGCACCTGACGATGATCCTGGTGCAGCAGGCGGCCGGCATCAAGCTCGTCCACGTCCCCTACAAGGGCGGCGGGCCGATGACCCAGGATGCGCTCGGCGGTCAGATCGACCTCGCGATCGGTTCGGTGGCGGTGATGACCCCGCACGTGAAGGGCGGGAAGCTGCGCGGCGTCGCGGTCACCGGCGACAAGCGCTCGCATGCTCTGCCGGACGTGCCCACGCTCGCGGAGCAGGGCTTCAAGGGCTTCTCCGCGCTCGCGTGGTGGGGCATCTTTGCGCCAGCCGGCACGCCCGCGCCGATCATGGACAAGTTCCACGGCGAGCTCGTCAAGGCCTTCAACCAGCCGGATGTCCGCAAGACGCTCACCGAGCAGCTCGGGATGGACCTTGTCGTCAGCTCGCCGCAGTCGCAGCAAAAGTGGCTCATCGACGAGATGCAGCGGTGGGGCAAGGTCGTGCGCGACAACAAGATCAAGCCGGATTGACGGGCGGTGAAGCGCAGCACTGACAGGATTCTCACGACCCACGTCGGCAGTCTCATCCGCCCGCCGGAGCTCCTCGAGTACCTCAGCGCGAAGCGCGACCGGCGCCCGGTCGACGAGGGCGCGTATGCCCGGTGTCTCCAGGACACCGTCGCCGGGATCGTCAGGCAGCAGGCCGAGGCCGGGGTCGACGTCCCGAGCGACGGGGAGTTCGGCAAGTCGATCAGCTGGTCGCAGTATCTGCTCGAGCGCCTGAGCGGCTTCGAGCGACGGCCGGTGGCGCCCGGCGCGAATCCCTTCGCACGGGGAGCGGACCGGACGCGGTTCGCCGAGTTCTACGCCGAGCTCGACGCCAAGGAAGGATTCGCGAC
>DATEDA010000026.1:0-39032 GCA_035286595.1 Burkholderiales bacterium | reverse complement strand
CCAGCGCGGCAAGTCGCGCGTCGTCCTCGATGATGAGAATGCGGTCGGTCACGCGGCAAGCGCAGGCGACGCCCTCAGGCGGGCTTCGGTGGCTGGCTGGTCCAGGCCACCACGATGCCCATGATCACCACGGCGATCGCGTCGTACACGATCTGCTTCGCCACCAGGTTGCCTGGCATCGGCTGCACGGCGTAGTAGATCAGGTAGGTCGGGAGGGTCATCAGCACCGCGATCGCGATGCCGTAGCGGAAGCCCTGGCTGATGAACGGCTTTCCGGGCTCGAGCCCCTTGCGGTAGATCCAGGTGAAGGCGAGCGCGAACAGCGCGTTGGCGAGCAGCATCAAGGGGAAGTAGCCCTGCTGGTCGGCCACCGGCCGAAAGAGATTGGGCAGCTTCGCGTACTCGACCTCGAGCAAGACCCCGTGAACGACCCACCCCAGGACGAGCGACACCACGAAGATGACGACCGCCGCGATCCAGAACCGCTTGTCCATGGCGCCTCCTTTCAGGGATGGGAGCCGGGATTATGCGCACCGACCCGGCGGCCGCGTCAAAAGGAGACGCCGCGGCCAGGCGGCCGCGGCGTGCGGCGCGATCGTCTCGCCTTAACCGCGGCCGTGTCGGTGTCCCCGGCGCTTCTCCATCCGCTCGGCGAGCTTCACGCGCTGCTCCGGGGTCAGCACCTCGGCGGCGTCGGCGAGCGACTGGGTGATGCGGCGCGAGATCTGGTCCATGGCCTGCGCCTGCTTCGCGCGCAGCGCCTCGAGCGCCGCCCGGTCGATCTGCGGCTTGGACAGGATCTGCATGACCTCGCGGCGGGCCTCCTGCGCTTGCTGGCGCAGCGGGCGGAGCTCGGTCATGGCCGCCGTCATGAGCGCCGCGATCTTCTTCTGCTGCGCGTCGGTGGCGTCGATATCCGCCAGCATCCACTTCACGCGCGCCTCGGCGCGCCGCTGCATCGCCTGCGGGTCCGCGCTGTCGGAGCCGCGGTGCCACCCGCCCCAGCCGCCGGGGCCGCCGTGGGCGTGCGCGAGCCCCGCGCCCAGGCTGGCAGCGAGGCTGCCGATGACCGAGACGATGGCGAGGCGACGCCACGGGCGGCGGGTCTGGTGCGACGGTGCCGTCGCATCGGGCTTGATCTGGTCGTTCACGTCATGCTCCTTCCGGAAAGAGGGGGAATCGGCCGCCGGCCGGGGGCCGGCGGGCTCGAAGCGCAGTCTGGGAGCGAGGGATTTCACCGGTTTCTCTCCAATGTAAAGTTTCGTAAAGCAAGCACTTATGGAATAATCCTCGAGCAAAGTCACCGGGAGCCGCCCGTGCATCGGTTGAGAATCTCCCTCGTCGTGCTGCTGCTCGCGCCGCTCGCCGCATCGGCGGCGGGGCTCGGGCGCCTCGCGCTGTTCTCCATGGTCGGCGAGCCGCTGAACGCCGAGATCGAGCTCGTCTCGGTCCTGCCGGGCGAGCGCGACTCGCTCGCGGCGAAGCTCGCCCCCGCGGAGGTCTACGACCGGGCACACGTCGCCCCGATCCCCCGGCCGGAGGCGCTGCGCGTGGCGATCGACCGCAAGGCGGACGGACGCGAGGTCGTGAAGATCAGCTCGGCCGAGCCGCTCGACAAGCCGCTCGTGAACCTGCTCGTCGAGCTCGGCTGGACCGGCGGTGGCGTGATTCGCCAGTACAGCTTCCTGCTTGATTCGGTCGATCGCCGGGCCCCGGCGGTCGCGTCGGCGCCACCGCCGATCGAACCCTGGCGCGCGCCTTCGACGGCAGCCGAACCGCCGGCGGCCGCCAAGCCGGCCTCGCTGCAGCCCGAGCCCGCGCCCGCAGCCAAGCCCACCCGGCCACCCGAGCTCGCTCAGGCGAGGCCCGCGCCGCCGGAGCGCCGCCCCGAGCCAGTCGCCGCACGCCCCGCCCCGACCGCAGCACCCCCCGACTCCTACCCCGTGCAGCCGGGGGACTCCCTCCTCAAGATCGCCCAGGCGACGCGCCCCGACGGCGTCTCGACCGCACAGATGATGGTCGCCATCTATCGCGCCAACGAGGACGCGTTCGTCGGCGGGAGCATGGACCGCCTCCGGGGCGGGCGCACGCTCAAGATCCCCGATCGCGATGCCGTGTCGGCGGTGCCGGCGGACGAGGCGCGGAAGCTCATCACCGCGCAGCGCGCACCGCCCGCGGAGACGCGCAGCCGCCCGGGCGCCGCGGCGCCGGCCGGTCCCAGCGGCGACGACGCCGCTGCCCTCGACCGGGCGCTCGCCGAGTCGCGGGACCGCGCGGCCGAGCTGGAAAAGACGCTCAGAGAGCTGCGGCAGCTCATCGAAGGGCAGGATCGGCAGATGGAAGAGCTGCAACGGCAGATCGGCGGCAAGGCCCCGGGGAAAGCCGCGGCGGGTCAGCCGGCGCGCAAGACGCCGTGACGTCCGCGGCGGGTGCTTCGCGCCCGCTGCTCCCGAAAAAAACCGCCCGGAGCGGAGCGCTCCGGGCGGTGCGACTAGCGGATCTTCACCAGGTCCTTCAGCACGCCCTCCAGGCCCGGGACTCTGCTGGTTGAGCTACGACCACCTTCGAGCTGGCTGTCCAGGGAGGCTTCGAACCTCCAGCCGTCGCGTTAACAGCGCGCCGCTCCACCGGTTGAGCTACTGGACAATGTCCGCTGGCGAGGCGCGAGAGATTCGAACTCCCACCGCCCGGTTTTGGAGACCGGCGCTCTGCCTGGTTGAGCTAGCGCCTCGTGGTTGCCACGGCTGGATTCTCACCAGCGACCTGCCGCTTATCGGGCGGCTGCTCTCGATGCTGAGCTACATGGCAGAGGACTGGCAGGGGCGCCTGGATTCGCACCAGGGACCTCTCGCTTCAGAGGCGAGCGTTCTGCTGGCTGAACTACGCCCCAATCCTATTGGTGCTTCCCCTCCGTTTCGAGCGGAGCTCTCCGGGGCTTCGACCCGGCGCTGTCACCAGACCAGCTAGAGAAGCGTGGTGCCCCCGGCCTCGATTCGAACGGGCCGCCTCCTGTTTACTAGGCAGGCCCTCTTCCCACTGAGCTACTGCGGGGCGGGTGACTGGTACTCGGTGATGGGTTCGAGCCATCGGCCTCCGGTTTGTAAGACCGGCGCTCTGCCGTCTGAGCTAACCGAGCGTGGTCGGCGCGGCAGGAATTGAACCTGCAGCCTTCGGATTAAGAGTCCGCTACTCTGCCTTTGAGTTACGCGCCGTGGAAGGCTGGCGACGCTGGCGGGAATCGAACCCGCGGCTTCCTGCTCGACAGGCAGGCACTCTGGCCGCTGAGTTACAGCGTCGCTGAAACTGGCACCCCCGGAAGGATTCGAACCTCCGGCCCTCGCGTTCGTAGCGCGATGCTCTGGTCCGCTGAGCTACGGGGGCATGCAAACGCTGGTCTCGCCGGGAGGATTTGGTCACGTACCGCGACCCCGGCGCGGCGGCCACCGGCATCGCCGCGCCCTTCAAATCCTCCGCGCGAGCCAAGCAGTTGGCTCGCTCGGCTGCCCACTCACAGTCGATCGCCCGCTGACGCGCGCTCCTTCCGTTCGTGGTCTCGCCGGGAGGATTTGAACCTCCGACCCCCTGCTTCCGGAGCAGGCGCGCTTCCAGGCTGCGCTACAGCGAGACGGGTCCTGGCGGAAAGCAGGTCGAGTCGAACGCCAAGCCTGGGGGCTCCGTCGGTTTTCGGGACCGCGCCCGGACCTTCCGGGTTTGCCTTCCTTGATCTGCTGGAGACGATGGGACTTCAACCCACAGCCTGCCGCTTGCAAGGCGGCTCGCTCTCGCGATTGAGCTACGTCCCCGGTGTTGGTGAACTGCGCGGGACTCGAACCCGCCTCGCCGGGTTGAAAGCCCGGGGACCTCACCCGAAGTCGAGCAGTTCGATGGTGCGGCCGGCGAGGGTCGAACTCGCATCTCCGACGGTGGCGCCGTCGCGCTCTGCCTTGCTTGAGCTACGCCCGCACGAAAACCCACAAGCCTTCCGCCGCCGCGCGGGATCGCCGCAGTCGCGCGCGAGGACCACCGACTCGCGCACCCGCGAACACGTGCGCGGCGGCGGAAGGCACTTGCCACATCCAAGTTGTCAAAGAGCATTCCGCCTTCCCGGTCGCCATGCCGGAGCGGTGCGCGAGCAACCGCCGCTCACGCGAACAAACTGGTGCCCCACCCGGGATTTGAACCCGGACCAACCCGCTTCTGAGGCGGGCGCGTATGCCGATTCCGCCAGCGGGGCACGAAGCACAAACAAAAAGCCCGGAGACCTTGCGGCGCATCCGGGCTTTCGGCTCGAGGCGTAGTCGCGCTACATCCTCAGCTTCTCCCGGATCGCCGCACGGACCGACTCGAGCGCATCGTTGCAACCCAGCGCGACGAAGGCGCGAGCCGTCCCGAGCGCGCCGACCGAGTCGGGTCGCTTGGCTGGCTGCGGTGCGGACACGGGCCCGCACGCGCGCCGCTCGCGATTCGCGAGCTGCAACGCGCTCTTATGCCGCAGCGTTTGCATCGCACCACCCATACTGTCTGTCGGTCCCTCAGTTTTCAATGCTAGCGCGGGCTCCGGCTCGCGCGGTATCGGCTCTAACGCTCATAGATGCGGTCGGTTGACTCGGCCCGACGGATTAAGTTCCCGGCCGGCCGGTCGAGGTCAGACGCTCATGCAGAGGTACTTGATCTCGAGGAACTCGTCGATGCCGTACTTCGAGCCCTCGCGGCCGAGGCCGGACTCCTTCACGCCGCCGAACGGCGCCTCAGTGGTCGAGATCAGGCCGGTGTTGATCCCGACGATGCCGGACTCGAGGCCCTCCGCGACGCGCCAGACCCGGCCGAGGTCGCGGGCGTAGAAGTAGGAGGCGAGCCCGAACTCGGTGTCGTTCGCGAGGCGAATCGCTTCCTCCTCGGTCTTGAAGCGGAAGAGCGGCGCGACCGGTCCGAAGGTCTCCTCCCTGGTGACCTTCATGGTGGGGTTCACGCCGGTGAGGATCGTGGGCTCGAAGAAGAGCCCGCCGAGCGCGTGGCGCTTGCCGCCCATCGCGACCGTGGCGCCCTTGGCGACCGCATCCGAGACGTGCTCCTCGACCTTCTTCACCGCCGCCTCGTCGATCAGCGGCCCGATGATCACGCCCGGCTCCATGCCGTTGCCGACCTTGAACCTCGCCACCCGCTCGGCGAGCCGGCCGGCGAACGCGTCGTAGACCTTGTCCTGGACGAGGATCCGGTTCGCGCAGACGCAGGTCTGCCCGGCGTTGCGGTACTTCGAGGCGATTGCGCCGTCGGCGGCGGCATCCAGATCCGCGTCGTCGAACACGATGAAGGGCGCGTTGCCGCCGAGCTCCATCGAGACCTTCTTCACCGTCTTGGCGGCCTGCGCGATCAGCAGCTTGCCGGTCTCGGTCGAGCCGGTGAACGTGACCTTGCGCACCAGGGGGTTCGACGTCATCTCGCCGCCGATCGCGGTCGAGGCGCCGGTGACGACGCTGAACACGCCCTTCGGCACGCCGGCGCGCTCGGCGAGCTCGGCGAGCGCGAGCGCCGAAAACGGCGTCGCGGACGCCGGCTTGGAGACCATCGTGCAGCCGACTGCAAGCGCCGGCCCGGCTTTGCGCGTGATCATTGCCGCCGGGAAGTTCCACGGCGTGATCGCCGCGCACACACCCACCGGCTGCTTGAGGACGACGATGCGCTTGTCCGGCTGGTGGCCGGGAATCGTGTCGCCGTACACCCGCCGCGCCTCCTCGGCGAACCACTCGATGAACGAGGCCGCGTAGGCGATCTCGCCGCGCGACTCGGTGAGCGGTTTCCCCTGCTCGGCGGTCATGATGATCGCGAGGTCCTCCTGGTTCGCCATCATCAGGTCGGCCCACTTGCGGAGGATCGCCGAGCGCTCCTTGGCGGTCCTGGCACGCCAGGCGTGCCAGGCGGCGTTCGCGGCCTCGATCGCACGACGTGTCTCGGCGGCGCCCATGTTGGGCACGGTGCCCAGCACCTCGCCGGTCGCGGGGTTCGTCACCGCCAGCGTCTTCCCGCCGTCGGCGTCGACCCACCGGCCGTCGATGTAGCACTGCTGGCGGAGGAGCTTCGGGTCCTTCAGCGAGAGCGAGGCGAGCGGGGCGCTCGGGGCGTTCATGGGAAACCTCCAGGGAGCTGCGGCGTCCCGGAATTCTACTCCGCGACGACGCGCACCCCCGCCGCGTGAAGCGAGCCGGGGGTTTGTGCAACAATCCTCGGGCCCCGGAGTGCCGCCATGACGCCCCTCGAGATCAGCGACCGGCTCGTCGCGCAGCGCGTCGTCCCGGTGCTGCGACTCGGATCGAGCGCCGACACCGAGCGCGCCGTGGACTGCCTCGCCGACGCCGGTTTTCGCGTCGTCGAGATCACGCTGACCGTTCCGGGGGCAGTGCCGCTCATCAAGCGCCTCATCCAGCGGCTCGGGCCCTCGTTCGTCGTGGGTGCCGGAACCGTCCTCGACTTCGACGCCGCCCGAGCCTGCATCGACACCGGTGCGCGATTCCTGGTGTCGCCCTGCATCGTGCCGGGGCTGGCGCGGCTCGCCCACGAGGCGGGGCGGGCAGCGCTGATCGGCGGCTTCACGCCGGGCGAGATCCTCGCCGCGCACCGCGAGGGCGCGGACATCGTGAAGGTCTTCCCCGCCTCGACCGGCGGGCCCGAGCACCTGCGCGGGATCCACGCCGTGTTCCCGGACATCCTGCTCTGCCCGACCGGTGGCATCGGCTTGCAGAACCTCGACGCCTACTTCGCCGCCGGTGCGAGCCTCGTCGGCGTGGGCAACAACATCGTCGACCAGCAGGCCCTCGCTGCGGGCGACGCAGCGCGCGTCGTCGCGCACGCGCGGCGGTTTCTCGCGCTCGAAGGCGGGGTCACAGCGGCATGAGCCCGCCGGGCCGCCCCAAGGGCGAATCCCGAGCGCTTGGCGCGAGGGTAGTCCAATGAGCGGGTTCGACATCGTGGCCATCGGCGAGCCGATGGTCGAGTTCAACCAAACGCAGGCCGACGAGCCACGTTATCTGCAGGGCTTCGGCGGGGACTCGTCCAACATGATCATCGCCGCCGCGCGGACGGGCGCGCGCACCGCGTACGTGACGCGGCTCGGCGAGGACGAGTTCGGCCGCATGTTCCTCGCGCTGTGGCAGGCCGAGGGCGTCGACGCGCGCGGCGTCGGGATCGACCCGCAGGCGCACACCGCGGTGTACTTCGTCACCCACGGCCCGCAAGGTCACGTCTTCAGCTATCTACGCGCCGGATCCGCGGCGAGCCGCATGCGCTCCACGGATCTCCCATTGGATGTCGTCCGCGAGGCGCGGTTCGTGCACGCATCCGGAATCAGCATGGCGATTTCGGCATCCGCGTGTGACGCTGTGCTCGCCGCGTTCGAGGCGGCGCGAGCCGCTGGCGCCAAAGTCTCGCTCGACTCCAACCTTCGCCTCAAGCTCTGGCCGCTTGCGCGCGCCCGCGCCATGCTCGGCGCGGCGGCGGCGATGGCCGACCACTTCTTCCCCAGCATCGAGGAGGCCCGTGCGCTGAGCGGCCTGGAGCAGCCGGACGCCATCATGGACTGGGCGCACCGGCTCGGCGCCAGGACCGTCTATCTCAAGCTCGGCCCCGAGGGCGTGATCGTGAGCGACGGCACGCGGCGCGAGCGCATCGCGGGCCTGAAGGTCAAGGCGGTCGACGCAACGGGGGCGGGCGACTGCTTCTGCGGCGCCACGCTCGCCAGGCTCGCCGCCGGCGACTCGTCCCTCGACGCCGCGCGCTATGCGAATGCAGCTGCGGCGCTCGCGACGACCGGCTTCGGCGCGGTCGCACCGCTCCCGCGTCCCGAGGCGGTGCGCAAGCTCCTGGGCGGCGCATGACGACCATCGCGCTGATCGCCCACGACGCCAAGAAGCAGGACATGGTGGCGTTCATCCGCCGCTTCGAAGCGGCGCTCGCGCGGCATCGGCTGATCGCGACGGCGGCGACCGGGCAGCTGATTCGCGACAGCACGGGGTTGCGCGTCGAAACGGTGCTGTCGGGTCCGCAGGGCGGCGACGTTCAGATCGCCGCCCGGGTGGCCGCAGGCGAGGTCGACATGGTGATCTTCCTCCGCGATCCCCTTGCAGCGCAGGCCCACGAGCCCGACATCGCGGCGCTGCTGCGAGTCTGTGAGGTGCACAACGTGCCGTTGGCGACCAACATCGCCGGCGCGCAGATCCTGGTCTCGAGCATCGACCGCTGAGAGGAAACGCCATGGACGCACCCCTCGTCCTGCCGACGACCGGCATCCGGCCCGAGATCGCGGTCGCGGCGATCCCGAGCGACGAGCGCGTCTGGGTCCCGCAGGCGAGGGACGTGTGGTTCCGCCCGCTGCTGCTGAACACGGTCACCGGCGGCTGGTGCAACCTGCTGCGGGTGCGAAAGCACGGCGTCCTGAACCGCCACCGCCACCCGATGATCGTCGTCGGCTACGTGATCAGGGGGAAGTGGCGGTACCTCGAGCACGACTGGGTCGCGACCGAGGGCAGCTTCGTCTTCGAACCGCCGGGCGAGATCCACACGCTGGTCGTGCCGGAGGACTGCCCGGAGATGATCACTTTCTTCAGCATCGCCGGCGCGATGATCTATCTGGACGACGCGGGCCGGCAGACCGGCTACGAGGACGTGTTCTCGAAGATCGACATGTGCCGCAGGCACTACATCGAGGTCGGCCTGGGCGAGAAGTACGTCGAGCAGTTCATCCGGTGAGATTCGGCATCCCAGGGCTCATCGCCGAAGTCGCCGCGGAGTGCTGAACCAGCAGAGCGTGGGTCAGTCGGCGAGCACGATCCCGGTCCTTGTGATGACCTCGCCCAGCCGCTGCCGCTCCTTGGCGATGAACGCCTCGAATGCCGCGGACGAATCTCCCGCCGGCACCGCCCCGGTCTTCAGGACGCGATCCTTGACGTCTGGCAGCTTCATCGCCTTCACGATCTCGTCGTTCAGCTGCTTGACGATCTGCGGCGGCGTGCCGGCCGGCGCAACGATGCCCCACGACTGCGAGATCTCGTAGCCCGGCACGGTTTCGGCAATCGTCGGCAGGTCGGGCAGGCTCGGATTGCGTTCGGAGCCGGTGGTGGCCAGCGCGCGGACGCGGCCGCCGTGCATGTGCGCGCCCGCGGCGATGGGCGAGGTGATGATGAGCTGCGCGTTGCCGGCGATGACGTCGAGCAGCGCCGGCGCGGCACCCTTGTAGGGAATGTGCGTCAGCTTGATGCCGGCGAGCAGGTTGAGCATCTCGCCGGCGAGATGCGCCGGCGAGCCGACGCCGGCGGACGCGTAGTTGAGGATCCCCGGCTTGCTCTTCGCGAGCCGCACGAGCTCGGCGACCGATGTCGCCGGCAACGAGACGTTTACCACCAGCACGTTCGACGCGGTCGCGATCCGCGAGATCGGCACGAAGTCCCTGACCGGATCGTAGGGGAGGTTCTTCTTGAGACTGGGCAGGATCGCGTAGATCGACGTCGTCGTCAGGAGCAGCGAGTATCCGTCCGCGGGCGATCTCGCCGCGATGTCCGCGCCGAGCGCGCCGGCGGCGCCCGGCCGGTTGTCGACGATGACCTGCTGGCCGAGGCTGTCGGAAAGCTTCTGCGCGAGGATGCGGCCGAGCTGATCCGGCGCGCCGCCGGCGGCATCCGCCACGATCAGCCGGATCGGCTTCACTGGATACGCTTGCGCGCCCGCGTCGATGCTTGCGGCGAGCAGCGCGAGTGGCACCAGGAGCAGGCAATTGCGACGCAACCGTTTCATCGCGTTCCTCCTTAGTTGATGTCCGGCGCCTGGCCGGGGGCGGGGGTGTAGTTGAGGTCCCCGCGCGCGAGCGCCGCCTCGCGGCCACCGTAGCGCGCAAGGAGTTCGGACTGCCGGCGCCGCGCGCGCGCGTCAACCTCCTCCGGGTCGCAGAAGCGGCGCAGCTCGGCCTCGAGGGCGGCTAGCGTGGTGCGGCATGCGGGCTCGCCCGCGCGATCGACGAGCTCCTCGGGATCGTTCTCCAGATCGAAGAGCTGCGGCCGGTAACGCACGCAATGCACGTACTTCCAGCGGCCCTTGCGCAGCATGGTGATCCCGCCGGTCGAGCCGATGGCGTGGTACTCGCTGAGCACGGCGCGGTCCGGGTGCTCGCCCGCGGCGAGCGCGAGCGGCGAGATGCCGCGGTAGCCGTTCCCCGGCGCCGGCGCGCCGGTGCCGTCGAGGAAAAAGGGGAAAAGGTCGACATGGCTTGCCGGGGTCGCGCAGCGCGCGCCGACGGCAATCCCGGGCCCGGCAAGGATCAGCGGCACGCCGGCGGACTCTTCGTACATGGTGGACTTTCCCCACAGTCCGCGCGCGCCGACATTGTCGCCATGGTCGCTGGTATAGACGACGCGCGTATCGCCAGCGAGACCGGCGTCCTCGAGCGCGCGCAGCACCTTGCCGACGTTGTCGTCCATGAAGCTCACCAGTCCGAGATAGGCGGCGACGGCGCGGCGGACCTTGCCGTGATCTCCACCGAAGCCCGCGTCATAGGCTACGCAGGCGTCGTAATCGCGCAGGTAAGGATGGTCCGGGCGTTCTCTTTCCAGGTACTGCTTGGGCAGCGGGATGCGCTCGAGCGGATAGCGGTTGTAGAACTCGGGCGGCGAGATCAGCGGGAAATGCGGACAGACGAAGGACACGAACAACGCCCAGGGCGGTCCGCGATGGCGGGGCGCTTCCTCGCGCAGCCAGCTCTGCGCCCGCGCCGCGATGTCGCGGTCGTATCGCGAGTAGGGCGACTCGCCCGGACCGGCGAGCTTGGCGAGCTTGTCGTAGCCGTTGCGGCGCGGGATGTCCTGGCGGATCAGGCCCTTCACGTCGCCGACGCCGTCGACCACGTGCATCGGCAGCAGCTCCTCCGAAAAGCCGTGATCGTCCCCGGGCAGCCCGCGGAAGTGCAGCTTGCCGATCGACACCACCCGGTGGCCGCGCGCGCGCAGCAGATGGTGCCAGCTCGGAACGGCCCCGTCATAGGGGTCGGCGTTATCCCAATAGCCGACCTGGTGCGGGTATTTGCCGGTGGCGAAGCCGGCGCGCGCCGGGACGCAGATGGGGGAGGTGGTGTAGGCGCTCGTGAAGCGGGTGCCACGCGCCGCGAGGCGGTCGAGATGCGGTGTTTGCGCGAGCGGGTGTCCGGCGACGCCCAGCGCGCGCGGATTGTGCTCGTCCGACATGAGGACGAGAAGATTCTGCGGCGCGAGCGGCAGGCTGCTCCCGGAACGAAGCGCCGGAGTAGTTGTCATGACACCATTCTGTCACAGCGCCGGTCGACTGACTATAATCGCCGCATGCAGCGATCCGACGACCCGCGGCTGCTGCGCGCCCTGCTGTCGCACCGCGTGCTGGTCCTCTCCAACACCCTCGCCCTGGCCGCGTCGCGCTACTACCCGCGGCGCTTCGGCGTGCGGCTTGCCGAGTGGCGGGTCATCGACGCCCTGCACGCGGGCCGCGGGATCAGCGCGAACCAGATCAGCCAATGGCTCCTCACCGACAAGGCCTGGGTGGGGCGCTCCGTCGAGCGCTTGATCGCCGCGGGCTACGTCCGGCGCTGGCCGGACCCCAAGCACGGACGCCGCATGCTCCTCAGACTGACGGCCAAGGGCGAGCGGGCGTATGCGGCCATCGCGGTTGCGGCGCGGCGTCGCCACGACAACCTGCTCGGCGCGCTCTCGGCTGCGCAGCGCGACGCGCTCGAGCGCACGCTCGGCAAGCTGCAGGCGCGCGCCGCCGCGATGCTCGCCGCCCCGGATCTCGGCTTCGGCTCTGGAACGAGCGCGGCGGGCCGAGGGCGGATAGCGAAGCGGCCTAGAACGGGCAGCCCGGCTTGAAGCTCGGCGCGCGCTTCTCGCGCAGGCTCGCGATGCCTTCGCGCACGTCGGGTCCGGTGAACCCCATGAACTCGAGCGCGAGCGACGCATCGAAGGTCGGCCCGGCCATCCGCAGCCAGTTGTTGAGCGAGTACTTCGTCCAGCGAATCGCCGACTGCGCCCCGGTCGCCAGCTTCCCTGCCACCTCGAACGCCCGCGGCACCAGATCCTTCTCGTCGACGACGAGCGACACGAGGCCGATGCGCTCGGCCTCCTCGCCCGAAACCGTCTCGCACAGCAGCAGGTAGTACTTGGCCTTGGCCATGCCGCAGAGCAGCGGCCAGACGATCGCCGCATGGTCCCCCGCCGCAACGCCCAGGCGCGTGTGTCCGTCGATGATGCGCGCCGTCTTCGCCGCGATCGAGATGTCGGCGAGAAGGCCCGCGACGAGACCGGCGCCGACCGCCGGACCGTGCATTGCCGACACGATCGGCTTCGAGCAGTTGATGACGTTGTAGACGAGATCGCGCGCCTCGCGCCAGACCCGGGCGCGGGCGTCGAAGTCGCTCACCATGTCCTCGACGAGCTTCAGGTCGCCGCCGGCCGAGAATCCCTTGCCCTCGCCGCGCAGGATCGCGACGCGGGTTTCGGGGTCGGCATCGACGTCGCGCCAGATCTCCGCGAGCTCCCGGTGCAGGACGTGGTCGGCGGTCGAGAGCTTGCCCGGCGCGCCCATAACGATCTCGAGGATCCCGTCGGGATGGCGCTTCAGCGCCAGGCGTTCATAGGCTGCGTAGCGGTCGCTCATCGGCGTCTCCCGGCTCAGTCTTCGAGCGTGAACCCGACCTTGATCGAGACCTGCCAGTGCGCGACCTTGCCGCCGTCGATGTGCCCGCGGGTCTCGACGACCTGGAACCAGTGCATGTTGCGGACGGTCTTCGAGGCCTTCGCGATCGCGGTCCGAATCGCGTCGTCGCTCGACTTCGCCGACGAGCCGGTCAGCTCGAGTTGCTTGTAGACGTGGTCTGGCATGGCGGCAACCTCCTTGTCAGTGGGAAGTCCGGGTCAGCCGACCCGGACCGGCAGGTGTTTGAAGCCGCGGAAGCGCACGCGCCGGTCCCGCTCTGGCGCGCCCGCACGGGCGATCCCCGGGAACCGCGCGAGCAGTCGACCGATGGCGATCCTCGCTTCCAGGCGCGCGACGTTCATCCCGGCGCACGCGTGGTCGCCGTGCCCGAAGGCGACGTGCCGGTTCGGCTTGCGGCCGACGTCGAGGCGGTCGGGATCGGCAAACTGCGCCGGGTCGCGATTGGCCGCGCCCACCCCGAGCGTGAGGAAAGTGCCGGCCGGGAAGGTGCGCCCGCCGATCGTCATATCGGCGGTGGTGACGCGGTTGTTCAGCTGCAGGGGGCTCTCGAAGCGCAGCAACTCCTCGACCGCGGCGGCAATCAGCGCCGGCTCCCGCGCGAGGCGCTCGAGCTCGCCGCGATGGGTCAACAGCGCGTCTACGCCGTTGCCGATCAGGTTTGTGGTCGTCTCGTGGCCGGCGTTCAGCAGGAAGATGCAGTTGTGGAGAAGCTCGCTCTCGGTGAGCCGCTCGCCGTCGGCCTCGCCCTGGATCAGCCGCGTGAGGACGTCGGCCTCGGGGTCGCCCGGCGCCTGCCGGCGCCGCGCCACAACCGTCTCGAGGTAGTCGAGGAACTCGCGCACCGCGCGGTTGCCGCGCTCGAGGAGCGCCGCGCTCGGCGCCGGCTCGAGGGCCGACAGGATCGCGAGCGACCAGCCGCGCAGCGGCTCGCGCTCGGTCCGCGGCACGTCGAGCAGATTGCCGATCACCTCGACCGGGATCTCGGCCGCGAAGTCGGCGATGAAGTCCACCTCGCGCTTGTCCGCCATCCGGTCGAGGAGGCGGTCGACGAGCGCGACGACGTCCGGCTCCATCCGCGCGATCGCACGCTGGTTCACCGCGCCCATGAGCAGCCGGCGCACGCGCGTGTGCAGCGGCGGGTCGTTGAAGACGAGGCTGGTGGTGTGATGCTCGTAGAGCGGAGTGTCGCCGTACTTCGGCTTGAACTCCTGCTTCTTGTCGGAGCTCGCGCGCGGGTCGCGGTAAACGGCCGCGACGTCCTCGTAGCGCGTGAGAAAAATCGATCCGTGGCCCAGCTCGTGCACCGGATCGTGCGCGCGGAGCACCGCGTAGTACGAGTATGGATCGTCGAAGAAGTCGTCCGGGACGTCGGTCAGGCGGAACCCGCGGGCGAACGCCCCCGCCTCGGGCGTGGAGGGATCGATCACGGCGCGGCGCATGCGGTCAGAACGTTCCCGGGTAGGCGCCACCGTCGATCAGGAAGTTCTGCCCGGTGACGTACCCGGCCTGCGCGCTGCACAGGAACGCGCAGGCCTCGCCGAACTCGGCCGGATCGCCGAGGCGGCCGGCGGGGATGCTGCGCGCGCGCTCGGCCTTCGCCTCCTCGAGCGAGAGGCTCTTGTCCTTGGCGAAGGCGGCCATCGTCGAGCGCAGGCGGTCGGTGTCGAAGGCGCCCGGCAGCAGGTTGTTGATCGTCACGTTGTGCTTCGCCGTCTGGCGGGCGATGCCGGCGACGAACCCGGTGAGCCCGGTCCGCGCGCCGTTCGACAGCCCGAGCGGCGCGAGCGGTGCCTTCACCGCGCTCGACGTGATGTTGACGATGCGGCCGAACTTGCGCGCGATCATCTGATCGACAGTCGCTTTGATGAGCTCGATCGGGGTCAGCATGTTGGCGTCGATCGCCTTGAGCCAGTCCTCCCGCGTCCAGTCGCGGAAATCGCCCGGCGGCGGGCCGCCGGCGTTGTTGACGAGAATGTCCGGCCGCGGGCACGCGGCGAGCACCTTGGCGCGACCCTCCGGCGTCGTGATGTCCGCGGCGATGGCAGTCACCGGCACGCCGAACTGCTTGCGGATCTCGTCCGCCGTCCGGTTCAGCGCCTCTTCGCCGCGCGCGCAGATCGTCAGGCTCACGCCCTCGCCAGCGAGCGACCACGCGCACGCGCGGCCAAGTCCCTTGCTCGCCGCGCAGACGATCGCCGACTTGCCCTTGATCCCCAGATCCATCGCGAACCCCCTTCAGCAACGTACACCGCGCGCACCGTGGATTCTAGCCGTAGCGCTGCCGCTTGACGCTCACGAGCACCACCCCACCCAGCACCAGCGCGGCACCCAGCAGCTGCAGCCAGGTCATCGTCTCGTCGAGCCCCACCCAGCCAGTGAGGATCACGCTCACCGGCCCGAGGGCGCCGAGGATCGCGACGTGGTTCGCCCCGATGCGCTTCAGCGCCTCGGCGGTCATGAAGGTCGGCAACACGGTCGAGAAGATCGCCATCGCGATCGCGTACCCGTAGACCTGCCACGGCAGCGCGAGCGCCGCCAGCGGCCGGAGCACGAGGAACTGCGCGATGCAGAACGCGGACGCGACGATGAGCGCGTAGGCGGTGAACCGGATCGAGCCCACGCGCTGAATGACGTCGCTGCCGAGCACGAGGTAGACCGCGTAACTCGCCGCGCCCGCGAAGACGAGCGCCGCCCCGAGCGGCAGGTTCTCGTGCTGGCCGGCGACCGAGTAGGCGAGCACCAGCGCGAGCCCGCCGTAGGTCACCGCGAGGGCGACGATCTCGCGCGCGCCGGCGCGCTTGCGGAGAAACAGCCACGAGAGGATGACGACCAGCGTCGGGTAGGCGAACAGCAGCAGGCGGCCGAGGCCCGCGGTGATGTACTGGAGGCCGAGGAAGTCGACGAAGCTCGAGAAGTAGTAGCCGATGAACCCGAGGAAGGCGATGCGCCCGCCGTCGCGGCGCGAGATCGGCGCGGCGGCCGCGGCGCCGCGCTGCCACATCGCGGCGGCGACGAAGAACGGCAGCGCGAAGAGCATGCGCAGCGCAATCAGCGTCACCGGGTCGCGGACGTAGCCGTAGGCGAGCTTGATGAAGATCGGGCGGAACGAGAACGCGATCACCGCGCCGGCGGCGAGCGCGATCCCGACCGCCCGGTAGGACGCCGCGGGCGGCACCAGCCTAGCGCCGCTTGCCGCCGAGGATCGAGCCCAGCACTCCGCGGATGATCTCGCGCCCGACCTGCGAGCCGATCGACCGGGCGGCGCTCTTCGCCGCCGACTCGAGCACGCCCTCGCGCTTGCCGCCGCGCGGCCCGGTCGAGCCGAAGAGGATGTCGCTGAGGCCGCCGCCGGCGTCCTGCGGCGCGCCGGCCGGCGCCGGCTTGCCGCGGCCCGCGGCCTTGCCGCCCGCCTCGGTCTGCCGCTCCTCGGTGCGGCCCTTGATCTTCTCGTAGGCCGACTCGCGGTCGACGGTCTTCTCGTAGTGACCCGCGATCGCCGAAGAAGCGACGACTCGCTTCCGCTCCTCGGGGGTGATCGGCCCGATCTTCGACGCCGGCGGCATGATGAACGCGCGCTCGACGATCGTCGGACGGCCCTTCTCGTCGAGGAACGACACCAGCGCCTCGCCGACGCCGAGCTCGGTGATGACTTTCTCGGCCTTGATCTTCGGGTTGGGGCGCAGCGTCTCGGCGGCGGTCTTCACCGCGCGCTGGTCCTTGGGCGTGAAGGCCCGCAGCGCGTGCTGCACGCGGTTCCCGAGCTGGCCCAGCACCGACTCCGGGACGTCGAGCGGGTTCTGGGTCACGAAGTAGACGCCGACGCCCTTCGAGCGGACGAGCCGCACCACCTGCTCGATCTTCTCGAGCAGCGCTTTGGGGGCGTCGCTGAACAGCAGATGCGCCTCGTCGAAGAAGAACACGATCTTCGGCTGGTCCGGATCGCCGACCTCGGGCAGGCGCTCGAAGAGCTCCGCGAGCAGCCACAGCAGGAACGTCGAATAGAGCTTCGGCGAGCGCATCAGCTTGTCGGCGGCGAGGAGGTTGACCATGCCGCGGCCCTTCGCGTCGGTCTGCATCAGGTCGTCGATGTCGAGCATCGGCTCGCCGAAGAACCTCTCCGCGCCCTGGTGCTCGAGCTCGAGCAAGCCCCGCTGGATCGCGCCGACCGAAGACGCCGAGATGTTGCCGTACTCGGTCTTGAACCTGGCGGCGTTGTCGCCGACGAACTGCAGCATCGCCCGCAGGTCCTTCAGGTCGAGGAGCAGCAACCCGTTGTCGTCGGCGATCTTGAAGACCGCCGTGAGCACGCCGCCCTGGGTGTCGTTCAGGCCCAGCAGCCGGGCGAGCAGGAGCGGCCCCATGTCGGAGACCGTCGCGCGGATCGGATGCCCCTGCTCGCCGTAGAGGTCCCAGAAGGTGACCGGGCAGCCCTGCCACTCCGGCTCGTCGAGCTTCAGCATCGCCAGCCGCTCCTTCATCTTCGGCGAGGCGGCGCCCGGCGCGGAGATCCCGGAAAAATCGCCCTTCACGTCGGCCATGAACGTCGGGACGCCGATGCGCGCGAAGCTCTCGGCGAGCACCTGCATGGTCACCGTCTTGCCGGTGCCGGTCGCGCCGGTGATCAGGCCGTGCCGGTTCGCGAGCCCCGGGAGGAGACAGAGGTCCTTCGCGCCGGCTTTGGCGACGAGCAGCGGTTCGGGCATTGCGGGCTCCTGGTGCTTGTGGAGTGGGGTCGGCGGCGGGCAAAATTATAGGCGTCCCCAGCATCGCACAGCACGCGACGACACCCGCCATGGCCGGACACTCCAGATGGGCGAACATCCGCCACCGGAAGGACCGCGCCGACGCGAAGCGCGGCAAGGTCTTCACCAAGGTCATCAAGGAAGTCACCGTCGCCGCCAAGCTCGGTGGCGGGGATCCGGCCATGAACCCGCGGTTGCGCCTGGCGCTCGCCAAGGCGCAGGAGGCGAACGTCCCGAAAGACAACATCGAGCGCGCGATCAAGCGCGGCGGCGGCGAGCTCGAGGGCGTGGCTTACGAGGAGATCCGCTATGAAGGCTACGGCACCGCCGGCGCCGCGGTGATCGTCGACTGCCTCACCGACAACCGCACGCGCACCGTCGGCGAGGTCCGGCACGCGTTCGCGAAGAACGGCGGCAACCTCGGCACCGACGGCTCGGTGGCGTTCCTCTTCAGGCACTGCGGCCAGTTCGTGCTCGCGCCGGGCACGAGCGAGGACCGGGTGATGGAGGCCGCAGTCGACGCCGGCGCCGAGGACGTCCTGACGAACGACGACGGCTCGGTCGAGGTCATCTGCGCGCCGGGCGCCTTCGAGGCGGTGAAGGGCGCGCTCGCGAAGGCCGGCCTGACGCCCGCGTTCGCCGAGGTCACCATGAAGCCGACGACCGAGATCGTGCTCAAGGGCGACGAGGCGGCGCGGATGCAGCGGCTGCTCGATGCGCTCGAGTCGCTCGACGACGTCCAGGACGTCTACACCACCGCGGCGATCGAGGACTGACGCGCGCCTATCTCGGCCAGGGGGCAGGGCCTATAATCGCCCGCCAGTGGGCGCCTCGGTTCGCATCCTCGGCATCGATCCCGGTCTGCGCGTGACCGGGTTCGGGATCATCGACAAGACGGGGACCCGAATCACCTACGTCGCGAGCGGCTGCGTCCGCACGCCCGCGACCGGAAGCCTGCCGGCGCGAATCGTCGTGATCCTCGAATCGCTCGGCGAAGTGATCGCCGCGCACCGGCCGCAGCAGGTCGCGATCGAGAAGGTCTTCGTCAACGTCAATCCCGCGTCGACGCTCGCGCTCGGCCAGGCGCGCGGCACCGCGATCTGCGCCGCGGTGTCGGCGCGACTGCCGGTCGCCGAGTACTCCGCGCTCCAGGTGAAGCAGGCGGTGGTCGGCAACGGCCTCGCGCGGAAGGAGCAGGTGCAGGAGATGGTGCGCCGGCTCCTCCGCCTCGCGGGCACGCCCGGCCCCGACGCCGCCGACGCGCTCGCCTGCGCGATCTGCCACGCCCACGGCGGGCAGGGCCTCGGCGCGATCGGCACCGCGGGCTTTCGCGTCCGGCGCGGTCGTCTCGTGGCCGGCCGCCGCCCGCGCTCCGGGCTCAGGCGGACGGCATGATCGGCCGGATCCAAGGCGTCCTGCTCGAGAAGAACCCGCCCCAGCTCCTCGTCGATTGCGCCGGCGTCGGCTACGAGGTGGAGGTGCCGATGAGCACGTTCTACGGCCTCCCCGCCACCGGCCAGCGCATCACGCTGCTCACGCACCTCGTGGTGCGGGAGGACGCGCATCTCCTGTACGGCTTCGGCACCGAGAGCGAGCGGCGCGCGTTCCGGCAGCTCCTGAAGATCAGCGGGGTCGGGGCGCGCACCGCGCTCGCGGTGCTCTCGGGGATGTCGGTCGCCGAGCTCGCCGAGACGGTGACGCTGCAAGAAACCGGGCGCCTCACGCGCGTCCCCGGGATCGGCAAGAAGACCGCGGAGCGGCTGCTGCTCGAGCTGAAGGACAAGCTTGGCGCGGAGCTCACGGCGCCCCTCGCGGTGAACCGCGCGGCGCCTGCCGCGGCCGACGTGCTGCACGCGCTGATCGCGCTCGGCTACAGCGAGAAGGAGGCGGTAGGCGTGGTCAAGCAGGTCCCCGAGGGGCTGTCGGTGGCCGACGGCATCCGGCAGGCGCTGAAGCTCCTCTCGAAGGCCTGAGTCGTTGGCCGATAATAGGCGCGCATGATCGAGACCGACCGCCTGATCTCGCCCGCCACCGCCTCGCCGCACGAGGAGGCCTTCGAGCGGTCCTTGCGCCCGCGCCAGCTCGCCGAGTACGTCGGGCAGGAGAAGATCCGCGGCCAGCTCTCGATCTTCATCGAGGCGGCGCGCACGCGGCGCGAGGCGCTCGATCACGTCCTCCTCTTCGGGCCCCCGGGGCTCGGCAAGACGACCCTCGCCCACATCATCGCCCACGAGATGCGCGTGAACCTGCGGCAGACCTCGGGCCCGGTGCTCGAGCGGCCCGGCGACCTGGCCGCGATCCTCACCAACCTCGAGCCGAACGATGTCCTCTTCATCGACGAGATCCACCGCCTCTCGCCGGTGGTCGAGGAGATCCTGTATCCGGCGCTCGAGGACTACCAGATCGACATCATGATCGGCGAGGGGCCGGCGGCGCGCTCGGTGAAGCTCGATCTCCCGCCGTTCACGCTCGTCGGCGCGACCACGCGCGCCGGGATGCTGACCAATCCCCTGCGCGACCGCTTCGGCATCGTCGCCCGGCTCGAGTTCTACACCCCGGAGGAGGTGCGCCGGATCGTCGACCGGTCCGCGGGGCTGCTCCAGGTCGAGATCGCGCCCGAGGGTGCGCTCGAGATCGCCCGCCGCTCGCGCGGTACGCCGCGGATCGCGAACCGGCTGCTCCGCCGCGTGCGCGACTACGCCCAGGTCAAGGCGGACGGGGCGATCACGCGCCCGGTCGCCGATGCGGCGCTCACGATGCTCGACGTCGATCAGGTCGGCCTGGACATCATGGACCGGAAGCTCCTCCTCGCGGTGATGGAGAAGTTCGCCGGCGGACCGGTCGGGGTCGACAACCTCGCGCACGCCATCGGCGAGGAGCGCGACACGATCGAGGACGTCCTCGAGCCGTTCCTCATCCAGAGCGGCTTTCTGCAGCGCACCCCGCGCGGTCGGATGGCCACCGTCTCCGCCTATCGGCACTTCGGCCTCGCCGCGCCGAGCCGGCCGGCGAGCGGCGAGCTCTTCGCGGATGAGTAACCCCGTTCCGGCGCCCGCGCGTTTCATGGAGAGGGCCGGGGAGACCGGGCCCCGCTGGGATGGCCGGACGCTCTCGTGGCCGGTGCGGGTGTATTACCACCACACCGACGCCGGGGGCGTCGTCTATCACGGCACCTACCTCGACTTCATGGAGGCGGCCCGCATCGAGCTCCTGCACGCGCTCGGCTTCGACCTCGCGGAACTCGCCGGCCGCGCGGGGGTCCTTTTCATCGTCTATGGCCTGGCGGTGGACTACCATAAGCCGGCGCGGCTCGACGACCGCCTCACGGTGACGGCGACGATCGCCCGGATCGGCGGCGTCCGGCTCGAGTTCGACCAGCGGGTCCGGCGGGGCGACGAGCTGCTCGTCTCGGCCAGGGTGAAGGCGGCGTGCGTGCACCCGGCGACGTACAAGCCCGTCCCCCTTCCCGCGGGCTTCAGGGAGAAGGCACAACAATGAACGTCACCCAGGACCTGTCGATCCTCCACCTCATCCTGAACGCGAGCTGGGTGGTGCAGGGAATCATGCTGCTGCTCCTCGGGGTCTCCGTGATCTCGTGGTACTACATCTTCCACAAGCTCTTCACCATCAAGCGCGCCCAGCGGCAGACGAACGACTTCGAGCGCGCGTTCTGGAGCCGGCCCGACCTCAACGCGCTCTACCAGAGCGCGGTGAACGCGCGCCACCGCACCGGCAGCCTCGAGCGCATCTTCGAGGCGGGCTTCCGCGACTTCGTGAAGCTCAAGACCCAGCGCATCGACCCGAGCGACCTCGTCGACGGCGCGCGCCGCGCGATGCGCGCGACCTACCAGCGCGAGATGGACTACCTCGAGTCGCACCTCGCGTTCCTCGCCTCGGTCGGCTCCGTCAGCCCCTACGTCGGGCTGCTCGGCACGGTCTGGGGAATCATGCACTCGTTCCGGGGGCTCGCGAACGTCGCCCAGGCGACGCTCGCCGCGGTCGCGCCCGGCATCGCGGAGGCGCTGGTCGCGACCGCGATCGGGCTGTTCGCCGCGATCCCCGCGGTGGTCGCGTACAACCGCTACGCGCACGACATCGAGCGGCTCGCGGTGCGGTTCGAGAGCTTCATGGAGGAGTTCTCGAACATCCTGCAGCGTCAGGCCCCGCGCCACCGCGAGCCGGCCGAGACGCGACAAGAGACCGGCGCGAGGCCCTGAGCCGATGCGGCGGCGCAAGCTGATGAACGAGATCAACGTCGTCCCGTACGTGGACGTGATGCTGGTGCTGCTCGTCATCTTCATGGTGACCGCCCCGCTCATCACGCCGGGGCTCGTCGAGCTGCCGAGCGTCGCGAAGAGCGCGCAGCCGCCGGAAGCGCCGCTCGAGGTCATCATCCGCACCGACCAGTCGATGCTGCTCCGCGAGCGCGTGAAGGGCCAGGGGGTCGACCGCACCGTGAACATGCAGCAGCTCATCGCGGGGGTGAAGGAGCGGCAGCGCCGCTCGCCCGACCAGGCGGTGGTGATCTCGGCCGACAAGGACGTCCGTTACGAGGCGGTCCTGAAGGTCATGGATGAGCTGCAGCGGGCCGACGTCAAGCGCGTCGGCCTCATGGTCAAGCCGGCGTCCAGGTGATCGCATGAGCGCGCCGGGCCGCCCCAAGCGCGAATCCCGAGCGCGAAGCGCGAGGGCAGTCCAATGAATGCGCGGCGGCAAGGCCGATCGGACGCGGTCCGCGCGCTCGAGCACCGCGACCCGGGCGCGGCGCTTGCGTTCCTGCTCGCGATCACCGTGCACGTCGTGCTGTTGACGATCCTGATCTTCGGCATCCAGTGGCGGACGAAGCGTCCGGACCCGGTGATGGCGGAGCTGTGGACGCAGCTGCCGGCGGTCGAGCCGCCGCGGGTCGAGCCGCCGAAGCCGGTCGTCCAGCCGAAGCCCGAGCCGAAACCCGAGCCCAAGCCGGAGCCGAAGGTCGAGCCGAAGCCGGCGCCGAAGCCGGACATCGCGCTCGAGCAGGAGCGCAAGCGCAAGGAGGACGAGGCGCGCAAGCGCAAGGAAGAGGAGGCGCGCAAGCTCGAGGCCGAGCGCAAGAAGCAGGAGGAGCTGCGCGCGAAGCAGGAGCGGGAGCGCGAGGCCGCCGAGAAGCGGCGCGTCGAGGAAGAGACGCGCCAGCGGATGCGGGAGGAGCTCAACCGGGAGCTCGCTTCGGCGCCGAAGGCGGGCCCGCCACTCCTCGGGGATCCGAAGGCGCAGGCCCGGTGGATCGACCGCATCCGGGCCAAGATCAAGCCGAACATCGTCCTCCTGGACATGCCTGGAAACCCGGAGGCGATCTTCGACGTCGAGCTGCTGCCGACCGGCGAGGTGCTCTCCGCCAAACTGCGCAAGTCGAGCGGCGTGAAGGCCTGGGACGAGGCCGTGGAACGCGCCATCCTGAAGTCCTCGCCCCTACCGCTGCCCGAGCAACGGGAGGTGTTCGACCGCCGGCTGGTCCTCACCTTCCGGCCCAAAGACTAGAGTGATTACACACTTTGTGCGCAATGCCCGTCTGTCGGGCTCCAGCGACATGGGCCTGCGCGAGGTCGGACGGTATAATGCGCGACGCCGTCAAGCCGAACTCCGAACGCTGGACCGAGGGCGCGGACGCTCCCTCGCCAGCACCCTGAATCGGTGCCCCGTATAACTCGAACATTGATGCAAGCGGTCCGTGCCGTCATCGTGGCCCTCGCCATCGCGGGGTCCGCGCAGGCGCAGCTCTCGATCGAGATCACCGGCGGCGGCGCCGACCAGATCCCGATCGCGATCGTGCCGTTCGCGGGCGAGGCGGCGCTCCAGCCGGGCGTCACCGAGGTGATCGAGGCGGATCTCGCGCGGAGCGGCCGCTTCCGCACGCTCTACACGGGCCCGCAGAACCCGCCGCTGAACGAGGCAACGAACGTCGATCTGGCGGGCTGGCGCGGCCGCACCGCAGATGCCCTCGTCGTGGGGGGCGTGTACCCGGCGCCGGGGGGGCGCTACGAGGTGCGCTTTCGCCTCTATGACGTCCCGAAGCAGGTGTCGCTCGGCGGCCTCGCCTACACCATCACGCCGGCGCAGGCGCGCGCCACCGCGCATCGCATCGCCGACTTCATCTACGAGAAGCTGACCGGCGACCGGGGCGTGTTCTCGACGCGCATCGCCTACGTGGTGAAAGCGGGCTCGCGCTTCCAGCTGCAGATCGCCGACGCCGACGGGGCGAACCCGCAGACGGCGATTCAGTCCAACGAGCCGATCATCTCGCCCACATGGGCGCCCGACGGCACGCGACTCGCGTACGTGTCGTTCGAGGCGAAGAAGCCGGTGGTGTACGTGCATTCGCTGGCGACCGGCAAGCGCCAGGCCACGGCGAGCTTCCGGGGCTCGAACAGCGCTCCGGCGTGGTCGCCCGACAGCAAGCAGCTCGCCGTTGCCCTGTCGCGCGAGGGCGGCACCCAGCTCTTTCTCGTGAACGCTGACGGCTCGAACCTCCGGCGGCTCACCAGCTCCCCCTCGATCGACACCGAGCCCCAGTTCTCGCCCGACGGCCAGTGGATCTACTTCACTTCGGACCGGGGCGGCAGCCCGCAGATCTACCGGGTCTCGACCGGCGGGGGCGCGGGCGAGCGGGTGACCTTCAGCGGGGACTACAATGTCACTCCGCGATTGAGCCCCGACGGCAAGACGCTCGTGTTGGTGACACGCAATGCCGGGCGCTTCTACGTCGCCGCGATGGATCTCGCAACGCGGCAGACCCAGGTATTGACCGACGGCGGGCGCGACGAGTCGCCGAGCTTCGCGCCGAACGGGAAGATGATCCTGTACGCCGCCAACGACGGCGGGCGCGGCGTGCTCGCCGCCACGTCCAGCGACGGGCGCGTGAGGCAGCGCTTGTCAGTGAAGGCCGCCGACGTGCGCGAGCCGGCGTGGGGCCCGTTCCCAGGGAATTAAAAGGAGGCCTTTAACTTAGGAGGTCGTTATGAGGAAGATCCTGCTTGTCGCAACGATGACTACCGTGCTCGCCGCATGCCAGAGCACGCCGGAGGCCGAGAAGCCCGCGGGTGTCGAAGACCGCAAGCCGACCGCGACGACGCCCGGTGGGCCGTCGACCGGGGCGGTCAAGCCGTCGACGATCGGCGGCGACCCGCTCAAGGACCCGTCGAGCGTCCTGTCGAAGCGGACCATCTACTTCGAGTTCGACCGCGACGACATCAAGGCCGAGTTCATACCGGTCGTCGAGGCGCACGGCAAGTACCTCCGCGATAACCGCAAAGCGAAGATGCTGATCCAGGGCAACGCCGACGAGCGCGGCAGCCGCGAGTACAACCTCGCGCTCGGACAGCGCCGCTCCGATGCGATCAAGAAGCGCCTGATCGTGCTCGGCGTCACCGAGGTGCAGATCGAGTCGGTGAGTCTCGGCGAGGAGAAGCCCGCATGTGTCGACCACGACGAGGGTTGCTGGTACAAGAATCGCCGCGGGGACATGCTCTACGGCGGCGAGTTTTGAGCGGGACGCGGAGCGCGTACCGGGTGCGCGGGGGACGGTCATGAGGGTTCGCACCGTCGTGGCGCTGGCCGCCCTCGCGGCGGCCCTCCCCGCGCGCGCCGCCCTGTTCGACGACGACGAGGCGCGCCGGCAGATCGCCGACGTGCGCCGCCAGGTCGAGGCGCAGGCGAAGACGCTCGAGCGCATCGAGTCCGAGGTCACCGACAAGAAGGCGCTCCTCGAGCTCGTGAACCAGCTCGAGGCGCTCAAGCAGGAGATTGCGGGCCTGCGCGGGCAGATCGAGGTGGTGGCGAACCGCGTCGAGGGGCTCGACAAGCGCCAGAAGGATCTCTACGTCGACCTCGATACCCGGCTCCGGAAGTTCGAGTCGGCGAAGAGCGAGCAGGACAAGGTCGTGCTGGCGGCGCAGGCCGAGCAACAGGCCTACGAGGCGGGCCTCGCGCAGTTCAAGGCCAACAACTACGGCGCGGCGATCCAGAGCCTGCAGTCGTTCCTGACGTCGTACCCCCAGAGCCAGCTCGCGCCCTCGGCGCAGTACTGGGTCGGCAACGCCCACTACGCGCTCCGCGAGTACAAGAACGCGATCGCCGCGCAGCAGAAGCTGATCTCGATCTGGCCCGACAGCGCCAAGGCGCCCGACGCCCTGCTGAACATCGCCTCGAGCCAGGCCGAGATGGGCGATGCGAAGAGCTCGCGCAGCACCCTCCAGACGCTCGTCGCGAAGTACCCGAACAGCCCCGCGGCCGAGCAGGCGAAGCAGCGGCTCGCCAAGAAGTAGGTCGCGGAGACCGCGTCTCCGCTCGCCGGGTCGTCTTCGGACCCATGCAAGACGTCAATCCCGCCAGCCTCCAGCCGGTCGTCGCGTGGGGGGCGTTCGTCCTCGCGTTCGTCTTCGGCTTCGTCGGCAACCGGACCAACTTCTGCACGATGGGCGCGGTGTCGGACGTCGTCAACATGGGCGACTGGAACCGCATGCGCATGTGGCTGCTCGCGATCGCGGTCGCGATCCTGGGCGCGAACGCGCTCGAGCTCGCGGGCCTGCTCAAGCTCTCGAACTCGATCTACCCGGCGGCGAACTTCACCTGGCTCTCGTACCTCGTCGGCGGGGCGCTGTTCGGGATCGGCATGACGCTCGGATCGGGGTGCGGCTCGAAGACGCTGATCCGCGTCGGCGGCGGCAACCTCAAGTCGGTCGTGGTGCTCGTGTTCATGGCGATCGCGGCGTACATGACGCTGAGGGGGCTGTTCGGCACGGTCCGCGTCGGCGTCCTCGAGGCGGTTTCGGTCCAGCTCTCGACGGGCCAGGATCTGCCGTCGCTGCTCGCGAAGTGGTTCGGCGCCGAGCGGCGCGCGATGGAGATCGGGGTGGCGGTTGTCGTCGGCGGGGCACTCGCCGTGTTCGCGCTCGCGCGGCGCGAGTTTCGCCAGTTCGACTATCTCCTCGGTGGGATCGTCGTCGGGCTGGTGATCGTCGGCGGGTGGTACGTGAGCGGGCGACTTGGGTACGTCGCGGAACACCCGGAGACGCTGCAGGAGGCGTGGGTCGCGACCAACACCGGGCGGATGGAGTCGCTGTCGTTCGTCGCGCCGCAGGCGTTCCTGCTGGAGCTGCTGATGTTCTGGACCGACAAGTCGAAGGTCGTGACGTTCGGGATTGCGTCCGCGCTTGGCGTGATCGCGGGGTCGGCTGTGTACGCCATCGTGTCGAAGAGTTTCCGGCTGGAATCGTTCCGCGACGCGCCGGACATGCTCCGCCACATCGTCGGCGGCATCCTGATGGGTTTCGGCGGCGTGGTGGCGCTCGGCTGCACGATCGGGCAGGGGATCACCGGCTTCTCGACCCTCGCCGCGGGCTCGATCCTCACGTTCTTCGCGATCATTGCCGGGGCCGCCGCGACCATGAAAATCGAGTACTGGCGGATCATGCGCGAAGGATAAGCGCCTGAAAGCTAACGCGGTTTGACCTCCGCGCGCACGGCTCGTAGAATCCCGCCTCCTCCCCGGGGCGTTAGCTCAGTTGGTAGAGCAGCGGACTTTTAATCCGTTGGTCGCAGGTTCGAATCCTGCACGCCCTACCAGATCAATCAGGCACTTGCGACTCTGCAGGCGCCTGGCTGTCCGGCGAACGTAGTGAAATCGTAGCGTTTCCACCGCGATTTCCCTCGATTCGCGCCGCGGCCACGGCCAAATGCTCGGTGGCGAACTTCGCGTAGCGGTCGACCATCACCCGCGACTTCCACCCGGGGTCGGCCTCCCCACGGAGCCGGACGTCGCGCCAGACGGAAGCACCTAGACGGGCACTACCGGGTCAACTGGTATCGCCGCCGCGACAGGATGACCTCAAGGTTTGCGCCGGGGTCAAGGGCGGCTAACGACCGTCAGCAGCGAACCCCGCGGCCCTTACGATCGGCGCCCAGTGTGCCGTGTCGGCAGCGATGATTGCCGCGAGCTCGTCCGGCGTAGTCCCGGTGGGTTCCAGACCGAGGTCCATGAGCTTGTTGCGGATGGTGGGCGTTCGGAGCGCCTTCACGATCGCAATCGAAAGATGATCGATCAGCGGTTTCGGCGTCCCCGCGGGCGCGTAGACGGCGTTCCAGCCAATCGCGACGACCGACGGAAACCCCTGTTCCACGAA
The DNA here is from genome assembly GCA_035286595.1 of Burkholderiales bacterium. Classification (GTDB taxonomy): domain Bacteria; phylum Pseudomonadota; class Gammaproteobacteria; order Burkholderiales; family SG8-39; genus DATEDA01. The sequence continues at coordinate 11,410 of DATEDA010000026.1, read as the reverse complement.
CGTCGGGACCGCCGGCAGGAGCGGCGCGCGCATGGTCCCCGAGGTCGCGATAATGCGAAGCCTGCCGGCTCGGTCGAGCGCCAGGAAGTCGCCGAATGCGCTGATGGCCGCGGGGATCTGGCCTCCGATCAGCTCGGATTCGATCTGCGCGACGCTCCGGTAGGAGACGTGGACCAGATCCGTGCCGGTCGCGCGGCCGACCATCGTACCGAGCAGGTGCGGGACGCCGCCCGAACCAGCGGTACCGAAGCTCGCCTGCCGCGGATTCGCCTTTGCCCAGGCTACGAACTCGGGCACCGTTCGGGCCGGGTGATCCGGCCGGACCGCAAGGACAAACGGGTACCGCGCGACCTGGGCGACCGGGGCGAAGTCCTTCGATGGGTCGTAGCTGAGGTCGCGGAAGACGAGCGGCGCCAGCACGGACACGACGATCGGCGCCAGCAGGAACGTGGTGCCGTCGGCTGCGGCGTGCTTGAGCGCTTCCGCAGCGATGCGTCCGCTCGCGCCGGGCCTGTTCTCTACGACGACCGGCTGCCCGAGGGACTCCCTGATACCGTCGGCGACTAGGCGTGCGGTGAGGTCTGTCGTGCCGCCAGCGGCCACCGGAACGAAGAGCCTGACGGGGCGCGCGAATGTTACCTGCGCGCGAGCGTCCGGGGGTACGCTGCCCGCGGCAGCGCACGCGAGCACGAACCGGATCAACCAGGCGCAGCGCATGTTGCGATCAGACAGCGGCCAAATAAGGTGGACGGAAGTCTCGCCGAGACCGTGATCGCGGTCAATCTCGAGGCCGGCGCCGCGAAGCCGCCCCCCCGTTCGCGCCTGTTGGCTCGTGCTGCGGAATCGCAACGGGCTGTTCTGCCGTCCAGTAAAGGGCGCGAACGCCCAATCTGCACGAGCCAGTCGATCTCGCTAGACTAAAGGCACACCGAACGACGTAACCGCACATGGCTTCGCGCCTGCCTTCCACGATGATCGATCCGGCCCGTGCGGTGCCCGCGCCGGAACCCCCGTCCATCGGCGAGCTCCTGGCGTTTGAGCGACTACTTGCGGAGCTGTCCGCCGGCTTCGTCAACTTGTCCGCGACCAGCGTCGATGACGCGATCACCGATGCGCTCCGGCGGATCGTCGGGCTGCTCGACGTGGACCGCGCGAACCTGATCGGCTTTGCGCCGCAGACGGGTGAGACGTACCTCACCCACTCGTGGACCGTAGACGGCTTCGCTTCGGCGGCGCTGCGGTCGGTCTCCGGGGATTTTCCGTGGGCGATCCAGCGCCTCCAGGCCGGCCATCCGATCGTGTTCTCGCGGCTCGACGAGCTGCCCGCCGAGGCCGCGGCCGACGAGGCGACCTGGCGGCGCTTCGGCGTGAAGGCCAACCTCACCGTGCCCATGACCGTCGGCGGGCGAATCGAAGGGGCGATCGCCCTTGCCTCGTTCCGGCGCGAGCGTCATTGGCCGGGCGAGCTCGTTTCCAGGCTCCGCATCCTTGCGGAAGTCTTCGGCAATGCCCTCGCGTACAAGCGCGCGCGGGAGTCGCTCGACTCGGCGATGAAATTCGAGCGGCTGGTGTCCGAGATGCTGGCCGCCCTGCTCACGACTGACCGCGCCGAGGACAGGGACCGCGTGATCGAGGCGGGCCTGCGCAATATGGCGCTCTTCCTCGGCGCGGAGCGGGCGACCCTCTGGGAACGCATCGGGGCGAGCCCCGAGTTCCGGAAGACGCACCGGTGGCTCGCCGCGGGCGTGCCGGTCCCACCGGATCAGGCCGGCGGCGTCGCGATCGCCTGGATCAACGCGCAGATCGGTGCAGGCTCGGTCGTCCGCTTCGCGAGCCGCGCCGACCTGCCGCCCGAGGCAGCGGCGGACCTGCCGGCGCTTCGCGAGCTCGGCGTGCGCTCGCTCGTGATCGTCCCGCTCACGGTCGCCGGCGCCGTCGTCCGTGCACTGTCGTTCGCGACGGTGCACGAGGAGCGCGACTGGCCCGCGGCGCTGGTGCCGCGGATCGCGTTGCTCGGCGAGGTGCTCGGGAGCGTGCTCGCGCGCGACGAGGCACACCGCCGCGAGCAGGAGGCGAGGGCGCAGGCGGCGCACGCGACCCGCGTCGGCGCGATGGGGGCGTTCGCCGCCTCGCTCGCCCACGAGCTGACGCAGCCGCTCGCCGCCAGCCTCGCCAACGCGGAGACCGGGGCGCGGCTGCTGGCCGCCCCGGAGCCGGACCTCGACGAGCTGCGCGCGACGCTCGCGGACATCGTCGCCGACGAGCGCCGCGCCGGGGACCTGGTGCAGAAGCTGCGCCGTTTCCTGCGCCGCGGCGAGGTGGAGCGCGGGGAGCTCGACCTGCGCGAGGTGCTCGAGGAGGTCCTGCAGCTCGTCGGCAGGGAGGCGCAGGCGCGAGGCGTGCGGCTCCGCCTCGAGATCGCCGAGGCGCTGCCGAAAGTCGTCGGCGACCGGGTGCAACTGCAGCAGGTGGTGCTGAACCTGCTCTCGAACGCCATCGACGCCGTGGCGACCGAAGACCGGCCCGCCCGCGAGGTCGCGGTGCTCGCGGGCCGTTGCGGCGACGGCGTGAGCGTCGAGGTGCGAGATTCGGGTGCCGGGATGGACGGCGAGACGCTTGCCAGGATCTTCCAGGCGTTCTTCACCACCAAGCCGAAGGGAATGGGGCTCGGGCTTTCGATCAGCCGGACGATCGTGGAGGCGCACGGCGGAACGCTCTCGGCGCACTCCGCGCCCGGGAAGGGGTCCACCTTCCGGATCGAGCTTCCCCTGCGGCCGTCCCGGCGCGCCGCTTGACCGCTCCCGCCGACGCCGCAGGCACCGTCTTCGTCATCGACGACGACGCGTCGGTGCGCCGGGCGCTCGAGCGCAAGCTCCGCACCGCCGGCTTCCGGGTGGAGACGTTCGAGTCGGCGCAGGACTACGTGGCACGTGCGCCGCAGGCGGAGATCGCCTGCATCTTGACCGACGTCCGCATGCCCGGCATGAGCGGGCTCGACCTGCAGGTCTCGCTCGCGCAGGCCGGCCGCGCGCTGCCGATGGTGTTCATCACCGGCCACGGCGACATCCCGACCACCGTCCGCGCGATGAAGGGCGGCGCGGTCGACTTCCTGCCGAAGCCGTCCTCCGAGCGCGAGATCCTCGCCGCGGTGGCGGAAGCGCTCGGGCGCAGCGCCGTGATCGAGCGGGAGCGCCGCGAGCTCGGGAGCCTCCGCGCGCGCTACGAGGCGTTGACCGCCCGCGAACGGGAAGTGCTCGCGCTGGTGGCCGCGGGGCTGCTGAACAAGGTCATCGGCGACCGGCTCGGCGTCGCGGAGACCACGATCAAGGTCCACCGCGGCCGAGTGATGGAGAAGATGGGGGCGGCGTCGCTCGCCGACCTGGTGCGGATGAGCGAGCGCCTCGGTCTCGCCCCCGGCGCGGATCCGGCGCGGCGCTGAACGCCGCGCCCGGCATCCGGCAGTACTACCAAAGTCGAATTTCCAGACGCAGCGCGTCGGCGGACACTTGCGCCGTGTTCGCGCCGATGCTCCGGTCACTCTCGCAATCGCAAGGGCAGAAGCACCGTGTAGGGACGGGCACGCGCGGGGTCGCGGTCGACGCCGCGCCTTGGATCCCATTGCTTTCCGAATCAGGACGAGGAACATGTACCGGAACCTTGCCATTGCGATTTCCGTCGCCGCAGCGCTGGCGGCGTGCGTCTCCGACCAGACCTACCAGGCGGAGGTCAAGAAGGCCGACACCTACCAGGCGCTCAGCAAGCAGCTGCAGGCGGAGATCAAGTCCGATCAGGTCCAGATCCAGCAGCTGCAGGACCGGCTGAAGGTCACGATGGTCGACGAGATCCTCTTCCCGGAGGGCGGCTGGCAGCTCAGCCGCAAGGGCGAGGAGACGCTCGCGAAGATCATTCCGACCCTGAGCGGGCTGAAGAACCAGCGGATCGTGGTCGAGGGCTTCACCGACAACGTGCCGATCGGTCCCGCGCTCAAGACCCGGTTTCCCTCGAACTGGGAGCTCTCCACGGCGCGGGCGACCGACGTGGTGCGGTTCCTCTCGGCGAAGGGCGTGCCGAACGGCGTGCTCTCGGCGGAGGGGTTCGGCGACTCGCGGCCGGTCGCGACGAACGATACGCCGCAAGGCCGGGCGAAGAACCGCCGCGTCGACATCGTGATCACCGGCCAGAGCCAGTAGCCGCTGCCCACCGTCCGGCGGGGATCCTGCTGTGGCCGGCCGTCGCGGAGCACGCGCTCGTGGCGCTGCTCCTCGCCACCCGAATGCGTGACGCGCGACCGGCGACGGCGGGCGCGTGAACCCTCACGGAGAGCGGAGAATGAAGACGATCCTCGTACTCGCAGCAGCCCTGGCCGCGCTCGGCGCGCCGCAGGCCCTCCTCGCCCAGAGCAAGGCCGAAGCCACCGCGGTCAAGGCCGTCCAGATCACCCAGGCCCGGAAGGCCAACGCCACGCTGATGCGCCAGTACAGCTGGTCGAGCCGCACCGAGCTGATCGAGCAGGGAGCGGTAAAGGATACGCGGATCGAGCTGGTGAACTACGGTCCCGCCGGCCAGCTCCAACGCAGCCTGGTGAACGACCAGGGCGCACCACTGCCGTTCGGCTTCCTGCGCCGGGCGATCGCAGAGAACGAGCGCAAGAAGATGGAGGAGTACCTACACGGACTGCGGAGCCTCCTCGAGGAATACACCCTGCCTACGGCCGGCAAGGTCCTCGACTTCATGAGCGCGGCGCAGGTGACCGGGCCGGACGCGAGCGGCGCGGTCGAGATGACCGGCCGCGGCGTGGTGATGCCGGGCGACACGTTCTCGGTGTGGTCGGACGCCCGCACGCGGCAGACGCGCAAGATCCAGGTCGCGACCGTGTACCAGGGCGACGTGGCGAACCTGACGGCCACGTTCGCGACGCTCCCGAGCAGGCTCACTTACGTGGCCTACGCCGAGGTCACCGTGCCCGCGAAGCAGCTGAGCGTGCAGGTGCAGAACTTCAACTTCAATCGCGGCGGCGTGACCGCTCCGCAGACCGCCGCGGCGGCGCCTGCGCGGGCGGCCGCACGACCGGCGGCGACCATCACCGCGACGGAGACGGTCCGGGCGGCGCCGGCGCCCGCCCCCGCGGCCGCGCCGGCGGTGTCGAGCAGCCAGGCGGCGACCGTCCAGAAGCTGAAGGAGTTGAAGTCGCTGCTCGACCGCGGCGTCATCACGCAGAGCCAGTACAACGCCGACTCGCAGAAACTGTTGAACGAACTCGTCCAGTGATCGTCACGCCGGAACGCATGCCTCTCGGGCTGGGCGTCCGCCCCGGATTCGGCTGGGGCGGCCCGGGCGTGGCCGGCCCGCGCGGGATCGGCTGGTAGCGCGATCCGGCGATCCTAAGTGTGCGAAAGACCAAAGGTGAATGACATGAATCGACTCGATCGCTCTCCCGGCGGCCGCTGGCTGCCGTTCGTCTTGGTTGCCGTCGGCCTCGCCGGGCTCCCGGTCGTGGCTCCTGCCCAAGCCCCGGGGATCGACCCGCAGGCCCAGGCGATCCTAAAGAAGGCGACCGACTATCTCGCCGGCCTCAAGCAGTTCAGCGTCGACACGCGGAGCACGATCGAGGTGGTGCTCGAGTCGGGGCAGAAGCTGCAGTTCGACCACGGCGCGTCGGCCTCGGTCCAGCGCCCGAACCGGCTCGTCGCCCGCCGCAAGGGCGACCTGGTGAACCAGGTGTTCTATTACGACGGGAAGCACCTGACCCTGTACAACCCGGACCAGAAGTACTACGCCACCGTTGCGGCGCCGGACACGCTGGAGGCGATGCTCGACTACGCGCGCGAGTCGCTGGACGTGATCGTGCCGGCGGGCGACCTGCTCTATCGCAACGCGTTCGAGATCCTCATGGCCGACGTCGTCGCGGGCTTCGTCGTCGGCAAAGGCGTCGTGGCCGGCGTGCGCTGCGATCACCTCGCGTTCCGCAATGCCGACGTCGACTGGCAGATCTGGGTCCAGGAAGGCGACCGGCCGCTGCCGCGCAAGTTCGTGATCACCTCGACCCAGGTGGCCGGTGCGCCGCAGTTCGCCGTGGTGATGACGAACTGGAACACCGCACCCAAGCTCGCCGAAGGCATGTTCGCCATCGCGCCGCCGAAAGACGCGAAGAAGATCGACTTCCTGCGGCTGACCGCCGGGACCGCGCCGGCGCAGGCACCTTCCACCGGAGGCAAACGATGAAACGCACGCTGAAGCCGCTGGTCCTCGGAAGCTCGCTCGTCCTGCTGCTCGGTGCGGACATGGCGCCCGACGCACCGTTCGGGCTCCGGTTCGCGCGTGACGCCTCGGCGCTCATCGGTGCGCCGCTGACTCCAGTGAGCTACGCAGGCGTGGCGCGGCGCACGACACGCCGGGTCGCGGTAGGGGCTACTGCGGCGACCGCGGCGACGGCGTCGGCCGCCGCGGCTGCCGCCGCCCAGCCGAAGCCTCCGCCGCCCGCGGCCCCGCCGCCCCCCGCGGGCGCACCGGCCATCGGGACGATCGTGGCGAGCCTGCCGCCGGGCTGCGCGCCGACGCCGATCAAGGGCGTCGAGTACTACAACTGCGGGCCCGGTGTCTTCTACCGGGCTGCGTTTCAGGGCAACAACCTGGTCTACGTCGCCACCCAGCCCTGATCTGCGGCGGATACTGAAAACGTGTCCACACCGAGATCCCGAGGACCGCGCGTGCTGCTCGTGGACGACGACGACTCGCTTCGCCGGGCGCTGGTGCGGACCCTCCGGCTGGACGGATTCGACGTGACAGGCTACGCTAGCGTGGAGGCGCTGCTTGCGGCCGGCGTGCCCGAGCGCGACGCGTGTCTCGTCCTGGACGTGAACATGCCGGGGATCGACGGGATCGCGTTCAAGCGGACCCTCGTCGAAGCGGGCCGCGATCTCCCCACCGTCTTCATCACCGCGCTCGAGCCCGAGGACGTGAGCGGACCGCTCGCGGCGCTCGCCCCGGTCGCGGTACTCTTCAAGCCCTTCAAGAACGAGGACCTGCTCGCGGCGATCGGTCGGGCAGGTGAGCGCATCGAAGCAACCCGGAACGGCGGAGCAAAGCCATGAGAAGAAAGATCGTCCTCGCCGCAGTGCTCGTCGTCGCCGCGGCAGTGGTCGCGGCGTTCACCGTCCCGATCACCGTCGGCGGAAAGGCTGGTCCGCCGCAGCCCGGCTCGGCCGACTACGCCGCGCCGCTCGCGTCGACGGCCGTCCCGCCGGTGCCGCCGCAGTTCGGCGGCGAGATCAAGCCGGTGGAGAAGGAGTCGAAAGTCTGGTGGCCGCCGACGGTCGTGCCGCCCAAGGGCGCGCCAAACGTGCTGCTCATCATGACCGACGACGTCGGCTTCGGCGCCCCGAGCACGTTCGGCGGCGTCATCCCGACCCCCGCACTCGACCGGATCGCGCAGGCCGGGCTGCGCTACACGCGCTTCCACACCACCGCACTCTGCTCGCCGACGCGCGCGGCCCTCCTCACCGGGCGCAACCACCACTCGGCGGGCTTCGGCGTGATCTCGGAGATGTCCACCGGCTTCCCCGGCTACGACAGCGTCATCGGCCGGGACTCGGCGACGATCGGCCGGCTCCTGGTCGAGAACGGCTACGCCACCTCGTGGTTCGGCAAGAACCACAACACGCCCGCGTTCCAGGCGAGCCAGGCCGGCCCGTTCCACCAGTGGCCGATCGGCATGGGCTTCCAGTACTTCTACGGCTTCGTCGGTGGCGACACGAGCCAGTGGCAGCCCAACCTCTTCCGCGGCACGGACCCGATCTACCCCTACGTCGGCAACCCGAAGTGGAACCTGACCACCGCGATGGCGGACGACGCGATCGCGCACATCAGGCGGCTGCACGAGACGGCGCCCGACAAGCCGTTCCTCGTCCACTACACGCCCGGCGGCACGCACGCGCCGCACCATCCGACCCCGGAGTGGATCGAGAAGTTCAAGGGCAAGTTCTCGATGGGCTGGAACAGCTTGCGCGAGCAGATCTTCGCCAATCAGAAGAAGCTCGGGGTGATCCCGGCGGACGCGGTGCTGACGCCGTGGCCCGACGAGCTGAAGAAGTGGGACGCACTCACCGCGGACGAGAAGAAGCTGTTCGAGCGCCAGGTCGAGGTCTACGCCGCCTACCTCGCTTACACCGATCACGAGATCGGCCGCGTGATCCAGGCGGTGCAGGACATGGGCAAGCTCGACGACACGCTCGTCATCTACATCAGCGGCGACAACGGCTCGAGCGCCGAAGGCTCGCCCGCCGGCACGCCGAACGAGGTGGCGCAGTTCAACAGCGTCGAGGTGCCGGTCGCCGACCAGCTGAAGTACTTCTACGATGCCTGGGGCTCGGAGCGCACCTACAACCACATGGCGGTCGGCTGGACCTGGGCCTTCTCGACGCCGTACAAGTGGACCAAGCAGGTCGCCTCGCATTTCGGCGGCACGCGCAACGGCATGGCGATCGCCTGGCCCGCCCGCATCAAGGACGCGGGCGGCATCCGCAACCAGTTCCACCACGTGATCGACGTGGTGCCGACGATCCTCGAGGCGACGGGGGTCGCCGCGCCGGCCACCGTCGACGGCATCTCGCAGAAGCCGATCGAGGGCGTGAGCATGGTCTACACGTGGGACAAGGCCAACGCCGCCGCGCCGTCGACGCGCAAGACGCAGTACTTCGAGATGTTCGGCAACCGCGGCATCTACCACGACGGCTGGTACGCGAACACGCGCCCGATCAGCCCGCCGTGGAACCTCGGCGCCACCCCGCCGACCGACCTGATGAACGCCTACAAGTGGGAGCTCTACGACCTCTCCAAGGACTGGACGCAGTCGAACGACCTCGCCGCGTCCAATCCGGCCAAGCTGAAGGAGATGCAGGAGATCTTCCTCGAGCAGGCGGCCAAGTACCAGGTCTTCCCGCTCGACAACTCGCTCGCCTCGCGCATGGTCGCGCCGCGGCCGAGCCTCGCGGCCGGAAGGACCGAGTTCACGTACCTCCGTCCGGTGACGGGCATCCCGATGGGCGACGCCCCGCAGCTTCTCGGCACGTCGTACCGCATCCGCGCCGAGATCGAGGTGCCGCAGGGCGGCGGCGAAGGCGTCCTCGCGACCCAGGGCGGCCGCTTCGGCGGCTGGGGCTTCTACCTGCTGAAGGGCAAGCCGGTCTACGTCTGGAACCTGCTCGACCTGAAGCGCGTGCGCTGGGAGGGCGCCGAGTCGCTCGCCCCCGGCAAGCACGTGCTCGAGTTCGAGTTCAAGTACGACGGGCTTGGCTTCGCCACGCTCGCGTTCAACAACACGAGCGGCGTCGGCAGGAGCGGGACCGGCGTGCTCAAGGTCGACGGCAAGGTGGTGGCGACGCAGAAGATGGAGCGGACGATCCCGATCACGCTGCAATGGGACGAGACCTTCGACGTCGGCTCCGACACCGGCACGCCGGTGGAGGACCGCGACTACAGGGTGCCGTTCCGGTTCAACGGCCGGCTCGCGAAGCTCACGCTCTCGCTCGACCCGCCGAAGCTCACCCCGGCCGACGAGCAGCGCCTGATGAAGACCGCCAAGCGGAACTAGGAGTGAAGATCATGAAAAGCAGGATCGTTCTCCCTGTGGTGGTCGCTGGCGTGGCGGCCGCCGTGCTCGTGGCCGTCTTCGCGCCGATCCCGGTCAGCGGCCAAGCGGGCCCAGCGAAGCCCGGCTCGCCGGCGTACACGGCGCCAGTGAGATCGAACGCGCTGCCGCCGGCGGCCCCGGCGTTCGGCGGGCTGATCAACCAAACCGCCGCCGAGTCGAAGCCCTGGTGGCCGCCGCGGACGGTGCCGCCCAAGGGCGCGCCCAACGTGCTCCTCATCCTGCTCGACGACGCCGGCTACGGCTCCGAGAGCACCTTCGGCGGGACGATCCCGACGCCGAGCATGGACAAGCTCGCCCGGCAGGGGCTGCGGTACACGCACTTCCACTCGGCGGCGCTGTGCTCGCCGACGCGCGCCGCGCTCATCACCGGCCGCAACCATCACTCGGCCCACTTCGGCATCGTCGCGGAAGGCGCGACCGGCTTTCCCGGCTACGACTCGATCCTGAAAAAAGACACCGCGACGATCGGCACGATCCTGCGGGACAACGGCTACGGCACCTCCTGGTTCGGCAAGAACCACAACGTCTCGGGCTGGCTCCAGACCCAGGCTGGGCCGTTCGACCAGTGGCCGGTCGGCATGGGCTTCGAGTACTTCTACGGCTTCCTCGGCGGCGACTCGAGCCAGTGGCAGCCGAACCTCACCCGCAACACGACGCTGATCGCCCCCTACGAGGGCAACCCGGGCTGGAACCTCATCACCGCGATGGCCGACGAGGCGATCGACTACATGCATCGCCTGGACGCCATCGCCCCGGACAAGCCGTTCCTCGTCTACTACGCGCCCGGGGCGACGCACGCGCCGCACCACCCGCCCAAGGAATGGGTCGAGAAGTTCAAGGGCAAGTTCGACCACGGCTGGAACGAGGAGCGCGAGCGGATCTTCGCCAACCAGAAGCGCCTCGGCGTGATCCCGCCGAATGCGAAGCTGACCGCGTGGCCGGACAGCGTGCCGAAGTGGGACACGTTCAGCAAGGAGGAGCAGAAGATGCTCGCCCGCCAGGCCGAGGTCTACGCCGGCTACATGGCCTACACCGACCACGAGATCGGCCGCGTGATCCGGACGGTCGAGGACCTGGGCAAGCGGGACAACACGCTCGTCATCTACATCGGCGGCGACAACGGCGCGAGCCCCGAGGGCACCACGCTCGGTACGCCGAACGAGTTCGCCAGCTTCAACAGCGTCGTCGTCTCGCTGAAGGACCAGATGAAGTATTACGACGACTGGGGCTCGGACAAGACGTTCCCGCACTACGCGGTCGGCTGGGCGTGGGCGTTCGGCACGCCGTTCCAGTGGACCAAGCAGGTCGCCTCGCACTTCGGCGGCACGCGCCAGGGCATGGTGATCTCGTGGCCGGCCCGCATCAAGGACGTGGGCGGCATCCGCAACCAGTTCCATCACGTGATCGACATCGTGCCGACCATTCTCGAGGCGGCCGGCATCCGCCCGCCCGACACGGTCGACGGCGTGCCGCAGCGGCCGATCGACGGCGTCAGCATGGTCTACACCTTCGACAAGGCGAACGCGAACGCGCCCTCGACGCGGAAGACCCAGTACTTCGAGATGATCGCGATGCGCGGCATCTACCACGAGGGCTGGATGGCCTCGACCACGCCGCCCGTCCTGCCGTGGGCCGCGTTCCAGGGCCTGCCGCAGGATGCGCCCAAGGACATCCTGAACGGATACAAGTGGGAGCTGTACGACCTCGCCAACGACCCGACGCAGGCCGAGGACGTCGCGGCCAAGAACCCGCAGAAGCTCG
>DATEDA010000025.1:0-14613 GCA_035286595.1 Burkholderiales bacterium | reverse complement strand
CGGCGGCGAGCCGCTGCTGGACGCGCTCCGCGACATCCGGGGCGGTATGCCCCCGCAGGGCATCGCCGATCAGGTGGTAGACCCCCCAGGCCGCCCGGAGCTCGGGGTCATCCTTGAGGCGTTTGACGCAGATCTCGCACTCGTGATCCTGTGCCGCGTCGTCCATCATCGCCGAGAGTCGTTGCTTCATTCGGTCACCACCTTCGGTCCTTCCGGGTATCGAGCAGCGGGCGCAGCTTGGCGGCAATGGCCTCACGCGCCCGGAAGATGCGCGAACGCACCGTCCCGATCGGACAGTTCATGATGTTCGCGATCTCCTCGTAACTCAGTCCCTCGATCTCGCGCAGCTCGATCGCCGTACGCAGATCATCGGGCAGGTCTTCCATCGCCTTCTGCACGGTGGCCGCGATTTCCTTCGACGCCAGCACGCTCTCGGGCGTGTTGATGTCGCGCAGCTGGTCGCCGTCCTCGAAGCCCTCCGCCTCGTCCGAATCGAATCCCGTGGTGGTCGGTGCCCGGCGGCCCATCGCCACCAGGTAGTTCTTCGCGGTGTTGATCCCGATCCGGTACAGCCACGTGTAGAACGCGCTATCGCCGCGGAACGAGGGCAACGCGCGGTAGGCCTTCACGAACGCCTCCTGCGCCACGTCCTCGACTTCCGCCGGATCGCGGATGAACCGCGCGAGGAGCCGCCCGAGCTTGCGCTGGTACTTGGTGACCAGCAGGTCGAACGCCTGCTTGTCGCCAGCCTGCGCACGCGCGACCAGCTGCTGGTCAACCTCGCGGTCCGCCATCACCGCCTCCCCGCCGCAAGCCTCGCGTATTGTTGTTTTTCAAACGCTTACCGGCCGGCAATGGGCAGTATACCGCAGCGCCTGCGCGCTCCTGCCACGACCTCGCACTACAGACACCCGTCGGCACGATTGGTTCAGCCGCGAGAAGGGTCATTCGTCGAATCCGCCCCGGCCGGACCGGCGGCGGTCCCCCAGCGCAGCCAGACCCGCAGCCGGCGAAATGCCTCCCGGTCGAGCGCATCCGGGAGGACGACCGCCGCCCGGCGCTGCCCCAGGGCGTCGCGCAGCGTCACCACGGCGAGCCAGGGGACCGGCACGGCGACGCTTCGCAGGCGCGCGGTCACCCAATCCCCCGAGGGACCCGCCACCGCGACCCGCCCGTCGGCGCTCAACTCGAGTCCAGTGACCGCCTGCGGTGCCCGATGCAGCGCCTCGCGCAGGTGCCCGATCGCGGAGAGCGCCACGCCGGCGGCCACGAGCGCCGCGGCCGCACCCGGTAGCGCAGCGACGGCCGTCGCGAGCGCGGCGAGATGGGCGAGGGCGATCGCCGCGGCGAGCGTCCCTGACGGACGCAGCCACACTCGCAACGTCGGGCTCAAATCCGCGCGAAGATCAACGTGCCGTTCGTGCCGCCGAAGCCGAACGAGTTGGACAGCGCGACGCGGATCGGCATCTCCCGCGCCCGCAGCGGCACGTAGTCGAGATCGCACGCCGGGTCGACGTTGAACAGGTTCGCCGTGGGCGGCGCGATCTGATGGTGGACCGCAAGCGCCGAGAACACCGCCTCGATCCCGCCGGCGGCGCCGAGGAGATGCCCGGTCATCGACTTCGTGGAGCTCATCGCGAGCTTCGCAGCATGCGGTCCGAAGCAGCGCTTCACCGCGACCGTCTCCGCGATGTCGCCGAGGTGCGTCGATGTGCCGTGGGCGTTGATGTAATCGACCTGGTCGGGGCTCAGCCGCGCATTCCTCAGCGCGTTCGCCATGCAACGGGCCGCGCCGCCGCCGTCCTCGGCCGGCGCGGTGATGTGGAACGCGTCGGCGCTCATGCCGTAGCCGGCCAGCTCGGCGTAGATGCGGGCGCCCCGCTGGCGCGCGTGCTCGTACTCCTCGAGCACCACGATGCCGGCACCTTCACCGAGCACGAAGCCATCGCGATCCCGGTCCCAGGGGCGGCTCGCCGTCGGCGGGTCGTCGTTGCGCGTGGACAGCGCCCGCGGCGCCGTGAAACCGCCGACGCCGAGCGGGCTGATCGTCGATTCGGACCCGCCGGCGACGATGACGTCCGCGTCGCCGTACTCGATCAACCGCCCGCCCTCGCCGATGCAGTGGTTGGAGGTCGTGCAGGCCGTGACGATCGCGAGGTTCGGGCCTCTGAGCCCGTACATGATGGAGAGCTGACCCGCGATCATGTTGATGATGGTGCCGGGCACGAAGAACGGGGAGATCTTGCGCGGCCCGCCCCTCAGGTACTCGTTGTGCGTCGACTCGATGAGGGGCAGTCCCCCGATCCCCGAGCCGATCACGCACCCGATGCGGTCGGGATCCTCGCGCGCCGTATCGAGCCCCGAGTCACGGATCGCCTGGATCGCGGCCGCGAGCCCGTAGTGGATGAAGACATCGTAGCGTCGCGCCTCCTTGGCGGAAAGGTACGCGCCGACCTCGAACCCCTTCACCTCGCCCGCGATCCGGCTCGGGAAAGCAGCGGCGTCGAACCGGGTGATGCCGGTGATGCCGGACCGCCCGGCGACGATGTTCTGCCACGCTTCGTCGACCCGGTTGCCGACGGGGCAGACCAGCCCGAGTCCGGTGACGACGACGCGGCGACGGGACAAGCGGGCTCTCGGCGAGCGGGCTCAGGCCTTCTTGGTGAGGTGGCCCTTGATGTAATCCACGGCCTGCTGCACCGTCGTGATCTTCTCGGCCTCCTCGTCGGGGATCTCGGTCTCGAACTCCTCCTCGAGCGCCATCACGAGCTCGACGGTGTCGAGCGAGTCCGCGCCGAGATCGTCCACGAACGAGGACTCGTTCTTGATCTCCGCCTCGTTCACGCCGAGCTGTTCGGCGACGATCTTCTTGACGCGTGGTTCGACGTTGTCCATGCGGACTCCTTCCCTCTGGATCGGTGTGTTCTAGGACTGCTGGGGCCCGAGCGGCGAAAATTCTATCAGAACGCCCCCGGTGCCCGGCGCCGGGCCGAATTTCGTTTCAGTTCATGTACATGCCCCCGTTGACGTGCAGCGTCGCGCCGGTGATGTAGCTCGCGCCGGGGGAGGCAAGAAATAGCACCGCCGCGGCGACGTCCTCGGGCCGCCCCAGCCGGCCGAGCGGAATCTGGGCGAGGAGCTGGCCGCGTTGCGCTTCGGGGAGCGCGCGCGTCATGTCGGTGTCGATGAAGCCGGGCGCGACGCAGTTGACCGTGATCGCCCGGCTGCCGATCTCGCGCGCGAGCGACCGCGTCAGACCGGCGATTCCCGCTTTCGCCGCCGAGTAGTTGATCTGGCCCGGGTTCCCGCTGGATCCGACCACCGAAGTGATGCTGATGATCCGGCCGGCCCGCGCCTTCATCATGCCGCGGAGCACCGCGCGCGACACCCGGAACACCGACTTGAGATCGGTGTCGATCACTTCATCCCACTCCGCATCCTTCATCCGCGCGAGCAGGTTGTCGCGCGTGATCCCGGCGTTGTTCACGAGGATCGATACCGCTCCGCACTCCTTCTCGACCGTCGCGACCAGCGCGTCGACCGCGGTGCCGTCGGTGACATTGAGCATCGCACCCCGGCCGGCGATCCCCGCCGGAGCGAGATACTCCCCGATCGACCGCGCTCCAGCGTCGGTGGTCGCCGTGCCGATGACCGTCGCCCCCGCCTCGCCGAGGGCGACCGCGATCGCCTTGCCGATCCCGCGCGTCGCACCGGTGACGAGGGCAACCTGCCCCTTGAGCTCCATTCAGGCCCCTCTCAGCTCGGCGAGGGTCTGCTCCATGGATTCCCGATCGACCAGGGCGTACCCCTGCGCGCCCTCCGCGATGCGTCGGACGAGCGGCGCAAGGATCCTCCCCGGCCCGCACTCGGCAACGTGGGTGACGCCCTGCCCCGTGATCGCGCGCACGCATTCGACCCACCGCACCGGATGATCGGCCTGGCGTACCAAGGCATCCTTGATCCGCTCGGGCTCGCCGTACACCTCGGCGTCCACGTTGTTCACCACCGGGATCCGCGGCGCCCGCACTTCGATCGACGCCAGCCGTTCCTTCAGCCGCGCCGCCGCCGGCGCGAGCAGCGAAGAGTGGAAGGGCGCGCTCACCGGCAGCGGAACGGCGCGTTTGGCGCCCCTTGCCTTCGCCGCGGCAATCGCGCGCTCGACGGCGCCCGCATGGCCCGCGATCACGACCTGGCCGGGCGCATTGAAATTGACCGCCTCGACGACCTGCCCCTGGGCGCTCTCGGCGCAGGCCAGGCGCACGGCATCCTCATCGAGTCCGAGGATCGCGGCCATCGCGCCTTCGCCCTGCGGCACCGCTTCCTGCATCGCTTGCGCGCGCAGCCGTACGAGCGGGAGCGCATCCTCGAACGCGAGCGCGCCCGCAGCGACGAGGGCGGTGTACTCGCCGAGGCTGTGCCCGGCAACCACCACCGGCTCGGGACCGCCGAGGCCACGCCACATCCGGTATGCAGCGTAGCCTGCCGTCAGCATCACCGGCTGGGTGTTGACCGTCCGGCTCAGCTCCTCCGCGGGGCCCTCCGCGATCAGCTTCGCGACGTCCTGCTGCAGTGCTTCGGATGCCGTCGCGAGCACCTCCCGCACCTCCGACGCATCGCCGTACCCTGCAAGCATTCCCACGGACTGCGCGCCCTGGCCGGGGAAAACCATGCCGAACTTCATCTGTCTGGCTCCTAGATCTCGACGAGAGACGCGCCCCACGTGAAGCCGCCGCCCACGCCCTGCAGCATGACCCGCTGGCCCGGCTTGATCCGTCCGTCGCGGCATGCGAGATCGAGCGCGAGCGGCACCGAGGCCGCAGAGGTGTTCGCGTGCCGATCAACCGTCACCACCAGCCGTTCCGGCGGCAGGCCGAGCTTCTTCACCGTCGCATCGAGGATCCGGATGTTGGCCTGGTGCGGGATGAGCCAGTCGATGTCGCTCAGGCGCATGCCGCACTTCGCGACCGTCTCGCGCGCGACCTCGTCGAGCACCCTCACCGCATACCGGAACACCGCCGGTCCGTCCATTCTCAGAAAGGGGCTGCCGACGATCCTGCCGCCGCACACGTTGCCCGGTACCGAGAGAATGCCCGCTTGAGCGCCGTCGGCGTGCAGGACGGTCGCGTGCACGCCGGGACGCTCGTCGGCGCGCAGCACGACCGCAGCGGCACCGTCGCCGAACAGCACGCAGGTGGAGCGGTCGCTCCAGTCGAGGATGCGCGAGAACACCTCCGCTCCCACGACCAGCGCGCTGCGGGACTCGCCCGCACGGACGAAGCTGTCGGCGACCCCCAGACCGTAGACGAAACCGCTGCAGACCGCCTGAACGTCGAACGCGGTGCAGCCGCGCACGCCGAGCTTCGCTTGCAGCAGGCAAGCGGTGCTCGGGAAGACGTAGTCCGGGGTCGAGGTCGCCACGATGATGAGATCAAGATCGTTCGCCTTGACCCCCGCGGCCTGCAGGGCCTCCCGGCTCGCCTGCAGCGCCAGGTCGCTCGAGGTCTCGCTTTCATCGGCGATGTGCCGCTGCCGGATCCCGGTCCGCGAGACGATCCACTCGTCCGAGGTATCGACGCGCCGCGCGAGCTCGGCGTTGGTGACGATCCGCGGCGGCAGGTAGCCTCCGGTGCCGACGATGCGTGCGCGCATCACGACGCGGCCTCCGGCAATGCCGTCGACTCCGCGGTCGCGAGCCGTTCGGCAATGCGCTCCAGCACCCGCCCGCGCACCTCGTCCGCCCCGCGCTCGATGGCCCGCGCGAACGCGACCCTGTCGGCGGAGCCGTGGCTCTTCACGACGACGCCTCTCAGGCCGAGCAGCGTCGCGCCGTTGTAGCGCCGCGGATCGACTCGCCGGCGGAACGCCGCCAACGCCGGCCACGCCATCACCGCCGCGAGGCGGCGCAGAGGGTTTCGCGTGAACTCCTCGCGCAGGAACCGCTCGACCATGCGCGCGAGGCCCTCGGAGGTCTTCAACGCGACGTTACCGACGAACCCGTCGCACACCACCACGTCGACCTCGCCGCGGTAGATCCCGTCGCCCTCGACGTTGCCGACGAAGTTCAGCTCGCTCGCGCGGAGCAGCTCGCCGGCCTGCTTCACGACCTGGTTGCCTTTGATCGCCTCGGCGCCGATGTTCAGGAGGCCGACGGTCGGTCGCTCGCGGTGCTCCACGGCCGAGACGAGAATCGCGCCCATGACGGCGAACTGCACGAGGTGCTCCGGCTTGCAATCGGGGCTCGCGCCGAGATCGAGCATGTAAGTGTGGCCCTTGACGGTCGGGAGCGCAGAGACGAGCGCCGGCCGGTCGATCCCGGGCAGGGTCTTCAGGACGAAGTGCGCCATCGCCATGAGCGCGCCGGTGTTGCCGGCGCTGACGGCAGCGTGGGCTTCGCCGCGCCGCACGAGGTCGAGCGCGACCCGCATGGACGAGTCCTTCTTGCGCTTGACCGCGGTGGCCGGCGCCTCGTCCATCGTCACGATCTCGCTCGCGTGGTGCACCCGGACCCGGTCGGAGCGCGCGTCCCGACGGCGGCGCAGCTGCGCTTCGATCGCGTCGCCGACGCCGACCAGGATGACGGTCGCGGCAGGGTTCGTCTCGAGGAAGCGAAGCGCCGCGGGAACGGTCACCGGCGGGCCGTGGTCGCCGCCCATGCAGTCGATCGCCAGAGTGAGATCGCTCGCCACGTTCGGCAGGCCGAGGTCCGGCGCGACTGACGCACCGCCTCCCGTCTCCCCTTGCCGGTGCGCCGCATCCACGCGGACGCGATCGGTCACTCGCTCTTCGTCTTGACGACCTTCTTCCCGCGGTAGAACCCGCTGCGGCTGACGTGATGCCGCAGGTGGACCTCACCCGTCGCCGGCTCGAGCGCGAGCGGCGGGTTGGAGAGCGCGTCGTGCGAGCGGCGCATTCCCCGCCGCGACGGCGACTTCTTGTTTTGCTGGACAGCCATGAAACCTGCTCCTTCTTCTAGTGTGATGTCGCCCGAGCGCAACTCTCTCTCGGGCCGGGCCCGCGCCTATCGGGACGAGCCGTTCGATCCGCCGTTCGCTCTGCGCAACCCGGCGAGCGACGCAAACGGCCCCGCCTTTACCGCCGCATCCGGCGTCACGCCGGTCTCGCACCGCCCGTGGAGCGGGGCCATCGGCAGCGCGAGGATCGCTTCGTCCTCGACGAGCGTGGCAACATCCATCGCCTTCGTCGCCAGCACCCGGTCGATGTCGTCCTCGGCCGCTTCGAGCTCGCTTTCCGTCGCCGCCAGCTCCAGCTCACTCCGCGCCGCGAGCGGGAACGCGAGCGGTCCGAGACAGCGCTGGCACACGAGGCGAAGCTCGCCGCTGATCTCGATGGTCAGGCTGAGACGTCCGCCCCCGTTCTCCCCGCCGCGCACGCGGTAAGCGAGCGTCGCCGCGTCGCACCCCGTCGCTGCGAGGCGCGGAAGAGCGTCGATGCCGATCGATCCCGCGACGCGATCCCGGCCACGGGCGAACTGCAGGCCGTCGATCGTCCCGGCGCGCGACATAAGCGGCGAATGATAGTATTTTCCACCCGGACCGTCAAAGAAATCAGGGAGCTAGCTCGCCTCACGCGCCTCGCCGAACCAGTCCGAATGGGTTCCACGCCACTCATCCTCGCTTCGACCTCGCCGTACCGGCGCGAGCTGCTCGCGCGGCTGCGGCTGGCGTTCGACGTCGTCAATCCGGCGATCGACGAAACGCCGCGCCGCGGCGAGGCCCCGGACGCGCTGGCGCTGCGGCTCGCGGTCGAGAAGGCGAGGAGCGCCGCGCCGCGGTTTCCCGACGCCCTGGTCATCGGCGCGGACCAGGTCGCGGTGCTGGGCGAGCAGCTGCTCGCGAAGCCGCTCACTCACGCGAACGCCGTCGCCCAGCTCCGGACGATGCGCGGCCAGCGCGTGCGCTTCCTCACGGCGGTGGCGGTCGTCCGCGGCGCCGATCACGAGACCCGGACACGCCTCGTGCCTTGCGACGTCGACTTCCGGGAGTTCTCCGACCACGCCATCGAGCGCTATCTTCGCGCGGAGCAGCCGTACGACTGCTCCGGCGCGGCGAAGATCGAAGGGCTCGGCATCGCGCTGGTCCGGCGGCTCGCCGGCGAGGATCCGACCGCTCTGATCGGGCTGCCGCTGATTGCGCTCGTGGAACTGCTCGGCGAGCTCGGCTGCGACGTGCTCGCGTGAGTCCAGGGACGCTCTATCTCGTCCCGACGCCGATCGCCGACGGCACCGCCGCCGCAGCGATTCCACCCGCGGTCCAGGAGCAGATCCGCACCATCGGCTACTTCATCGTCGAACAGCCGAAGAGCGCGCGCGCATTCCTGAAGGCCATCGGTCATCCCGGACCGCTGGCGGAGCTCAGGATCGACAAGCTCGAGGCAGGCGCCGACGAGACCCGGCTCCTCGAGCTGCTCGCGCCCGTGCGTGAGGGAGCCGACGCCGGGGTGCTCTCCGAGGCCGGGGCGCCGGCAGTGGCGGATCCCGGAGCGATGCTCGTCCGCCACGCGCACGCCGCCGGCATTCGCGTCGCGCCGCTCGTCGGGCCGTCCGCGATGCTGCTCGCGCTGATGGCCTCGGGGCTCGAGGGCCAGCGCTTCGCCTTCCACGGCTACCTCCCGGTCGACGAGCGCGAGCTCAAGGCCGAGCTGCGGGCGCTCGAGGCGGACTCGCGGCGTGCCCGTCGGACGGAGCTCTTCATCGAGACGCCCTACCGGAACGACCGGCTGCTGCGGGTGATCACGGAAACCTGCGCCCCCGGAACCTGGCTCTGCGTGGCCGCGGAGCTCGCGTCCCCGGGAGAGTCGATCGCGACGCGAACGGTCGCCCAGTGGCGCGCGTCGCCGCGCGCCATCGGCCGGCGACCGGCAGTGTTTCTGCTGCTGGCTCCGCCGCGCTAGCGGAGCCGGGGAGTCGCGCCGCCCAACCCGAGCGTCTGGGCGATGATCCTTGTTGCTTATATCACTAACTTGTGATATATATCACTCCACCATGACGGCGTATCAGGCCCTGGTGCTAAGTCTGCCGACGCGCAATTCGACCGTTCGCATGCGTGTCTGGCGCGCGCTCAAGGAAACCGGCTGCGGCGTGCTGCGCGACGGCGTGTATCTGCTGCCCGCCGGGTCGCCGCGCGCCCCTACCCTCACCGAAATGGAGTCCGACATCCGGGCCGAGGGGGGCTTTGCCATGGCCGTGGAGATGAACCTGAAGAGCAGCGCGCAGGCCGAGCATGTGCGCAAGCTCTTCGACCGCAGCATGGGCTACGGCGGCCTGGTCGAGAAAATCCGGGCCGCGAGTGCCGCCTTGCCGCGGCTCGGGCTGCGCCGCGCGCAGACGCTCGTGCAGCGACTGCGCCGGTCCTTCGAGGAGCTCGCGGAAAGCGATTTCTTCCCCGGGCCGGCGAAATCGCAGGCGGAAGATGCGCTCGGCGGCCTCGAAGCGAAATCGGCCGAGCTGTATTCGGGCGGCGAGCCCCGGCCATCCAGAAAACGGATCAAACGTGTCGACGCCGCGAAATACCGTGGCCGTATCTGGGCGACCCGCAGCAACCCCTGGGTCGACCGGCTGGCGAGCGCCTGGCTGATCAAGCGCTTCATCGACGGCGACGCCAGGTTCGTCTGGATAGAGCGCCCGCGCGACTGTCCGCGCAAGGCGGTTGGCTTCGATTTTGACCGGGCCGAATTCACGCACTCGGGCGGCCGCGTGACTTTCGAGGTGCTGCTCGCGAGCTTCGGCCTCGATCAGGACCCGCCGCTCGCCGCGATCGGCGCGGCGGTCCACTTTCTCGACATCGGCGGCATCCCCGTCGCCGACGCCAGGGGCCTCGAAACCGTCTTGCGTGGAGCGAAGCAAAAGGCCCGCAGCGACGACCAGTTCCTGTCCGAGTCCATGCGGATCTTCGATTTTTTCTACTCGGCTTATGGAAAGGAGCGTCCAGACCGGGCCTGACTCGAACTGAGCCGAGCGTGTTTCACAGTCGGGCCCAGCGCAGTCGCCCGGCTATCCAAGGCATATCGCCCAAGCACTGCACGGTCCCCGCTTGCCGGGGAGAAGGTGGCGATATGTCGACTCAATTCAAACTTTCCCAGTCCATGGCCGTCGCGGTGATGGCGGCCGGGATGCTCTGCGCTTGCGATAGCGGCGTGCAGCGCGAAGACCGGGCCGAGGCAACGCTGCGAGTCGCCCGCACGGACGCCGCGCGCAACCGTCTCTGGGTCCTCGAGCCCGACGCACTCACGCTTTACGAAAACACGACCGGCCGCCAGCTGCGCCGCATGGTCCTGCCGGACTGGGTTCTGGTCGACGCGGGGTACAGCTGCCCGCCCGACCTGGCGCTCGATTCCTCCGGGGCGGCTTTCGTCTCCAGCAACGTGCTCCCGGTGCTTTGGCGCGTCGGTCCGGAACGGTTTGAGATCACCCGCATCGAGCTGGCGCTGGACGCCGATGCGGACAAGGACGTGGGCTTCACCGGGCTGTCGTTTGCCGGTGATGGCACGCTCCTCGCCGCCGGCACGACGTTCGGATCGCTCTGGCACCTCGATACGAGCACCGCGAGCGCAAGAAAGATCGCGTCCTATCCGGCTGTCGCCGACGCGTGCGATCCAGCCGCGCTGCTCCGCGCGGGCCAGAAGCAACCCGGCTCCGTGATGGCAGCCCCGCAGCCGAGGTAAGACGGCCCCGCGGTGCTAGCGCAGCCGGGGGGTCGTGCCGCCCAACCCGAGCGTCTGGGCGACGCCGGCGCCGAAGCGCTTGGCGAAGCGCTCGGCGATGTTCTCCTTCTGCGTGTAGTCGACGACCTGCTCGGCCTTGATCACCTCGCGCGCCACGTAGTCGACGCTGCCGAGGCCGTCGGTGAGGCCGAGCTCTATCGACTTCGCCCCGGTCCAGATGAGGCCGCTGAACAGCTCGGGCGACTCCTTCAGGCGCTTGCCGCGCCCCTTGCGCACGACCTCGATGAACTGCTGGTGGATCTCGCCGAGCAGCGCTTTCGCGTGCTCGACGTGGCGCGGCTCGAGCGGGGAGAACGGATCGAGGAACGCCTTGTTCTCGCCGGCGCTCAGCACCCGCCGTTCGACGCCGAGCTTGTCCAGGGTCTCGACGAACCCGAACTGGTCCATGAGAACGCCGATCGACCCGATCAGGCTCGCCTTGTCGACGTAGATCCGGTCGGCCGCGGAGGCGATGTAGTACCCGCCCGACGCGCACACGTCCTCCACGACCGCGTACATCGGGATGTTCGGGTAGAGGTCCCGGAGCCGCCGGATCTCGTCGTAGATCAGGCCGGCCTGCACCGGGCTCCCGCCCGGCGAGTTGACGCGCAGGATCACGCCTTGCGTGTTCTTGTCCTTGAAGGCGCTCAGGAGCGCGCTGTTGACGTTGTCCGCACTCGCGCCGCCCTTGGCGTCGATCACCCCGGCCACGTCGACGAGCGCGGAGTGCTTGCCGGCGAAGGCGTCGCCCCCACGCAGGTCGAGGAGCAGGATCAGGAGAAACGTCAGATACGCGAACGTCAACGCCTTGAAGAAGATCCCCCAGCGGCGCGCGCGGCGCTGCTCCTGGAGCGCTTCGAGCGCGAGCTTCTCGATGACGCCGCGCTCCCAGTTGCTGCTGTTCTCAGTCATTGCCGAATCCTATTCCCGCAAAACGACTTCGCCGTCGACCTCGTCGACCGCAACGGGCACGAGCCCCGCGCCGCGACATGGACCGCCCAGGCACGCCCCCGTCTCCGGATCGTAGAGCGCACCGTGGGTCGAGCATATCAAAACCATGCCATCGGCATCGAAAAAACGCCCCGGCTGCCAGTCGAGCTCGACGCCCAGGTGCGCGCAGCGGTTCAGATAGGCGCGGACACGACCCGCGTGCCGAATCGCGAACGCGGTGTGCGGCGCGCCGCCCCAGTGCACTTCGAAACGCACGCCCTCCCCACCGTCGGCCAGGGCGGCGCTCGGGCAGACGACTACGCGTTCGCTGCCAGCCATCGGGCGAGCTCCGGCGTCGAGTGCACGAGCGCGAGCGGCGACAGCGTAGCCAGCTGCGAGCCTTCGTGGGCGCCGTAGCTCACTGCCACCGCAGCGACGCCCGCGTTGGCCGCCATTTGCACGTCGTGAGAAGTGTCGCCAACCATGAGCGCGCGCCCGGGCGCGACGCCCACCTCATCCAGCAGCTCGAGCAGCATGTCCGGCGCGGGCTTCGGCGCGCATTGGTCGGCGCACCGCGTCGCGTCGAACATTTCCTCCAACCCGGCCTGCGCCAACGCCCGAGCGAGCCCCGCGTGGCTTTTCCCGGTGGCGATCGCCAGCGCGTGTCCGTTCGCACGCAGCCCGACCAGCATCTCGTGCGTGCCGGGGAACAGCGGCAGGCTCGCGCCGCGGACGAGAAAGTGGTGCCGGTAGCGTTCCGACACGCGCGGGTACTCCGAAGGCGGCAGACCGGGGATCGCGTGCGCGAGGGCATCGGCGAGGCCGAGCCCGATCACGTGACTCGCCCGCTCGTCGTCCGGGACCGGCAGCCCGAGGTCGCGGCACGCAGCCTGGATGCAGGCGACGATCGCGCCCGCCGAGTCGATCAGCGTGCCGTCCCAGTCGAACACGACCAGGTCAAACCGCTTCGGCATCGACTCGGGGCGCCTGCAGCTCCGCCACGAACCGGGCGAGCTCCGGCGGCAGCGGCGCCGTGAGCTCGATCGGGGCGCCGGTGAGCGGGTGATCGAACGCGAGCTGGTGGGCATGCAGGAACATGCGCTTGAGCCCCTGTTTCGCGAGCCGGCGATTGAGCTCGAAGTCCCCGTACTTGTCGTCGCCCGCGACCGGGAACCCGAGGTGTGCGAGCTGCACCCGGATCTGATGGGTGCGGCCAGTGTCCAGCGTCGCCTCGAGGAGCGAGAATCCGCCGCAGCGCTCCTTCAGCCGGAACTGCGTCCGCGATGCCTGCCCGCCCTGCTCCACCCTCACCCGACGCTCGCCGGCCGCAGTCACGAGCTTTCGCAGCGGGAGCACGACGTCGCGGGCGGGCTGGCGCCAGGCGCCTTTCGCGAGCACGAGATAGCGCTTCGTCACCCGGCCCTCGCGCAGCGCCGCGTGGAGCGCGAGGAGCGCCTTGCGCTTCTTCGCCAGCGCGAGCAACCCCGAGGTCTCGCGGTCGATCCGGTGGACGAGCTCGAGGAAGCGCGCCTGCGGCCGCTCGGCCCGCAGGCGCTCGATCACGCCGAAGCTGACGCCGCTCCCGCCGTGCACGGCAATCCCCGCCGGCTTGTCGATGACGAGGAGGGCGTCGTCCTCGAAGATGACCGGGAACCCGGTCTCCCGTGGCGCCGGCGCGGGACGCGCGGGCGGCGCGCTTCGCCGCACCGGTGGGATGCGGACCCGGTCGCCCGGCTGCAGCCGGTAGGTCGCGTCGACGCGGCGGCTGTTGACCCGTACTTCGCCCCCGCGCAGCAGCCGGTAGACGTGGCTGCGGGGCACGCCCTTCAGCTCCCGCAGCAGGAAATTATCGACCCGCTGTGCCGAATGGCGCTCGTCCACGACGACGAGGCTCGCCTGCACGTTGCGTAAACCCTTCATTCTCCATATAATCCTGTCGCTGTCTTCGCTCGCGGGACAGCGACCGCAGGCATCGCCCGGTCGCCAACACGTCCCCGGCCCAACGGCCGCGAAGTGGGTCCGTTCTCGCGCAGTGCGAGCAGGCCCGTCAGCTGGTTGTAGTCGCTCACCAGAAGCAGCGATAGTAATCGACTCGCGCGCCGGAATCCGTACCGATTCCCCCCAGCCCGGCACGGGGAGACCAGACCGGGCGACGACACGTTCAATCCGACTGACACCAACAGCTTTGAGTCCAAGCGCAACTATGCTTCGCTAAGACCCACATCAGTCAGGGACGTGTTGTCCAGCGGCGCGCCCGGAGAACAATTATATGAAGCGCATGCTGTTCAACGCGACACAGGCCGAGGAACTCCGTGTCGCGATCGTCGACGGTCAGAAGTTGATCGACCTCGACATCGAATCGGCTAGCAAGGAACAACGCAAAGGCAACGTCTACAAGGGAGTCATCACTCGCGTCGAACCCAGCCTCGAGGCCGCCTTCGTCGACTACGGCACCGAGCGTCACGGGTTCCTGCCTTTCAAGGAAATCTCGCGGGTCTACTTCAGGCCCGACGCCGAGCCCGGCCGCGCCCGCATCCAGGACGCGATCGCCGAGGGCATCGAAGTCCTCGTCCAGGTCGAGAAAGACGAGCGCGGCAACAAGGGCGCCGCGCTCACGACTTTCGTCAGCCTCGCCGGGCGTTACCTCGTCTTGATGCCCAACAACCCGCGCGGCGGCGGCGTCTCCCGCCGCGTCGAGGGCGAGGACCGCAACGAGCTGCGGGAGACGATGGAAAAGCTCCCCGTCCCGCAGGGGATGAGCATCATCGCGCGCACTGCCGGCATCGGCCGGACGCTCGAAGAGCTGGAGTGGGACCTCAAGTACCTGCTCAAGCTGTGGGAGAAGATCCTCGAGGCCTCCGAGCAGCAGCGCGACGACGCCGGCCGGGTGGCGAACCCGGCGCCGTTCCTGATCTACCAGGAATCGAGCCTCGTCATTCGCGCGATCCGGGACTACTACCAGCC
>DATEDA010000024.1:0-2217 GCA_035286595.1 Burkholderiales bacterium | reverse complement strand
GGCCGTTCAGCCGCCTGCTCCCGGAACGGCTCAAGCCTCGCTTGCGCTAGAGCCGCATCACGCGTTCGCGCGCGGCTGCGCGACCCCGCGCGGCGCCGGCCGCGCGCGCCGGCGGCGGTCCTTGAGCTTGGCGACCACGCGGTAGCCGAGCAGGACCGCGAGGATCAGCGCGTAGATCGCCGGCTCGGTGATGTCGCGCTTCACCATCCACCAGAAGTGCAGCACGCCGAGCGGCGCGATGACGTACACGAGCCGGTGCAGCGCGAGCCAGCGCTTCGCCCCGAGCCGCTGCACCATCCGGTTCGTCGACGTGATGGCGAGCGGGCTCATCAGCACGAGCGCCGTGAATCCCACGGTGATGAACGGCCGCTTGACGATGTCATTCAGGATCGCCACGACGTCGAACACGTGGTCGAACGCCACGTAGCTCGACACGTGCACCGTCACGTAGAAGAACGCGAAGAGGCCGAACATGCGCCGGAAGTTCGCGAGCCAGTGCCACCCGGACAGCTTGCGCAGCGGCGTCACCGCGAGGGTGATGAGGAGGAAGCGCAGCGCCCAGTCACCGAGCGAGCGGGTGATGAACTCGGCCGGGTTCGCGCCGAGCCAGTCGGGAAAGAAGAGCGCGCCGGTCGCGAGCCGGGCGAGCGGCACGAGCGCGAGGACGAACAGCGCTGCCTTCAGCGCCCGCACCGCCGGCGGCGAGAGCGACATGGGTGGTGCGCCTCAGTAGAGCTTCTTCAGGTCCATCCCGGCGTACAGGCTCGCCACCTGGTCGCCGTAGCCGTTGAAGAGCACCGTGTCGCGTCGCGCAAAAAAGTCCGGGATGCGGCGCTCCTTCCGCTGGGTCCAGCGCGGATGGTCGACCGCGGGGTTCACGTTCGAATAGAAGCCGTACTCGCCCGGGTTCGCCTTCTCCCACGCGGTCTTCGGCTGCTTCTCGACGAAGCGGATCCGCACGATCGACTTGCCGGATTTGAAGCCGTACTTCCACGGCACGACGAGGCGGATCGGCGCTCCGTTCTGGTTCGGCAGGACCTCGCCGTACAGGCCCACGGCGAGGATCGTCAGCGGGTGCATCGCCTCGTCGATGCGCAGGCCCTCCACGTAGGGCCAGTCGAGCACCGGCAGCTTGACGCCGACCATCGTGTCGGGCTGGTACGCGGTCAGGAACTCGACGAACTTCGCCTTCGCGGTCGGCTCGACGAGCTTTGCGATCCGGTTGAACTCGAAGCCGATCCATGGGACCACCATCGACCACGCCTCCACGCAGCGCAGGCGATAGACGCGCTCCTCGAGCGGGAACTTGAGCAGCTCCTCGATTCCGAAGGTTCGGGGTCTTGCGACCTCGCCCTCGACCACGACCGTCCACGGCTGCACCTTCAGGCGCTTCGCGTAGACCGCCGGCTCGTCCTTGTCGGTCCCGAACTCGTAATAGTTGTTGTACGTGGTGACGTGCTGGTAGGCGGTCAGCGGCTCGTTGGTGCTGAGCGGGCTCTTCGCGACGTTCTCGAGCTTCCGCAGGCCGAGCGTCTTCGCCTGGCCACGCGCGTCGCACCCGAGCAGGCCCGCCGTACCGAGGATCGAGCCCGCGGCCGCGAGCTTCATGAGCTCGCGACGCCGCGCGTAGAACGGCTGCGGCGTGATCTCCGAGGGCAGGATGTCGGTGGGACGTCGGATCAGCATGGGGCCTCCGCAGGACGGCGGGATGATAACGGTGTACGAGTCGGCTGACCCCCCGGATGCCTTACGCCGGGTCGTGGAATCAGCGGGCAAACGCCCGCCCGCTATCGCTGGGCGAGGACCCAGTCGATGAGGAGCTTGGCGTCCGCGTCGGACAGCCCAGGATTCGGCGGCATCGGGACCTGGCCCCAGACGCCCTGCCCCCCACCCCTGACCTTCTGGGCCAGCCTAGCCGCGGCCGCGGGATCGCCGCGATACTTCGCCGCCACGTCCCGGAACGCGGGACCGACGAGCGGTTTATCCGGAGTGTGACAGCCGAGGCACGCGTTGCCGTTCAACAGCCGCGTGACCGGGTCCGCGGCGGCCTGCGCGGCGGCCGCCTGCGCCGAAGCGGCTTGGGCCGCTGCGGAGGGACCTTCGCGGTTGTAGTAAGTGGCGAGGTAGTCGGTGATGACCCTGATCTCGTCGGGCGTCATCGGCGCGCCGCGCTCGACCATCACCTGCATGACCTCTTCCCACTGCGCGCGCGACTGG